>JACCRT010000035.1 GCA_013813355.1 Acidobacteriota bacterium | reverse complement strand
CGCATGCCGGAGCATGGTCCGAAGCGATTCCTTGTCTTCAACGATGAGAATCTGGGCGGAAGTCACGGATCCGCAAGTGTAACAGGCCCGCTTACCGCGTGAGGCGCCAACCGATCACGGCGGTCGCCCCCTCCTCGGGAGGGTTTCGCCGCACCAGGGCTTCTACGGCGGTGCGCGCGGACCCGCGTCCGAATGCTTCAGCTCGTACCCACAGGACGCCGTTCGCGTCCACCGCCGGGTCGCCATCGTCCTCCCCCTCATCGTCTGCAATCCAGACCAGCACCACCGGGCCACTCGCGGCAGCGCCCGGCGCCGCTCCGGCGATCCAGAGCTCCCAGCGAGGCGTGTCCGGCACCGTGCCATAGCGCGCGCTGGTCATCGCCTGGAGCGCGGCTGTCAGGGCCGCGGGTTCGATGTCGCCGCCCCCAGGGAACGACGGCGGGAAGGCGGCGGGCTCGAGGCACGGCGGGCCCGGCACGGGGAGGCCCTGCAGCGCGCTGCTCCAGTCTTCGGTGACGGCCAGCCCGGCAATGCCGCAGGCGAGCCCGGCTTCCGCCGCCTGTCGCACGGCATGGGTCTGCTGGTGGTTCGCTTCGACGGCGCTCTCGACCATCGTCACGAGCAGCAGCGCACCTCCGAGCGCGGTCACGATGGCCGTGACCATCAGCGTGATCACCAGCGCGGCCCCACGCTGCCCGGCCGATCGGGGCGACGCCGTCATCGTGTGATGCCCAGGTTGCGCGGTGTCACATCGAACGACACCTGCCGGGTGCCTCGCCATCCGCCCCAGTTCACCCACCCGTCCGGTGCATCGAGCTCGATGAAGACCCGGACGCGACGTACGCGCAGCAGGTCGGCATCGAAGCGGTTCGGAACAGTCCCCAGCAGCGGGCCATCCGTCAGCACGCCCTGGCTCAACGTCTCCCACTGCACTGCCGACCCCTCGGCAGTGCCGAAGTACGTGAAGCGAAGATCCCGGACGTTGTCGAACACGACCGCGTCAGTCTGGGCGCCGTCGTAGACCATCAGCCGGCGTTGCGAACGATCCAGGTAGTACACACGTTCGGTCACGGCCGCGACGACGCTCCCCTCGGGGTATGCGTCCGACAGCGGTGCGGCCGGTGCCAGGACGTTGAAGTCGGCCGTGCTTACGGTGAAGACATCGAAGGCTCCAGGGGTTGACTTGACGATGAGTGCACGATCGCCCGCGCTGAACCCACAGGCGCCGCCTCCCGGGCACCCCGGCGCAGCGGCGTTGATGACGAGGGGAGCGCCGGGCGCCGCCATGTCGGACACCAGCACCGTTTGCGAGCGCGTGTCGGACACGTAGAGAACCGAAAGGCGATCGTCGGCGAACGCCAGCTCAGGGTCCGGCTGCTTGGCGCCCGCGCGGAAGGGACGGACCCCCGGGAGGATCCCCGTCAGGGTGCCGCGATCCGCCCCGTGCCAGGGCCCGGCGCCGGCCATCACGAGGTCCCGATACAGGAGCGCACCGGCAACACGCGCTCGCTGGTTCAGGTCGGACAGATCACCCTGCACCTGCACGAGGCGCCGGGTGAGCATGGCGAACTGCAAGAGCGCTGCGGTCACCGCGAGCAGGATGGCGGCGGCCACCAGCACTTCGATCAGCGTGACGCCTCGCTCGCCCGCACTCACGGCTGGCGCCTCGCTTTCAGGGATACGAGCTGCACGTCCTGAAGACCGGCGTGGGTGCTCGTGCGGC
Source organism: Acidobacteriota bacterium (assembly GCA_013813355.1). GTDB lineage: Bacteria > Acidobacteriota > Vicinamibacteria > Vicinamibacterales > 2-12-FULL-66-21 > JACCRT01. The sequence continues at coordinate 43,888 of JACCRT010000035.1, read as the reverse complement.
TCATCGGCCCACGCGCGCGCGTCACCACCACCCGCAGCACGAGCGTCTCCGCGACGCCGTCGTGCGCCTGCACGGCCCAGCGTCGCGCGAACATGGCCTCGGCCGCCTCCGATGAATCCATCCAGAGGCCCTCGCGCGACAGGTAGTCGACGTACGGCGGCACGCTTGCGTCGAGGGTGCCCGCGGGCGACGGCAAGAGCCCGGGCCCGCCGGTGGCCGCGTCTTCGCCCGCGAGGTCGGTTTCCGAATCCACCTCGTCGTGCCAGGCAAGCGCCCGAATCTGTTCCATCTTCTGGAGCGCCGCCACGGATGCCACAGTCCGTATGCGCGTGCCTTCGCCCTCTTCGACGGCACGCGTCACCAGGTAGGACGCACCGGCCGCGACCGTCGCGAGCAGCCCGGCGGAAATCACTACTTCGACCAGGCTGAAACCGCGCTCGCCCGGGTGGATATGTTCCTGTCGCATGTCGCCTCCCTGGCAACCAGTCGGTGCAAGCAAAGCTCCAGCGGCCGTCTGCGCGAGATCGCGCCAGTTTCAGGCTATGACCGATCGCGCGACAAACCGGGTGCTGCAGGGAGTGCCACGCGCCGGGGCGACAGGTTTGCAGAAATTGCGAGGTGGCGAGACCCCAGGGCGGCCGGCAGGCGCGCATGGCATGCGCGCGGGTGATGGCGAAGTCTCAGATAAGCGGCAGTGTCACGGTGATGCGACCACCGACCGGTCCGGAGCCGGCCGTCACGCGACCGTTGTGCGTCACGATGATCTTCTGGACGAGCGCGAGACCAAGCCCCGTCCCCTGCGCCTTGGTGGTAAAGAACGGCTGAAAGATGCGCTGCTCGAGGCCGGGTTCGATGCCGCGCCCGTTGTCGGTGACCGTAATCCGAAGGAGGTTCTGCTCGCGGTCTGGAGAGCCGTCGATGGCGATAGACGGCGGCACGGCGGCGTCGGTGCACGCTTCGAGCGCGTTCCGGCACAGGTTGCTGAACGCCTGGCGCAGGAGGATCTCATCCCCTTCGACGGCCCCGAATCCACCTGTCACACGCACGTCGCCGCCGCGGGCGCGGACGTCACCGCGTATCTCGTCGGCGGCGCGCTCCGCAATCCCGCTCATGTCAACCGGGCTGAGCGTCAGCTCCGTCGGTTTGGCGAAGTTCAGGAAGTTGGTGACCACCTGGCCGAGCGCCTCGGTTTCCTGCCGAATACCCTGGACGTAGGGCTGAAAGTCGGTTGGCAACCGTTCAAGGTCCAGCAACCGGCTGTAGCCGTGGATGGTCGCGAGCCCGTTGCGGAACTCGTGCGCGATGCCGGCGGTCAGCTCGCCGAGCCGCGCGAGCGTATCCTTCAGCCGGAGTTGCTCCTCCAGCTCCACCACGTCGCTCAGGTCCGTGAACAGGCAGATGGCGCCGTGCAGAAGGCCCCCCTCGTCCCGAATCGGCGAAACCGTGACACCAAGGTGTGAGATGCCGCCGCCGATCCGCTCGAGTTGCACCGAGCGTCGCACGATAGGCTTGCCGTTGGCGAGACACTCTTCCACCACCGTCGAGAGCGGCGCCGCGCGCCGCAGCACGTCGGTGAGGCGGCCCCCTGCCTCTTCATCGGGCAGGCCCAGCATGCGGCGGGCCGCCGGGTTGAGCGTACGCAGGCCGCCCTCCTCGTTCACGACGAGCAGGCCGGAAGTCATGCTGGCGACGATCTCGCTGCTCAGGCGTTCGGATGCCTCGGCGCGTGCTTTCATCGCACGCTCCTGCTCCCGCAGCCTCTGGAGGGCGTCTTCCATGGCGGAGGCCATGAACGCCGTTTCCGCGCCGAGCGGGTTGGCATTTTTCGCCGCGCGGGCGGCGCTCATGATCTTCACGATGGCGAAAGCGAGCACGCCGCAGAGCGCCGCCACGACGGCCGTGAGCCCGAGGAACAGCGCGCCGGTCGACGTCATGCGTATAACCCCGTGTACCAGGCGATGATTCGCTCGCCGACGAGCGACGCGATGAGTGCGGCGAGCGCCAGGAAGGTGCCGTAGGGCAGCTCGTTCTTCAGCCCGCCGCGACGCGTGGCGATGAGCAGCACGCCGATGACCGATCCGGCGACCGACGACAGCACCAGCGTCAGGGCGACCTGCTGCCAGCCCAGGAAGGCCCCGATCATCGCCAGCATCTTGACGTCGCCGCCGCCCATCCCCTCCTGGCCGGAATAGCGGTAATACGCCTCGCCGATCAGCCACAGCACGGCGCCGCCCACCAGGGCGCCGATGAACGCATCGAGCAGGCCCGGCGGGACGAACAGGCTGCAGATCAGCCCGACCACGATCCCCGGCAGCGTGATGACGTTCGGCAGCAGATGATGCTCGAGGTCGATGGCGAAGAGCACGATCATCGCGCACGCGAACAGGATCCGCACGGCGAGCAGCGCGTCCCACCCGAACACCGCGTAGTGCAGCAGGAACACGCCCATCGTTACGAGCTCGACGATCGGATAGCGGATCGAAATCGGGGCGCGGCACGCGCGGCAGCGGCCGCCCAGCAGGACGTAGCCGAGCACGGGCACGTTGTCGAACCACCGGAGCCCCTGTCCGCAGGCCGGGCAACGGGACGGCGGATGCAGGAGCGACTCGCGCCGCGGGATCCGGTAGATGCAGACGTTCAAGAAGCTGCCGACGGCAAGACCGAGCGCCGCCAGCACCAGCATGTGCAGTGTGGCAATACTCACCGCGCGGGTGTCTCCACCGGCAGCGGAAACAGCGGTGAGGACCGGGACACGCTGACGATTCCGCTCTCGGGGTAGAGCTCGAAGGGAACCCCGGCGGGATCCAGCGGCGTGCCGCGCACCGCGCCGCGCCTGGCGAGCAGCCCCCACGAGTACTGTTCGCCGGCAGACAGCGCCACGCGGTCCACGATCGGCTGCAGCACGTCGATGGCGTCGAGCGCGTCGAGCTGCATGAGGCTGCGCTCGGCGGTGCGCTGGAGCCACTGCTGGTCCGACTGCATGATCTGGTGCCACAGCGTGCGCGCCGAGGTGCGATCTTCGGCTCTCGTCAGCATCACGGGCACCATCGGCGCCAGCCAGGCTGGCGCGTCCGGCTGCTCGGAGGCCCGGCGGAACCACTCGGCCGCCGCCTCGTAGTCGCGCGTGTGCCAGTAGTGGACGAACGCCAGGTCGTGATAATACTGCCACCGCGTGGGTTGGGCGGCGATGCCCTTTTGCAGCAGCCGCACCGCGAGGTCGGGCCGCCCGGGCCCGCCCGGGTGGGGCTCGCTCAGAAAGATGGCGCCAAACCGGTACGCGATGTTGAAGTAGGGGTCGAGCGTCGTCGCGATATCGAGCAGGGGGAACAGCAGCGAATAGTCCTGCGCTCCAGGTTCGGCCAGGCGCGCGCCGCCGAAGTGCTGAATGGCCCGGATCCAGTACACGTCCGCCGCCAGGGCGTTGAACCCTGGCGCGAGTCGCTTGATCGCTTCGGGTGATCGCACGTAGAGCTGCTCGGTCCGGACCTGCGCGGCCTCGTCGCGCGGGTAGGCGGCGTCGCGCGCGGCCTGGAGCGCCACCGCCCCGCCAAGCGCGGCCACGGCAGCCACCGCCAGCAAGGGGCTGCCACGGCCACTCATTTGAAGTCCCTCCGCGCGAAGATGACCGTCGCCGCCAGCAGCAGGGCGAGGATGTAGGCGCCTCCGTATGCGACCGTGGCGGCGAGGTACCCGGCACTGATCGGAAGGCCGTGCACGACCTGCAGCTTGACGTCGAAGGCCGAGAAATCCGGCAGCACATGGTAGAGGACGCGGGCCAGCCATGCTGCGGGGGCAGACTCGACCACCGCGTCGAAGTTGCGCAGGTCGGCGTTGAAGCGCCCCGCGATCCACAGCCCGAGCGTCAGCGCGGCCGACAGCATCGGCGTGGAGAACGTCGAGAAGAAGAGCGCGATGGCCGTGACGAGCGCCAGCTCCACGAAGATCAGAAGTACCGCCCCGAGCAGCGCGGGATCCACACCAGGCGCGTCCCAGGCCGCGCGGACGTTCGCCGGCTCCTGCCAGGTCATGTACGCCAGTACGAGGTACAGCGCCGCGGTCATGATCGCCACGTTTACGGCCAGCGTCACCAGCAACCCGGCATATTTGCCCGCGATGAACTGCGCGCGGCTCACCGGCTTGGTCAGCAGGCCATAGATGCTTCGCCGCTCGACCTCCTTCGACACCAGGGCAATCCCGATGAAGACGGCAATAAACAGCCCGAACAGGGACGTCGCCGCCAGGCCGAGGTCCTTGATGATCTTGATGTCCTGCCCGGCCGTGAGCTGCCCCAGCAGGAACGAGGCCGCAATGAGCAGCACCGCGAACAGGACGAGCGTGTAGGGCACGCGGTCGCGGACCGACTCGCGGAACACGTGCACGGCGATGGGCTTGATGTTGACGCTCACGTGAAGTGGCGGCCTGCGCGCGCAGCGATCTGAACCGGAAAGACGACGCTGCCACAGCGTGCGTGCGTGTCCATCCGTGTGAATCCGAGGCGAGAAGCGGTTTCAAAACCTGAGGAGCGGGTCCTGTCCGCGGACAGCCCCACCCGTCCTCGGCGCCAAAAGCACGTGTCACGAGCGAGGCGCCTGCGCGGCGGGCGGGGCGGCCCCGTCCGCCTAGCGCGCCGAAGCCCTTGGGCGAAGGCGGGCGGCCACCCGCGCGAGGTCTTGAAACCACCTCTAGGGGCGCGCATGGCTCTCATCAGCAAAGGCGGCTCGTGCGCCCGCACCGGTCTCCGTCACATGCCTCACGAAGAAATCCTCCAGCGTCGCGCGCAGCGGGTTCACCGACACCAGCCGCGCCCCGGCCGTCGTCAGCTCGGCGACCAGCTGCTCGGGTGCGGCGTCACCGGGCAGTTCGAGGGTGTAGCGCCCGGGCGCGATCTCGATGGTCCGGCTTACGCGGGCGCCGAGGCGCTCAATCAGCTCCGGCCGCGCGTCCGAGATCACCAGTTCCCAGCCGCGCGTCTCGAACGCGAGCAGCTCCGAGAGCCGTCCGCTGGCGACCAGGCGGCCGCCGGCGACGATGCCGACGCGGCTGCAGAGCGCCTCGGCGTCCGACAGGATGTGCGAGCTGAAGAAAACCGTCCGGCCCTGGTCGCGCAGCGACAGGATCAGCGAGCGGACGTCGCGGCGGCCCAGCGGGTCGAGCCCCGACATCGGCTCGTCGAGAAAGACGACGTCGGGATCGTTGAGCAGGGCCTGCGCGATGCCGACCCGCTGGATCATGCCCTTGGAAAACTTCCTGAGCTGAAGGCGACGCTCGGCGCCGACGCCGACGCGGTCGAGCAGTGCCGGAATGCGCGCGCGGCGATCGGCGGCGGACTGGCCGAACAGCTCGCCGAAGTAATGCAGGAGCTCCTCGGCGGTGAGGTTGTCGTAGAAGTAGGGATTCTCGGGCAGGAAACCGATGCGCCGGCGGACGGCTACGTCCCCGACCGGACGGCCCAGGATCTCGGCGCGGCCAGTCGTCGGGAAGATGAGCTGCATGAGCAGCTTCAGCGTGGTGGTCTTACCGGCGCCGTTGGGCCCGAGGAAACCGAAGACCTCCCCGGGAGCGACCTCGAGGGAGAGCCGATCCAGGGCGCGGTAGGGTCGCTTGCGCCAGAAGCCGACCGCGTAGTCCTTCGTGAGGGCGTCGATGCGGATGGCTGGAGCCATGGCGGGGCGCGAAGACTACTTCGCGCGCTGCAACTCCAGTTGTATCAGGTAATCGAGCACGTTCGCGGGGGGCACGCCGCCACCGACCCGGCGGCCGTTGATGAACAACGTCGGTGTCGAACGTACTTCCAGCTTCGCGCCGAGTTCCGTGTCCGCACGCACGGTCTTGAGGGCCTCGGCGTACTTGCCGTCGAAGTCCTCGATCCGTCCTACCTCACGCGCCGCCTGCTTCACCGTCGCCGGCGACAGCGCCGACTGGTTGGCGAAGAGCCACTCATTGACCGCGTCGGCCGTGCCCTTCTCGCGGGCCATGACCTCGGCCGCCGCCCCCTCGCAGGAGGCGAAGTGATTGCCGCCGGGCACGTGCGCGTTGCACTCCGGCTCGAGCGGGTAGTGCTTCAGCACGTGCGTCACGTCGCCGCTGGCGGTGTACTTGTCCACCACACCCTTGTAACTCTGATGGGCGATGCGGCACCCCGGGCACATATAGTCGCTGAACTTGACGATCAGGACGGGGGCGCCCTCGGCGTCGACGGGGATGTCGAGGCGCGGCTGCACGTCCCACCAGGCGGCCAGCTGCGTGCGGTCCTGTTCGCTGAGCGGCGGCAGATCCTGGACGGCGACTGCCTGCGCGACGGCCTCCTCGCGAGGGAACAGGCCGATCATCGAGCCCACGCCGCCAAGGAGCAGCAGGACCACGATCAACCCCGTGGGGCTGGAGAACAGCGCGCGCGAATCACGCGCGGCTCGACCGGGCAGTGTCGTCATCGGGAATGGGGTGGCTCCGCCCGAGATGATGAAGAGCGCAATCACCGCCGCGTAGCTGATGACGCACAGGATGCAGAACGCGCCGAGGACGAAGAACGACGCCCAGGCGAGGTAGAGGACGAAGGCGAGGCCGATGGTCGAGGCAGCGAACACGTAGCCGGGCACCGACTCGCGTGCGGGGGACCCGACCTGCCCGCCGACGCCGACCAGCGCCAGGATCGCGGCGAAGAACAACACCCCGAGCAGCGCCACCGGCATGCCGAGGAAGCTGCCGTACTGGCTCAAGTAGGTTTCTGTACAGCTGACCGTCGCGTTGACGTCGCAGAAGCTCGCGTACGATGGGTTCGACACGAGCTGGTAGTGGACGTAGCTCGAGGCGCCGGACGCACCAAGCCCAAGCGCGCCTGCGGCCAGCAGCAGGGACCGTTGCCGTGTAGTCATGGATGGCTATCCATTTGTACCCTTGTGCCCCCTCACCGTCAAGCGTCGGCACGGCCTTCGGGTCGGGCGTGAACGCCCGCGACAACGTCCGTCGCGATTGCCGCGGCCCCTACCGAATCTCCGCCCCGAAGGGCGGATCCCCGGTTTCCGGCATGTGTTCGAAGAGCGTCCTGTCAGCCGCGAAAATCGCGCGGCCCGCGTTGGTCCCGAAATAGCGATCACCGCTCACACCAGGCTGCACCGGGTCGGCCGTCACCTGGTAGCCTTCCACCGGCGTGGCCCCATTGCAGGCCTGGACCTGCTCGGTCAGGGGTGTGCCGGCCATCGCGAAGTAGTAGCCGCTCTTGACGACCTCGTCGCCGGACGTCAGGTCGGGGCTGAGGAACGCCTCGCCGGTCTGCGTGGCGGGCACGCCCAGGCTCGAGAGCGTCGGCGCATACCGCTGGTTGCCGCAGGTCAGGGCGAAGGCCGCCTGGGCCTGGTTGATGGCCTGAAGGGCGCCGATTGCCGCCGCCTCGTTTCCGCTCAGACGGGCATGACGGTAACCGGCCATTGCGAGCGACGCCAGGATGCCGACAATCGCGACGACGATCAACAGCTCGATGAGCGTGAACCCGCGGGTGCCGCAGTGGCGCGTCGTCATAAATGCAGAAAGGGGTGACGCCCAGGCGGCCGTCACCCCACATTATCTCGAGCGCGTGCTTACTGTACGGTGGTCGTGGCGGCTGCGATCGTCGCTGCCGTGAACGTCGCGCCAGTGTTGTCCTGGAAGAGCGTGCTGCGCTGATCGGTGCCGAACGAACGCTGGCCTGACGACCCGACCTGCGCCGGATGCGCCTCCGCGAAGTACGACGGTACGGCGGTCGTGCCATTGCACGCAGCGACCGTCGGCGTCGCCACTGGCCCGGCGCCCACATTGACGATGTACCCGCTCTTCAGCACGCCGTTGGTCGGCAGGTCGGGGCTGATAAAGCCGCTCGTGCTGGTGCCGGGCGCCGTCAGGAGGTCCGCCAGGCCGGTGGCGTAGTTGCCGCTAGCGCAGCTCGAGGAATAGGTGGACTGCGCCGAGTTGACGGCGCGGAGCGAGCCGATGGCCGAGGACTCGTTACCCGACATCCGCGCGCGGAGCAGGCCGGGAACGGCAATGGCCGCGATGATGCCGATGATCGCCACGACGATCAGCAGCTCGATGAGCGTGAAACCCTTCTGGTTACGAACTTTCATGTCTGTCTCTCCCTCGAATCGAATGGCCGCTTGAATTTGGACTGTCTTGGTCGGTCGGCCCACGGTTGCAGCCCAGCGGCCGACACATGGCACCTAGCAACAGGGGTGCCACGGCAGAGCCGTATGCGCGTTCTGACGCTAACCCATTGCGGAAGGTTGGGTTAAGTGCGGATGGCGCGGAGCCGCTGCACTCGACGGATACTGACAATTTTTGACCGACCGCCAGTTTCTGTCAACCTCAGGAGCCGATAATTGATCCTTGCAGTAGGCAGTAGGCTGTAGGCCGCGAATCCGCCAAATCCGAGCGTGGCTATCAGCCCGGCTCACCGCGGGTGACTGACCGGCTGCTCAGCTCCGGGCTTCAAGCGATTTGGTCAGCCCGGTGACGAGGCGGCCGACCTCCCCGGCCTGGTCGAGCAGCCGGTCGGCGGCCTCAGCCTTCAGAAACCCCAGGCGCTGCGCCAGGAGCACCTGGGCTTCCGCCTCGCACAGCGACCCGTGCGCCATCTGGAGGCTGTGCTTGAAGTGACCATCATTCCGGCGGCCCTGCCCCTCGGCGATATTCGACGGAATGGAAACGCTGCACCGGCGAAGCTGCGACGTCAGGCCATACCGCTCCTCCTGTGGGAACGCCTTCGTCGCCTCATAAACCGCAACGGCAAAATCCATCGCGCGCTGCCAGGCAATCAGGTCTCGATAGTTCTTGCCAGCCATCCTACTGCCTACTGCCTACTGTCTACTGCCTACTGTCTACTGCCTACTGTCTACTTCAAGTTGTACTTCTTGGTGTAATACCGGAACGACCGGAAACTCATGCCCAGCAGCTCGGCGGCCCTCACCTTGACGCCGCCGGCACGCCGCAGGGCCTCCGCGATGTACTCCCGCTCGATGTCCTGGACGTGCTGCTCCAGGTCGAAGCCGCTCGCCGGGAACTCCTCGGTCTGGGCCGGGGAGGCCCTCCCGGCCAGAACGGCGCGCCCGAGCACCGCCTCCGGCAGGCTGGCCACCTGGATGACTGAACCGGGTTCGAGCGCCACGGCCCGTTCCATGGCATTCTCCAGCTCCCGGATGTTCCCGGGCCACCCGTATACCTGCAGCAGCGCCATGGCCGCGGGAACAATGCCCGTGATGTCCTTTCCCATGGCCGCCGCGAACTTCGCGAGGAAGTGCCCCGCCAGCAGCGGAATGTCGTCGGCGCGCTCGCGCAACGGCGGCAGCCGCAGCGGGATGACGTTGATTCGGTAGAACAGGTCCTCGCGGAACGTGCCCTCGGCCACGAGCTTCGAGAGGTCCCGGTTGGTGGCCGCAAGGATCCGGATGTCGGCATCGATCTCGTCGGTGCCCCCCAGCCGGCGGAACTTGCGCTCCTGCAGCACGCGCAGCAGCTTCACCTGAACCAGCGGGCTCATCTCGCCGATCTCGTCGAGGAAAATCGTCCCCTTCTCTGCGACCTCGATGAGCCCCTTCTTGTTCGTGTCCGCGCCCGTGAACGCTCCTCGGACGTGGCCGAACAACTCCGAATCCAGCAGCGTCTCCGACAGCGCCCCGCAGTTGACCGCCACGAACGGGCGGTCCTTGCGCATCGAGTTGAAGTGAATGGCCCGCGCAATGAGCTCCTTGCCGGTGCCGCTCTCGCCCGTGATGAGCACGGTGCTGGTCGTGGGGGCGATGGTTTCGACAAGCTGGAACACGGCCGCCATCGACGGGCTGCCGCCGACGATGTCGTCGAAGCGGTGCGAGTTGCGGAGGACCCGCTTGAGCAGCACGTTTTCCTCCTGCAGCCGCGTGCGTTCGAGTTCCTTTCGGATCCGGAACTTCAGCTCCTCCACGTTGAACGGCTTGTCCAGATAGTCGGCCGCCTGGAGCCGCAGGACCTCCTGAATCGATTCCTTCGATCCGTATGCCGTCACCATGATGCCGATGATCTTCGGGTTCAGCGCCTTGGCGGTCCGCAGCACTTCCACGCCGCTCACGTCCGGCATCCGAATATCCGAGATCAGCATGTCGAACGGCCGCTGCTGCAGCAGCGCGATGGCCGCCGTCCCGTTCTCGGCAACCGACACGTCATACCCTTCCCGCCGGAGCAGGATCTCGAGCATCTCCCGCATCGAGCGCTCGTCGTCCACGACGAGGATGCGGGACGCCTGTGCGGCCTGCGGCGGCGATTCAGCGATTGTTTCGGTTGTCATAGGATGGTGCCTGTACGCCCGACCTGAAGGTCGGGGCTACGCGTTGTTGACCTTGAGGTCTGTGCTGCGCGTTGCGGTGTCTGCTTCGGCATACGGCAGGACCACCGACACGGTCGTCCCTTGCCCCGGCTGCGACGTGACGCGAACCTCGCCGCCGTAGTCGCTGACGATCCGGTGCACGATGGACAGCCCGAGCCCCGTGCCCTTCGAGAACCCGCCGCGGAAGGGCTGGAAAATGCCGTCGAGCTCCTCGGGCGCGATTCCGACACCCTCGTCCTGCACCGCAATCACCAGTTCAGCCCGTTGCCCCTCGTTCTCGCGGCGACCTACCGACAGGCGCAAGGTGCCGCCGTCCGGCATGGCGCGCAGCCCGTTGGTCGCAAGGTTCCAGACGATCTGCCGGAACTGGCCCTCGTCGGCCTCATACCACACCTCGCCTGGGGGGACGTCTTCGACAATCTCCTGGCTCTCGTGCAGCTCCGCGTTGTTCTGCAGCAGCCGCGCCGTATCGGTGATGATCTGGCGAACGTCGAACCGTGATGTTCCGCTGCGCTGCGGCCGCGCGTACGCGAGGAAGCTGCGGATCGTCTCGTTCAGCCGTTCGGACTCGCGCAGCACGATGTCCATGAGCTGGGACTGGTCAGGGGTCAGCGGCAGTTCCTGCCGCAGGATCTGTATCGATCCGGACATCGAGGCCAGCGGGTTTCGAATCTCGTGTGCGATCCCGGCCGCCATCTCGCCCACCGCGGCGAGCCGCTGTTGCACGCGGGCCTCGCGGTCCCGCCTGCGTGTCTCGGTGACGTCCTGGAAGGTGACCAGGAACCCGCTCTCGCCTCGCGGCGTGATCAGCGGCGCGGTACTCAAGCCCACCTCGATCGGACGCCCGTCAGGGCGGACGAAACCGTAGTCCACGCGGGGCAGCCGGGATCTCCCCTCGTGCGCCGCGAGCGACTCCGCGAAGTTGCCCTGCAACTGCAGCACGTCGGTGACGCTCCTGCCGACGGCATCAGCCGCGGGCGTGCCGGTGATGGCCTCGGCCGCCCGGTTGAACGTCAGGATCGTGCCATCCATGTCAATCGTCGTCAGGCCGCTCATGAGGCTGTCGATGACGTGCTGACTGAACGCCTGGAGGTCCGCAATCTGGTGCGAGGCCTGGACCAGCCGTTCGTCGGCCCGTCGCAGCCCCTCGGCGAGGTAGCCACTCAGCAGGGCGACCCCGATGAACCCGAAAACGTTCAGGCCGACCGTGAAGAGCGCGTCCCGCTGCGGGAGGAGCCGGGAATCTCCGAGCGTCCACGGCAACAGCCCTTCCCCCGAGTACTGCATCAGCACGAGCCCGGCATACAGCAGCGAGCTGAGGATACCGACCATGAGGCCGCCGCGGCGCGATTCGATCACGCTCGCCGCGATGATCGGGAACGTGTAGAGGGTCGACGCGTAGCTGGATACTCCCCCGGTGAGGAGCACGATCGCCGAGACGATGACCGCGTCGCACCCAAGCTGGACGTCCACCAGCCACCGGTGGCGCTCGGCGAACTTCAGGGCGACCGCGTAGATGGCCGTCAAGCCGTACGTGATGCCGATGAGCACCAGGAACGGGTTGATCCAGACCGCGCCCGGCGATCGGACCTCGATCAGCACCGCCGAGCCGAGCAGCAGCGTGACGACCGTGGCCCGCCCGGCAATCAGCCACAGCAGCTTGCGGCGCAAGTCGGCTGTCATCGCCCCGTTCTCTGAAGTGCCACAACTCTAATCCGTGTCAATCCGTTGTCATCCGTGGCCTGAGTGAGTCTGCATGAATCCGTGACCCCGGCCTAGGTCATCTGGCTGATCAGGTCGAAGATCGGCAGGTACATCGCGATGACGATGCCGCCGACGATGCCGCCCAGGAACGCGATCATCACGGGTTCCATCAGCGTGAGCAGCCCGGCGACCGCGGTGTCGACTTCCTCCTCGTAGAAATCCGCAATCTTCGAGAGCATCGCGTCGAGGGCGCCCGTCGTCTCGCCGACGTTGATCATCTGCACGACCATCGAGGGGAACACGCCGGTCTCGCGCAGCGGGGCCGAGATGGTCTCGCCGCGTTCGATCGCCGTGCGCGTGACCTGGATCGCGTCCTCGATGATGGCGTTGCCGGCGGTCCGGGCCGTGATGTCGAGCCCGTCAAGGATAGGCACGCCCGAGGCGAGCAGGGTTGAGAGGGTGCGTGTGAACCGTGCCACGGCAACCTTTCGCAGGATGTTGCCAAGGATTGGCGTCTTCAGCAGCACCGCGTCGATGACATGCCGGCCCGATTCGGTGGCGTAATACTGCTTCACCCCGTACCCGGCGGCCCCCAGCCCGATGATCAACAACCAACCATACGCCACGAGCCAGTCGCTCATCGCGATGACGACCCGGGTCGGGAACGGCAACTGGGCGCCGAGGCCGGCGAACAGCGACGCAAACGTCGGGATGACCTTCCAGAGGATAGCGCCGACGACGACGGCCGCGATGACGACGACGGCGACGGGGTAAATCATCGCTGATTTCACGTCTCCCTTGAGCTTGACGTTCTTCTCGATGTAAACCGCGAGCCGCTTCAGGATCGTGTCGAGAATGCCCCCTGCCTCCCCCGCCGCGATCATGTTCGAGTAAAGCGAGTCGAACGTCTTGGGGTGCTTCTTCATCGCGTCGGCCAGCGCCGCGCCACCTTCAACGTCTTCCCTCACCTTCAGGATCACGCCTGAGAAGCCCTTGTGCGGCTCCTGTTTGCCGAGGATCTCGAGGCACTGCACGAGCGGCAGGCCGGCGTCGATCATCACCGAGAACTGCCGCGTGAAGATTGCCAGGTTCTTGGATGGGACCGACACCCCGCCCTTTTTCGGCTTTGCCGCGGCCTTCGCCTTGGCCGGGTCGATCCGCGTCACCATGATCTGCTCGCGCCGCAGCGCCGCCACGGCGCCGTCCATCGTGTCGGCTACATGTTCACCGCTCACGGTTTCGCCGCCGCGAGTGCGCCCCGAATATGCGAATGTCGGCATATGGTTTCCTTCTCAGCCTCTACCGTTGTACGGGCGGCCTTGGCGGCAGCCCCGCGCCCGGCCTGTGCATGCCGGCCCCGGCCACGACGCCCGCACCACGGCTGATCATCTGCTCGAGCTCATCGCGCAGCGACGACGCCGACATGGCGGCGTCGAGGGTAATCAGTCGCTTCTGGTACAGCGTGGCCAGTGACTGGTTCATGGTCTGCATCCCGAATTTGTCCTGCCCGGTCTGCATCGTCGAATAGATCTGGTGCACCTTGTCGTCGCGGATCAGGTTCCGGATCGCGGGGGTGGGCACCATGATCTCGAGCGCGACGACACGCCCCGCTCCGTCGGCCCGTGGCAGGAGCGCCTGGCACACGATGCCTTCGAGCACGAGCGACAGCTGCGTCCGGATCTGCGCCTGCTGGTGCGCCGGGAACACGTCGATGATGCGGTTGATCGTCTGTGCCGCCGAGTTCGTGTGCAGCGTCGCGAACGTGAGGTGGCCCGTTTCGGCGATCCGGAGCGCCGACTCGACCGTCTCCAGGTCACGCAGCTCGCCGATGAGGACGATGTCGGGATCCTCGCGGAGCGCCGCGCGCAGCGCCGCGGCAAACCCGTGGGTGTCGCTATGGACCTCGCGCTGGTTCACCAGGCAGCCCTTGTGCTGGTGGATGTACTCGATCGGGTCCTCGATGGTCAGGATGTGCTCACGCCGCTCGGTATTGATCTTGTCGATCATCGCGGCCAGGGTCGTGGACTTGCCGCTGCCCGTGGGCCCGGTGACCAGGACGAGTCCCCGAGGGCGGTCGGCGAGGGTGGCGATGACCGCCGGCAGCCCAAGCTCGCTGAACGGCTTAATCTGCTCGGGAATGACGCGATAAACGGCGGCCGCGGAGCCGCGCTGGTTGAAAACGTTGCAGCGGAATCGCGCGAGCCCGCGGATGCCGAACGAGAAGTCCAGCTCGAGGCTTTCCTCGAACCGTTTCTTCTGCGAATCGGTCAGCACGCTGTAGGCGAGCGCCTTCGTATCGGCCGGCCCGAGCGGCGGAAGGTCGAGCGTCTGCAGCTTGCCGTGCACGCGGATCTGCGGCGGCGTGTTCGTCGTCAGGTGCAGGTCGGAGCCGTTGTGCTCGACGAGCGTCTTGAGCAGTTCAGGTAGTGTCGCCAAATGTATCGTCCTGTCCGTATCAGCCTTCAGCCTTCAGCCTTCAGCCTTTACTTGACCGTCTCGCGCGCCACTTCTTCCATCGTCGTGACGCCTTCGATGACCTTCTGCAGACCGCTGCGGCGCAGGGTGATCATCCCTTCCTCCACCGCCTTCTTGCGCAACTCGAGGCCGGAGGCGCCGACGAGAATCAACTCGCGGATCTCCTCGCTGATCTCCATCACTTCGTAGAGACCGACACGCCCCTTGTAGCCGGTGTTGTTGCACGTCTCGCAGCCGCTGCCCTTTTTCGGGATGACGGCCTGCGCTTCGTCCGGCGTGAAGCCCGCCTCGACGAGCGCCTTGGCCGGATGCGGGTGATCGCCCTTGCACGTGGTGCAGATGCGTCGCACGAGGCGCTGCGCACAGATCAGGTTGACCGAGCTCGCCACGAGGAACGGCTCGATGCCCATGTTCATCAACCGGTTGATCGTGCTCGGCGCGTCGTTGGTGTGCAGCGTCGAGAGCACGAGATGGCCCGTCAGCGATGCCTTGACGGCGATTTCCGCCGTTTCGAAGTCGCGGATCTCGCCCACGAGGATGATGTTGGGATCCTGTCGCAGGAACGACCGGAGCGCCGCGGCGAAGTTCAGGCCGATGTTCTCGCGGACCTGGACCTGGTTGACGCCCACGAGGTTGAACTCGACCGGATCCTCGGCCGTCATGATGTTCGTTTCGGACGTGTTGATTTTCGCGATCGACGAGTAGAGCGTGTTCGTCTTGCCGCTGCCCGTGGGTCCGGTCACGAGCACCATGCCCCACGGCTTCGAGATCGCCGTTTCCAGCTTCTGCAGGGCGACGGGCTCGAAACCGAGCTTCGTCATGTCCAGCATCAGCTTGTCCTTGTCGAGCAGACGCAGCACGATCTTCTCGCCGAACAGCGTCGGGAGGCACGACACGCGGAAGTCGATCTCCTTGGTCGTTCCGTTGTCGGCGAACCGGATCTTGATGCGGCCGTCCTGCGGCAGGCGCTTTTCCGCGATGTCGAGCTTCGACATGATCTTGATCCGCGAGGTGATCGCGTCGCGGAACTTCAGCGGCGGGGCCATCACGTTGTAGAGGATCCCGTCGATCCTGAACCGGACCCGGAACTCTTTCTCGTACGGTTCGATGTGGATGTCGCTTGCCCCCTTCTGAATGGCCGACATCATCATCAGGTTCACCAGCCGGATGACCGGTGCCTCCCCGCCCTGCCGTTCGAGCGACGAGACGTCGATCTGGTCCATGTCCTCGAGGAGCTCGACGTCGTCATCGACGATCGCGGAGCTTTCCTCGAGTGCCTTGGTCACCATGTCGAGCGTGGCCGCGCTCGAGAGGTTCACCTGCGGGCTGGCGGCCGCCGCCTTCTTTTCCAGCCGCTTCGCCGGCGCCGCCGAGTAGTAGCGACCGATCGCGGCGAGGACTGCCGCCTCGGATGCGACGACCGGCTCGACGTTGTAGCCCGTCATGAACTTGATGTCGTCCATGGCGAACACGTCGGTCGGATCCGTCATCGCGATCGTCAGCGTGGCGCCGGCGCGGCTGAGCGGAACGATTTGGTACTTGTGAGCCGTTTCCGTGGGAATCAGCTTGATGATTCCAGGATCGATCTCGAACTCCGCGAGATTGATGGAGGGGACGCCGTACTGCTTGCTGAGAAGAGCCGTGACCTCTTCGTCCTTGACGAACCCCAGCTGGACGAGGTTGAAGCCGAGCTTGCCGCCGCTGGTTTTCTGGTAGTTCAGCGCCTCCTGCAACTGAGCAGGCGTAATGCGCTTCTCTTTGAGCAGCAGCTCACCGATCCGGACGGGCATCGTCTTAGACTCGTTGGCATGACGGGAGTGCGAGCGCTGGGGGAGGAGGTAAGCTTACAGCAATGACACTTTTTGTCAAGTAAGGATTTCGCGGCCCGGGCAGACTTCAGTACACAAACCTCGCACCCACGCCCCAGCCTCGGCCGCCCCACCGGGAGCCGGCCGTAGCCTGGGCGTCAACCAGTACGGACCCCGTGACGGCGTAACTGCCGCCTACGCTGAAGGTTGCAGCCCTGCCACCGGGAGATTCACCTCTGGTGTCGAACCGCCCGCCCGCTCGCACGAACGCTCGCCGACCCAGACGCCCCTCGGTGCCGACCGCAAAGTTTCGGCGCTCGGCTCCGAGCGCATCAGCCGCGCTGAGCAGGTCCAGATCGGCAGCCACCAACCAGCCCTCGATCGGCATCAGCGCGACCCCGGCGCGCGCCTGGCGGTCGAGCCCGAGTTTTCCGCCTCCAGCAGCTTCGAACTCCGGCTCGAGCAAGTTGCGGATGGTCAGACCCGCCTTGATCCGGCCGGTGCTGACCATGACACCGATGTCGGCATCAAACGTGTTCGAGGCGCGACCGAGCAGCGCCGCCCCCTCGTCCAGCAGGTCGCCCCGTGTCACGCCGGGCCGAACTGCCGATCCGGCGATCCCCCGGACCATCTTCAGGGTTGCCCCGACGGCGACCCCCTGGGCGACGGACTGCACAAGGGTCGCGCCCACATGGTGTGTGACAAGGCTGTCGAGACGCAGCGGCTCTCCCGTGAGACCCTGACCTTCATCATTGGGTGTCGGTCCGACCCTCGTGCCCCTGAGGCGATAATACGAGAAGCCAAGGGCGGGCATCCCGAGAGCCATCTGGAAGCCCGACTGGCTGCCTCCTGAGAGCGCGTCCACCGGCTCGGCCTGGCTCGAGAGGCGATCCAGCACCAGGCTGAAGAAGGATCCGGCGGCAAAACCGGCCGGATTCCAGTACACCGCGGACGCATCGTCGGCCACGGCCACAAAGGCCCCGCCCATCCCGGCAGCGCGGGTCCCGGCAGCCTCGAAGCTCTGAGCCACAGCGGGCGTGACCGCGACCGTCAGAAAGAGGGTGAAGATCGGCAGGATTCGGCACAACGGCGGTCTCATGAGGACACTCTATACCCTCCGCGAGTCGCCAGGAATGACGAGGTGGAGAGGGGTGGACGAACGTCGCGCCAGCGGCGCGCACCGGCCGTCCCTAAACTGAAGAACAGCAAGGGACTTCCGCGCGCGAGCGGCGGGAACATCTGTCCGAAATCGCACGTAATCAACGTGTTAGAATCGAGCGTGTCCTCCGGCCTGACGCCGACGGCGACACTCCCGCACAATCGAAATGACCCACACTACCGTGGAAACGGGTGCGGCCCCCGGCCCCAATGGGGTTGCTCGCACGGCTCGTCGGTATCATTACCGCCCCGACCGATACATACAGGTCCGTCGTGACCCATCCGAGGTGGCTGGGGATGCTGGCCCTGACGACGCTGTTTACAGTGGGAATGACGACGGGGTTCATGCTGACAGAAGTCGGGCAGAACGCCTGGCTCGACAGCGTGCTCACGGGATCGGCGGCGCCCGAACAGGTCCAAGCCATGGAGCGGGTCGCCCCCTTCGCGGGTTACATCGCGGGAGTCTCTATCCTGGTCGCGGCGCCGTTGATGCTGCTGGTCGTAGCGGGCATCCTCTTCGCGGTCTTCAACGCGGCCCTCGGAGGCACGGCGACCTTCAAGCAGATCTTCACCGTGGCGGTTCCTGCCGGGGCCATCGGCGTGCTCGCGCAGCTCTTCACGGTGCCGTTGAATTACATGCGCGAGAGCCTCACCAGCTCGACCTCACTGGCGGTCATGCTGCCGATGCTCGAGCCGAACTCTTTTGCGGCGAAGTTCGCGGGCGCCATCGATCTCTTCCTCATCTGGCAGGTCGTCGTGCTCGCCATCGGGCTGGGCGTGCTCTACCGCCGGCGCACCCAGCCGATTGCGATGTCTCTACTGGCGATTTACTTCCTCATTGCGGTCATCATCGCCGCGGTCACCTCGGGGTCCTAGTCAAATGAACGGCAAGAAGAAAATCTTCATCGCGCTCGGGATCGTCGTCGTGCTCGGCGCGGTAGCATTCGCGAACCTCCGCTTCCAGCGGACCGACGGCGTATCGGTCAATACCGAAGCGGTCCAGAAGCGTCACCTCGAGGCGATGGTGTCGGCCTCGGGCAAGATCCAGCCGACCCGCTCGGTGAACATCAGCGCCGACACGATGGGCCGGGTCACCGACCTGGCCGTCAACGAAGGCCAGCGCGTGGATCGCGGGCAGTTCCTGCTGCAGATCGACCCGCGCAACCTGCAGACCGCCGTGCATCGGACGGAGGCCTCGCTTGCCGCAGCCCGCTCGCAGATGGAGCAGATGCAGCTGTCGCTCGAGACCGCACGCGTCTCGCTCCAGCAGGCCGAAGACGACCTGAGGCGCCAGCAGGAGCTCTGGAAGCAGGGGCTCACGACACGCGAGACTCTTGAACGCGCGGACACCGACGTGAAGGTCCGGCAGGCGGACCTCCGCTCGCAGGAACAATCGGTGAAGACGCAGGAGCTCCGGATGCAGGAAGTCCGCGCGACCGCCGAGAGCGCGCGGTTCGACCTGAGCAAGGTCCGCATTGAATCCCCCATCACCGGGATCGTGACCCGGCGCAACATCGAGGAGGGGGAAACGGTCGTCGTCGGCACGATGAACAACCCGGGCACCGTGCTGCTGACGATTGCCGACATGTCGGTGATCCAGGCCGAGGTCGAGGTGGACGAGACCGACATCCCGAGCGTCGTCATCGGCCAGCCGGCGAAGGTGACGATCGACGCGATGCCCGGGCGGACGTTCACCGGCAAGGTTACCGAGATCGGCAACAGCCCCATCCAGGTGACCGGCCCGGCGGCCGGGCAGGCCACGAACTTCAAGGTCGTCGTCACGCTCGACGAGGAGATCGCCGACGTGCGCCCGGGCTTCACCTGCACCGCGGAGATCACGACGGCGGTCCGCAAGAGCGTCGTGGCCGTGCCGATCCAGGCGACGACTGTCCGCGAGATGGTGGTGAACGAGGCAGGTGAGGTGGTGCGGTCGCCAGAGACCGAACGGCGGGCCCGCCGGACTGCCACCGTCCAGGCCGCCGAGCTCGAACCGGGTCAGTCGCGGCAGGAGCTGGAAGGCGTCTTCGTCGCCACCGACGGGCGGGCAGTGTTCACGCCCGTGAAGACCGGCATCGCCGGCGAGAGGTACTTCGAAGTGCTCTCAGGGCTGGACGAGGGGGACGCGGTGATCGTCGGGCCGTTCGCGTCGGTTCGCGAGCTGGCCGACGGCGCCGCCATCAAGGCGCAGGCCCAGGGCGCCAGCGCCGCGCGCAGACCGTGAACCAGTTCCTCGAAGCGGCGATGATCGCGCTCGACGCGATCTGGTCGAACAAACTCCGCTCGTTCCTGACCGTCCTCGGGAACATCGTCGCGGTGACGTCGATTATCGCCGTCGTGTCGCTCGTCCAGGGGATGAACGTCTACGTCAGCGACGCGATCGTCGGCGGCGTGGGGGCCGACAACTTCCGGATCGAGCGGAACCCGGTCGTCCGGACCGAGGCCGACGAGGAGCGCATCCGCAACTTCCCGCGCGTCACGCTCGAGGACGCGATGGCCGTGCGGCGGTTCAGCGACAACATCACCGCCGTGGCCGCGCAGTCCCAGGCGAACGCCCCGGTTTCGTACGGGCGGGAGTCGCTCGAGAACATCACCATCCAGGGCGTCTCTCGCGAGTACGTCCACTTCTCGACCTTCACCGCCGAAGAAGGGCGGCTCATCAACCCGATCGAAATCGACCGGGACCGCGCGGTCACGCTGCTTGGCTGGCAGACGGCAGACCGGCTCTTCGGGACGCTCGATCCCATCGACAAGACCATCAAAATCCGCGGTCTCAACTTTCGCGTCGTCGGCGTCAGCGAGAAGAAGGGATCCGTCTTCGGCCAGTCGCAGGACGAGTTCGCGGTCATCCCGCTCGGGCTGTTCCAGAAAATGTTTGGATCCCGGCGCAGCCTGCAGCTGCTCGTCAAGCCCCGCACGCCGGAACTCGTCAGGACGGCGATGGACGATGCGACCGTGGCACTGCGGGTCGAGCGCAGGCTCCGCCCCGCCGAACCGGACAACTTCGGCATGTTCACGTCCGACACGCTGCTGAACCTGTACGAACAGGCCACGGCGGGCATCTTCGCCGTGCTCATCGGCGTCGTCGCGCTCTCGCTCGTGGTCGGCGGCATCGTGATCATGAACATCATGCTGATGGTCGTGAGCGAGCGGACGCGCGAGATCGGGTTGCGCAAGGCGCTCGGCGCCCGCCGTCGAGACATCGTCTGGCAGATCCTGACCGAGTCCGTGACGCTGTCGACGTTCGGCGGGATCGTCGGCATCTGCCTCGGTTTCCTGCTCGCGCTCGGCATCAGCGCGGTGTCTCCGCTGCCGACTTCCGTGCAGCCCTGGTCGGTCGCGATGGGCATCGGCATCACAGCGATCGTCGGCCTGTTCTTCGGCCTGTATCCGGCGATGCGGGCGGCATCGCTCGATCCCATCGAAGCCCTGAGGCGTGAATGATGGGGTCGCTACGCTCCGGGCTGCTCGGCGAAATCCTCTCGATGTCGATCGACACGCTGCGCACGAACAAGATGCGCTCGGCGCTGACGGTCCTCGGCGTCGTCATCGGGATCACGTCGATCGTGGGGATGACGTCGCTCGTCCGCGGGTTCGACGAGTCGCTGCGCGATTCCATCCGCGAGCTGGGCCCGAACACCATCTTCGTCCAGAAGATGGGGGCCCTGAGCTTCGGCGGCGGCGCGAGCTTCCGGGACCTGCTCAGGCGCCCCAACCTTACGATCGACGACGCCCGGGCCATCGCGCGTGAAGCCGAATCGGTGCAGATCGTGGACATCTGGCTGGGGGCGATGGGCGGCAACAGCAGGTCGCGCATTTTCTACGGGAACGAACGGACGACGATGCTGACCATCTTCGGGGCCACCGAGAACTTCGCGGCCGTGAGCTTCGTGCCCATCGAGCTCGGCCGGTTCTTCGTGCAGGGGGAAACCCAGAACCGCCGGCAGGTCGTGGTGCTCGGGCAGACGGCGTATCAGTCGCTGTTCCCGAACATCGATCCCATCGGGAAGAAGGTCCGGCTCGGATCGCGGGAGTTCACCGTTATCGGGGTGCTGGGGAGGCGGCCGAGCCCGGGCGGGTTCAACACGGGCGCCGATGACTTCGCGGTGATCCCGTACACCACCCACGAGAAGTTCTACGGCAAGGTGACGGCCAATCTTCGCGGGCGCAACGTCATCAACGAAAACTCCTTCCGCAGCGGAATGATCGCGGTCGTGCCGCGCGAGGACGTCGCGCGCGACGCGGCGATGCAGGAGGTGGAGGCGATCATGCGCATCCGCCACGGCCTGAAGCTCGACGAGCCGAACGACTTCGACCTGGTGACGCAGGACGCGATCCTCCAGGTCTGGGAGCAGATCAGCCAGGCGACCGTGCTCGGCCTCGTGGTCATCTCCTCGATCGCGCTGATGGTGGGTGGCATCGGCGTGATGGCCATCATGATGATCTCGGTGTCCGAAAGGACGCGCGAGATCGGCGTGCGCAAGGCCCTTGGCGCCCGCCGCCGCGAGATCCTGTGGCAGTTCCTCATCGAAGCCGCCATCCTCACCTCGGCGGGCGGCCTCCTGGGGATCGTCTTCGGCAGCGGAATCGGGCTGATCGTCCACTGGGCCACGGGCTTCCCCGTCTCGCTTCCGTGGTGGTCCTTCGCCATCGGCATCGGTTTTTCCGCTACCATCGGCATCTTCTTCGGGATGTTCCCCGCCATCAAGGCATCCCGCCTCGACCCCATCGAGGCGTTGCGATACGAATAGCCGTCCGCGACGCGCCCACCGTGACAGGTGACCCTGGCTGCGGCTCCACAGGGATTCCGGAGCTTCGCCGGTGCTGCCGCATTGCGTTGGGTTCGGCCAGCGAACTTGAGTATCATTTCCTTCTGGCCCGCGACTTGGGTTTTCTCCCGCCGGCCGTCAATGAAGATCGGGCCGGTCAGGTGGTAGAGGTCAAGCACATGCTCGCGGGTATCATCGGTCGCCTTCAGCCAGTGGCTGGGGGGCTGATGGCTGAAAGCTGATCCCGGAGGACCCGCCCCATGAAGGTCTACGACGCGCAGAACATCAGGAACGTCGCCCTGGTCGGCCATAGCGGCGCCGGCAAGACGCAGCTCACCTCCGCACTGCTTTTCGATGCCGGCGCGGTCAACAGACTCGGACGAGTCGACGATGGCACGACGACGACCGATTACGACGAAGAAGAGATCGCCCGCAAGCATACGCTCTCCTGCACCCTCGCCTACCTGGAGTGGGACAAGCACAAGGTCAACATCATCGATACGCCCGGGATGGCCAACTTCCTGAGCGATGCCCGGGCGGCGCTGCGGGTCGCGGACGCCGCGCTGGTGGTGGTGGACGCCGTCGCCGGCGTCGAGGTCTCGACCGAGAAGATCTGGTCGGTCGCCGAGGAGCTGGACGTCCCGCGGCTGATCGTCCTCAACCGCCTCGACCGGGACCGCGCGTCGGTCGATCGGTCGATCGAGTCGTTGCGGGGCGTCTTCGGCCGCACCGTCATCCCCGTGCAGCTGCCCATCGGCGAAGAGAAGAACTTCAAGGGGATCGTCGACTTGGTGGCCATGAAGGCGTGGACATTTGCCACCGACGGCAGCGGGAAGCCGTCCGAGGGGGAAGTCCCCGCGGACCTGAAGAGCCAGGCGGAGACCGCCCGCGAGGCGCTCATCGAGATGGTCGCCGAGGCGGACGATGCGCTGATGGAGAAGTTCTTCGACTCTGGCACCCTCACGCAGGAGGAGCTGGTCGACGGGCTCAAGCGCGCCGTGGCCGACGGACGGATCTTCCCGGCCTTCTGCACGTCGGCGGCGCAGAATCTCGGCATCCAGCCCCTGCTCGATGCAGTGCTGCACTACGCGCCCTCACCCGCCGAGCGGCCAGTGCCGGCGAGGAACGGGAACTCGGATGAAGAGGTTGCCGTTACGGCCGACCCCAACGGCCCCGCGGCCGCGTTCGTGTGGAAGACCGTGGCCGACGCCTTCGCCGGCCGCATCACGCTTTTTCGCGTGATCTGCGGCGTGCTGAAGGCCGACTCGACCATCCACAACGTGACGAAGGACGCGCCGGAGCGCCTCGGGCACCTCCTGGTCCTCCAGGGCAAGACCCAGGCGAACGTACCGGAAGTGCGTGCGGGCGACATAGGCGCCGTCGCCAAGCTGAAGGAAACCAGCACCAGCGATCTGCTGGCCGACAAGTCCATCCCCTTCACCATCCGGCCAATCAAGTTTCCGGAGCCCGTGATCTCGTACGCCATCGAGCCGAAGAGCCGCGGTGACGAAGAGAAGATCGGCACGTCCCTGCACCGGCTGCAGGAAGAAGATCCGACGATCGGTTACACCCGCGACGCGCAGACCAAGGAACTGCTGCTCTCCGGCCAGGGACAGTCGCACATCGAAGTGACGGTGGCGAAGCTGAAACGCCGGTTCGGCGTAGAGGTGAACCTGAAGCTGCCGCGGATCCCCTACCGCGAAACCATCAGCGTCGCCACCGAGGCGCACGGCCGGCACAAGAAGCAGACCGGCGGCCACGGACAGTTCGGCGACTGCAAGGTCGCCTTCGAGCCGCTGCCGCGGGGCAGCGATTTCGAGTTCGTGGACGACATCTTCGGCGGCTCGATCCCGCGCCAGTACATCCCGGCGGTTGAGAAGGGGCTCCAGGAGGCGCGGATGCGCGGGTTCCTGGCAGGTTTCCCGATGGTGGATTTCCGCGCGCGGGTGTTCGACGGTTCGTTCCACGCGGTCGACTCGAACGAGCTGTCGTTCAAGATGGCCGCCTCGCTCGCGTTCAAGGACGGCATGTCACGCGCCCGCCCGACGCTGCTCGAGCCAATCATGGACGTCGAGGTCTACGCGCCGAGCGACTACGCGGGGGACCTGATGGGCGACCTCAACAGCCGTCGCGGCCGGATCGGCGGGATGGACACCCGGGGATCGGCCACCGTCATCCGAGCCAAGGTCCCGATGTCAGAGATGCTGACCTACGAGCAGCACCTGACGTCTGCGACGGGCGCCCGCGGTTCGTACCACATGGAGTTCTCGCACTACGAGGAAGTCCCCGCCCACCTGCACGCCAAAATCATCGCCGCCGCCAAGGCCGAGCGGGGGCATGAAGCGCCGGAGGAAGTGTAGGGGGAAACTCAACACTGAAAATGAGGAACCTAGAACAAGCAAAAAGGCCGGCTGCGCATGCGCGCGCCGACCTTTTCCTTGCCTGCCGTGGGCTGACTTCTGACTTCTGACTTCTCAGTTCTGAGTTCTAAGTTTTACGCTCCGCCAGCCTTACGCGGGGTGGACGTCTTGGCGCCCTTCCCGCGCGTGTCGGCCTTGGCGCCGCCGCGCGCGTCCTTCGGACGCCCGGGCCTCCCCTTCTTCTCGGCCGGAGCCTCGGCCCCTTCCTCGCCGGCCTTGCCGCGCAGGCGCTCGGCGGCGGCGCGCAGCCGCCCACCCACGCCCTTCTTCTTCGGCTGTTCGGCACCTTCGGCGTCGGCTGTCGCGGCGTTCGGATCGAACTCGCTGCCGACCAGCTCGATCTGCGCGACCGGCGCGCTGTCGCCGCGACGGTAGCCTACGCGCAGGATGCGCGTGTAGCCGCCCGGCCGCGTCTCGAAGCGCGGGGCGATGGTGTCGAACAGCTTGCCGACGACATCGCGGTCCTGGATGTCCTGCAGCACCATCCGGCGCGCGTGGAGCGTCCGCCCATTCGCGTCGCCGGCCGCGAGGCCGCGCTTGGCAAGGGTGATGAGCCGCTCGACGAACGGCCGCAGTTCCTTCGCCTTGGGGACGGTGGTCTCAATCCGCTCATGGCGGATCAGGTCGGTGGCCTGGTTGCGGAGCATCGCGATACGATGCTCCGTGACCCGGCCAAGTTTGCGGTGGCTTACTCGGTGACGCATGATGATTCCCTGCAACGCCCGGCCTCGGAAGGCGGGCCCGCGCGTTTCGGCGGCTCCTGAGGCCGCCTGACGCGATTCCGTTACTCCTGTGACTGCGGTGCGGGCTGATCCAGGCGCATGCCGAGCCCGAGGCCCATGCCCGTCAGGATTTCCTTGATCTCGTTGAGCGACTTCCGGCCGAAGTTCTTCGTCTTCAGCATCTCGCCCTCGGTCTTCTGCACGAGCTCGCGAATCGTCCGGATGTTCGCGTTCTTCAGGCAGTTGTACGACCGGACCGACAGCTCGAGCTCCTCGACGCTCTTGTCGAGGTTCTCGTTCAGCGCCGCGCGCGGCTGGTCCGAAGTCGCGTCCTGCTGGAGTTCGACGATGTCTTCCAGGTTGACGAAGATGGCCATGTGGTCGCGCAGCAGTCGTGACGAGAGCGACACGGCGTCCCGCGGCGTCACCGAGCCGTTCGTCCAGACGTCAATCGTGAGCTTGTCGTAGTCGGTGTTCTGGCCGATCCGAGCCGCTTCGACCAGGTAGTTCACCTTCTTGACCGGTGAGTGGACCGAATCGATCGGAATCCAGCCGATGCCGAGATCCTCGTCGAAATTCTTGTCGGCCGATGTGTAGCCGCGGCCGCGCTTCACGCGCATCTCCATATGCAGCTTGCCGCCCTCCGAGACCGTGGCGATGTGCGCGTCCGGCTCGAGGATCTCGACGTCGGCGTCGGTCTCGATGGCGCTGGCCTTCACCTCACCCGCCTTGTCGACCCGCACGTAGAGGGTCTTGGTGGTGTCGGTGTGCATCTTGAGCGGCACCTGCTTGAGGTTCAGAATGATGTCGGTCGCATCCTCGACCACGCCCTTGATCGGCGAGAACTCGTGCAGCACGCCGTCGATCTTCACCGCCGTGACCGCCGCCCCCTCGATCGAGGAGAGCAGCACCCGCCGCATGGCGTTCCCGATGGTGGTGCCGAAGCCGCGTTCGAACGGCTGCGCGTGAAACCGGCCGAACCGGTCCGTGAGCGTCTCGCGCTCGAACTCCAACCGCTTGGGCCGCTGAAAACCTTTCCAGAGCATCTCTTATCGACCTTTCATATCAGGCGCCCGGTGTGGACACCCGCCAGACCTGCCGTTTCGCCCCCCGCCTCCCACCGCAGGTCTGGTAAGGCTGCGGGCGGAGGGCTACGCAGAAACTAGGAACCTCAGAATGAGGAACACAGAACACATTCTGAGTTCTTCATTCTGAGTCCTAAGTCTCACTACTTGCTATACAGCTCGACGATGAGCTGTTCCTGCACGGGCAGGTTGATCTGCTCGCGTGTCGGCAGCGTGTTGACGCGGCCGGTCAGCTGACCGCCATCGAACGTCAGCCACTCGGGAATGCCGCGTCCTTTGACTTCCTCCATGGCGTGCTGGATGGTGGCGTTCTGCGCGCTGGTCCCGCGCACCGTCACCACGTCTCCCGCCTTGAGCGAGTACGACGGCACGTCGACCTTGCGGCCGTTGATGAGAAAGTGGCCGTGCCGCACGAGCTGGCGCGCCTGCGCACGCGACGTGGCCAGGCCGAGGCGGTAGATCACGTTGTCGAGCCGGCGCTCGAGCAGCTGGAGCAGTGTCTCGCCCGTGATACCCCGCGTCCGGTCCGCCATCTCGAAATACCGGCGGAACTGGTTCTCGAGCACCCCGTAGATGCGCTTCACCTTTTGCTTTTCGCGCAGCTGCAGCCCGTAGCCTGCCAGCTTCGCCTTACGCAGCTTCCCATGCTGCCCGGGCGGCAGGTTGCGCTTCTCAATCGCGCACTTCTCCGTGTAGCAGCGCTCCCCCTTCAGGAAGAGCTTCATCCCCTCGCGCCGGCACAGCCGGCAGACCGCTCCAGTGTAACGTGCCATTCTTCTTGATCCTTGTAGCTTTCAGCGTTCAGCTATCAGCCATCAGCGCTCGGCTCTCAACGGATGGCTGAGAGCTGATGGCTGGCGAGCTGCATTGTCAGACTCGACGCCTCTTGGGCGGACGGCAGCCGTTGTGCGGAATCGGCGTGACGTCGCGGATCGACTTCACGTCGATGCCAATCGTCTGGAGCGCGCGAATTGCCGACTCCCGGCCGGCGCCCGGCCCCTTGACCCGTACTTCCAGGCTGCGCATGCCGAAGGCCTTGGCGGCGTTTCCCGCCGAGATCGCCGCCTGCGTGGCCGCAAACGGCGTGCCCTTGCGCGATCCCTTGAAGCCGATGCCGCCGGCGCTCGACCACGCCACCACGCTGCCCGCGGGATCCGTGATGGTGATGATCGTGTTGTTGAACGACGCCAGGATGTGCGCCAGCCCGTGGTGCACGACCCGCTTCTCGCCCCGCTTCTTGAACGCCTTCTTCTTCGCAGGCCGGCCGGCCTTCTTCTTCTCGCCGGTCTCGGGCGGCGCCGAGGCGTCAATCGGTTCGTTTTTTGCCATAAATTCCTTCGCTCACGCCCTCATGCCCGACCCCAGGGTCGAGCCTACGCTTAAACCGTCTTCTTCTTCGCCACGGCGCCCTTGCGCGGGCCCTTGCGGGTGCGGGCGTTCGTTTTCGTACGCTGGCCGCGGACCGGGAGGTTGCGGCGGTGCCGCAGCCCGCGGTAGCTGCCGATTTCCATCAACCGCTTGATGTTCATGGAAACCTCCTTCCGGAGGTCTCCCTCGACGCGTCCCTGCTCTTCGATCACGCGGCTGATCTTCCGGACGTCGTCCTCCGACAGATCCTTGACGCGAATGTCGCCCGAGACCGTCGCCTCCGCGAGGATGTCGGTCGCACGCTTCCGTCCGATCCCGAAGATATAGGTCAGCCCGATCTCGATCCGCTTGGTGCGCGGAAGGTCAATGCCTGCAATACGTGCCATAGCTCTGTTTCTCTCTGCCCTTCAGCCTTCAGCTTTCAGCCTTCAGCCGTTATCCTTGCCTCTGCTTGTGCTTCTGGTTCGTGCAGATCACCCGCACGACACCACGGCGGCGGACCACCTTGCACTTGTCGCAAATCCGCTTGACTGACGCTCTGACTTTCATGCTCTGATCCTTGTAGCAGGCAGTAGGCAGTAGGCAGCAGGCAGAACACCTTCAGCCCTTCTCCTTCAGCCCTTGACCTTCAGCCCTTCTTCACCACTCCAACAATGCGGCCGCGCGTCAGGTCGCGAGGCGACAACTCCAATCGGACCCGGTCGCCGACGAGCACCCGGACGAAGTTTCGGCCCGGACCGCCCGGCGCGTGCGCCGTCACGTGGCGCTGGCGCTCGATGAGCACCCGGTAAAGCCCGTGCGGCAACTGTTCGACGACGGTGCCTTCGATGGCCGAACCGCCGGCCTCGCGCGGATCCTCGTCGGTCAGCAGCGCGCTACCCCTTAAGGGCGGCCGTGCGCGCCGTCAGCACCAGCGGCCCGTCCTTCGTTACCGCCACCGTATGCTCGAAGTGCGCCGACCAACTGCCGTCCTTGGTCACGGCCGTCCACCCGTCGCCCAGCACCTTCACCGCCTGGCCGCCCATGTTCACCATCGGCTCGATCGCCAGCGTCATGCCCTCGGCCAGCCGCGGCCCCCGCCCCGGCGCGCCGTAGTTGGCGATCTGCGGCTCCTCGTGCAGCGAGGCGCCGATGCCATGCCCGACGAACTGACGCACCACCGAAAACCCGTTGGCCTCGACGTGCTGCTGGATGGCATGGCCGATATCCGACACCCGGCCGCCCACCTTCACCTGCTCGATGGCCTTCTCGAGCGACTCCTCGGTCACACGCAACAGGTGCGCCGCTTCGGGGCTGATTTTGCCGACCGGCAGCGTCACGGCCGAGTCGCCGTAGAACCCGTCCAGCTTCACACCCATGTCGACCGAGATGATCTCACCCTCGACGAGGCGCCGCTTCGAGGGGATCCCGTGCACGACCTCCTCGTTGACCGACACGCACAGCGTCGACGGAAAGCCGCGATAGCCCTTGAACGCCGGCACGGCCCCGGCCGCCCTCACCAGCTTTTCCGCCTCGACGTCGAGGTCCAGGGTCGTCACGCCGGGCACGACCAGCGTGGCGAGGTGGGCCAGCACTTCGGCCACCAGGCCATTGCTGACCCGCATCTTTTCGATCTCTGCCGGCGACTTGCAGACGATCACAGGGCGGCTCCGCTGGCCGACTCCAGTGCGGCGTCGACAGCCTCCGTGACCACATCGGGCGGCCGGTTGCCATCTATGGCCCTGAAGGTCGCTCGCGCCGAGTAGTAATCCACCAATGGCTTCGACTGGCGCAAGTACACCTTCAGCCGCTCCCGGACGATATCCACGCCGTCGTCTACCCGCGTGACGAGCGAGCCGCCGCACTTGCCGCAGGCGTCCGTCCACTCCGGCGCCGCATTCGCACCGCACTTCCTGCAAATCCGGCGCGTGGCCAGCCGGCGCACCAAAATGTCCTCGGGCACGACGACGTCGAGCACCACGAGCGGGCCCCGCCCGTCCACCATCCGGTCCAGCGCCGCGGCCTGAATCACCGTCCGCGGAAAGCCATCGAGCACGAACCCGAGGCGCGCATCGTCGCGATCCAGCCGCTCCTGGACGATCCCGATCATCACGTCGTCGCCCACGAGGTTGCCGGCTTCCATTGTCGCCTTGGCGACGCAGCCGAGCTCGGTGCCGGACTGTACGGCCTCGCGCAGAATGTCGCCCGTCGAGATCTTTGGCAACCCCCGCGTGCGCGCGAGCCGTTCGGCCTGTGTGCCTTTGCCGGCCCCCGGGGGACCCAGCATGACGACGTTCAGCGCGTTCATGGCGTCGCGGGTGGCAGTCACCCGCTAACCCCGCCTGCCCCGGATACGCGTTTTCTTCATGAATCCATCGTAGTGACGCATGATGAGCTGCGACTCCACCTGCTGCACGGTGTCCATCGACACGCCGACGATGATCAGGATCGACGTGCCGCCGAAGTAAAACTGCACGTTCATGCCCTCAGTGACGAACCGCGGGAGCGCGGCATACAACTGCTCGCCGACGAAGGGAATCTGCGTCACGTTCGTGCCGGTAATCAGGAACTGCGGCAGGATGGCGACCAGCGACAGGTACACGGCGCCGACCAGCGTCAGCCGGGCCAGGATCGTGTCGATGTACTCGGCGGTCCGCTTGCCCGGGCGGATGCCCGGGACGAATCCACCGTACTTCCGCATGTTCTCGGCCACGTCATCCGGGTTGAAGATGATGGCCGTGTAGAAGTAGCAGAAGAAGATGATCGCCGCGACGTAGAGCAGGTCGTGCAGCGGCATCCCGGGGTTGATCTGATCGATTGCACGCCGGACAAAGCTGTCCGGATCCACCACCTGCCCGAACGTCATCGGAAACGCCAGGATGGACGAGGCGAAGATGACCGGGATGACGCCGCCCGTGTTCACCTTGAGCGGGATGTGCGTGCTCGAGCCGCCGTACATCCGGCGCCCGACGACGCGCTTGGCGTACTGGACGGTGACCCGTCGTTGCCCGCGTTCGACGAACACGATGGCCGCCACGACCACGATCATCAGCACGATGAGCGCGATGACCCGGAACAGCCCCATCTGGCCCGTCCGCAGCTGCTCGAGCGTGATGAACACGGCCGACGGCAGCCCGACGACGATCCCGGCGAAGATGATGAGCGACATGCCGTTGCCGATGCCGCGCTCCGTGATCTGCTCGCCCAGCCACATGACGAACGTCGTGCCGGTCGTCAGCGTGAGCACGGTCATCAGGCGGAAGCCCCAGCCCGGCTCGTACACGAGCGGCAGACCGCCGGCGATGCCCGTGTTGCGCTCGAGGAAGATCGCGATGCCCATCGCCTGCACGATCGCGAGCGCGATCGTGCCGTAACGGGTGTACTGCGTGATCTTGCGCCGGCCGAGCTCGCCTTCCTTCGACAGCCGCTCAAGGTACGGCCAGACAACCGTCAGCAGCTGCAGGATGATCGACGAGCTGATGTAGGGCATGATGCCCAGCGCAAAGATCGTCATCTGCGACAGGTTGTTGCCCGAAAACATGTCGTAGAGGCCGAACACGCCGGTCGCCGTGCGCTCCATGAGCTGCGACAGCGCCTCGGGGTTAATCCCAGGGGTCGGGATATGGCTGCCCACGCGGTACACGGCCAGGATCCCCAGCGTGAACAACACACGCTTGCGGAGCTCGGCGACCGCCCAGACGTTCTTCAGGCTCTCAATCATGACATCCTACGCCAACACCTCGGCCGTGCCGCCCGCGGCGGCGATCTTCTCGGCGGCCTTGCCGCTGAACTTGTGCGCCCGCACCGTGAGCGCCTTCGAGATGTCCCCGCGCGCGAGCACCTTGACGCGGCCGGTCCGCGTGAGAAGACCGCGGTCGCGCAGCGTCTCCGGGGTAATTTCGGACCCGGCATCGAACCGCTCCTCGAGGGAGTCGAGGTTGACGACCTCGAACTCTTCCCGGAAGGGGTTGTGGAACCCGCGCTTCGGCACGCGCCGGTGCAGCGGCATCTGACCGCCCTCGAACCCGCGCTTGTGCTTGAAGCCGGAGCGGGACTTCGCGCCCTTGTGCCCACGGCCCGCCTGCACGCCCTGGCCCGAACCCTGGCCGCGGCCGACGCGCTTTTTCGAATGCTTGGCCCCGCGAGGAGGCTTGAGATTGCTGAGATCCATTTGTATATCCTGCAAACGGGCTGTGGACGTTACTCCACTGTCACCAGGTGGCGCACCTTCAGAATCATCCCGCGGGTTTCGGGTGTATCCCGAAGCTCCACGGTGTGACCGATCCGGCGCAGGCCCATGCTCTGGACCACGAGCCCCTGCTTCTTGTCGAAGCCGATGGTGCTCTTCACCAGCTTGATCTTGAGTGTCTTCGGTTCAGTCATGACTGTATCCGTTCACGCCGGGATGCGGCGTTCTACCCTTGGTCCGTGACCTCGACGGGCTCGGCCTCTGCCGCCGGCCGCCGGGCCGGTGCCTCGTCCCGGTTCTCCTCGATCCCGCGAAGCCGCCGGATGACCGCCGGGTCCCTGAGATCGGCCAGCCCCGCAAACGTCGCGCGCACGACATTGTGGGGATTGGCCGAACCAAGCGACTTGGTGAGGACGTTCTGGATGCCGCACGATTCCACCACCGCGCGGACCGCGCCGCCGGCAATGATACCCGTGCCGTCCGGCGCGGGCTTGAGCAGCACCTGGCCGGCTCCGAAGCGCCCGAGGACCGGGTGCGGCACGGTCGAGCCCTGCAGCGGCACGCGGATGAGCGCCTTTTTGGCCGCCTCGATCCCCTTCTTGATGGCGGAGGGCACTTCCTTCGCCTTGCCGATCCCGAAGCCCACGACCCCGTGGCCGTCGCCGACGACCACCAGCGCGCTGAAGCTCAGGTTCTTGCCGCCCTTGACGACCTTCGTGACACGGCTGATGTTCACCACCGTGTCCTTGAGGTCCAGCTGCCCGGCGTCGATCTTCTCTCGTGTTTCGATCATATGTACATCCCGTAAGGCCAGTCCACGACCGCCCCTACATCAGAACTCCAGGCCTGCTTCCCGCGCCGCCTCGGCGACCGCGCGCACGCGGCCGTGATAGAGAAATCCGCCACGGTCGAACACCACGCGTGTGATGCCCTTGGCCTTCAGCCGCTCGGCGATGGCACGGCCGAGCGCCTGCGCGCCGGCCTGGTTGCCAGGCCTCGCGCCCTCGCCCAACTTCCCCTTGAACTCCGACTCCGTGCTCGCGGCCGAGACGATCGTGGTGCCGCTCATGTCGTCGATCACCTGGGCGTACACGTGCGAGACGCTGCGGAACACGCGCAGCCGCGGCCTCTCGGGAGTGCCCGCGATCCGCTTCCGCTGCCGCAGCGAAATCCGCTTGCGCCGATCCTTGGTCGTGTTGATCTTCATCCTTCAGCCTTCTACCTTCAGCCGTTTACTTGGCTCCGGTCTTGCCGGCCTTCTTCTTCAGCACTTCACCCGTATAGCGGACGCCCTTCTGCTTGTACGGGTCCGGCTTCCGCAGCCGGCGGATGTTGGCCGCCACCTGCCCGACCGCCTGCCGGTCGATCCCGGTCACGGTAATGTGCGTCTGCTTGTCGATCGCGATGTCGATTCCCTTGGGGATGTCGAACACCACCGGGTGCGAGTATCCGAGCGCGAAATGCACCTGCTGGCCCTTCACCTCGGCACGGTAGCCGACGCCGACGATGTCGAGATCCTTCCGGAAGCCCTCGGTCACGCCGGTGACCGCGTTGGCCACGAGGCTGCGCGCAAGGCCGTGAAACTTGCCGAGCGACGACTCGTCGGTGAGCGTCCGGGCGTGCAGTTCGTCGCCCTCGAGCTCGAACCCGATTCCCCTCGGCAGCGGCTGCCGCAGCGTCCCCTTGGGACCCTGGACCTCGACGACACCCGGCTTGATGTCGATCTTCACGCCCTTGGGGACGGGAATGATTTTCTTACCAATTCTGGACATGGCTCTTTCGGCTTTCAGCTATCAGCTTCCCGCTCTCAACCCGTTCAGCTCTCAGCACCGGCTGACGGCTGATGGCTGACAGCAGACGCGCTGTTACCACACGTTGCAGAGGACTTCGCCGCCCACGCCGGCCTTGACCGCCGCACGGCCGGTCATGACGCCCTGCGAGGTCGTCAGGATGCTCGTGCCCAGGCCCGCGAGCACCTCCGGCACGTCGTCGCGCCCGAAGTAGACGCGCCGGCCGGGCCGGCTCACCCGCTGGATGCCGGTGATGACGCGCTCGCCGCGCGGCCCGTACTTCAGCATCACGCGCAGCGTGGCCTGCGGTTGGTCGCCCGCCTGCGGCTCCAGCACCTTGAATCCGTGGATGTACCCCTCGCTCTCGAGGATGCGCGCAATCTCCACCTTCAGGCGCGACGCCGGCATGTCCACCCGGGGATGCCGGCCAATCGTCGCGTTGCGAATGCGCGTCAGCATGTCTGCGATCGGATCAGTCATATTCCTTGGCTCTCAGCTTTTTCAGCTATCAGCTATCAGCGTTCGTTGCAGCTCTCCCCATCCTCCCCCGGCGTCCGCGCCGCAGGGTGACAGCTGAGAGCTGACAGCTTTCTTACCAGCTGCTCTTGGTCACCCCGGCCACGTCCCCCTCAAGCGCCAGCTTGCGGAAGCAGAGACGGCAGAGCGCAAACTTGCGCAGGTAGGCGCGCGGGCGCCCACAGCGGTGGCAGCGATTCCGCAACCGGACCTTGAACTTCGCGGGCTTGGCTTCTTTGGCGATCTTTGCGGTAGTGGCCATATTCTCTTCTTCGATGTCAGTCGGCAGTCGGCAGTCGGCAGTCGGCAGCTACCAGCACTCCTTGCCAACGCTCAGTCTCTGCTCGCCTTCCACTAACTGCCTCCGTTAACTCCGTCCCCTCGACTGCCAGCTGTCTTACTGCCTGCTGCCTGCTGCCAGCTCTCTACTGCTGCCTGAACGGCATCCCCAGCAACTGGAGCAGCTTGCGCGATTCCTCGTCGGTCCGGGCCGTCGTCACGAACGAAATGTTCATGCCGCGCGCCTTGTCGACCTTCATGTAATCGATCTCGGGGAACAACAACTGGTCCTTCAGCCCGAGCGTGTAATTCCCACGACCGTCGAATCCGCGCGGCGACACGCCGCGGAAGTCACGCACGCGGGGCAGGGCGACCGAAATCAGCCGGTCGATGAACTCCCACATCCGGTCGCCGCGCAGCGTGACCATGGCGCCGACCGGCATCCCCTGCCGGAGCTTGAACTGCGCGATCGACTTCTTCGCGCGGGTCGTCACAGGCTTCTGGCCGGTGATGCGGGCGAGCTCATCGGCGCCCACGTCGGCGATCTTCGCATTCTGCGTCGCCTCGCCAAGCCCCATGTTGACGACCACCTTTTCGATCCTGGGGATGGCCATCACGTTGCGGTAGCCGAATTCCTTCCGCAGCGTGGGCATCACGTCGTTCTGATAGCGTTCCCTCAGGCGGCTCATTTATCTACCACTCCCTCG
Source organism: Acidobacteriota bacterium (assembly GCA_013813355.1). Lineage (GTDB taxonomy): Bacteria > Acidobacteriota > Vicinamibacteria > Vicinamibacterales > 2-12-FULL-66-21 > JACCRT01. The sequence goes on along the minus strand of JACCRT010000035.1, from coordinate 8,598 downwards.
CACTTGCGGCAGAACCGGACCTTGCGGCCGTCGCCGAGCACCCGGCGGCCGAGACGGGTCGGCTTGCTGCATTCCGGGCAGACGAGCTGCACGTTGGACGCGTGCAGCGCGGCCTCGCGCTCGACCACCCCCCCCTTGATCCCGCGCTGCGGGTTGGGCTTGGTGTGGCGCTTGATGATGTTCACGCCCTCGACAATCAGGCGGTTCTTGTCCGGCACGACCTTCAGCACGCGCCCGCGCTTGCCGCGATCCTTGCCGGTGACGACCACCACGTTGTCGTTCTTTCGAATCGGTGTTGCTAGTCTGGACATAGTTAAATGCTCGCGGGGCCCCACCCCGCTCGCTCGCGCTCGGCGACTTCGCGCCTCGCGCGGGCCGCCGGCGCTGCTGATTCGCCTGCGATCCTCACTTCACACTGGCCCAGCACGGCCAGCGGCTCGACTCGGGCCCTTACAGGACCTCCGGCGCCAGCGAAATAATCTTCATGAACCGGCGCTCGCGCAACTCGCGCGCGACCGGCCCGAACACGCGGGTGCCCACTGGCTCGTTGTTGTCGTTCACCAGCACGGCCGCGTTGCGGTCGAACCGGATGTAGGTGCCGTCCTTCCGCCGCTGCTCCTTGCGCGTGCGGACGATGACAGCCTTCACGACCTGGCCCTTTTTCACAGTACCGTCGGGCGTGGCTTCCTTCACCGAGGCGGTGACGATATCGCCAAGCCGCGCGTAGCGCCCGGTCGAGCCGCCGATCGGGTTGATCACGGCAATCTTGCGGGCCCCGGAGTTGTCGGCGACGTCGAGAACGGATCGCATCTGAATCATGGTGGTTCTCCTGAAACTCAGAACTCAGAATGAAGAAACCAGGAACGTTCTGAGTTCACATTCTGACTTCTGAGTTCCTAGATTTGCTTTGCCTTCTCCACGATCCTCGTCACGACCCATCGCTTGCGGCGGCTGATCGGCCGGGTTTCGACAATGGTGACGCGGTCGCCGATCTTCGCCTCGTTGGCGTCATCGTGCGCCAGGAACTTCGACGTGCGGCGGATGATCTTCCCGTAGAGCGGGTCGCGCACCTGGCGCTCGACCGCGACGACCACACTCTTGTCCATGCGGTCGCTGACGATGACGCCGGTAATTTCAGCTTTGGTGGCCATGGTCCTTACGCCGTCTCCTTCTCACGCAGCACCGTCTTCACGCGGGCGAGGTCCCGGCGCACGGACTTCAGCTTGTGCGCCGCCTCGAGTTGCCCCATCGACTTCTGAATCCGCAGCCGGAAGAGCTGATCGTCCATCTCCCGCTCGCGCTGCCGCAGCTCGTCCACGGCCAGGTCACGAATTTCCGCCACCTTCATGACGCCTTCTCCTGAGCGAACCGCGTCGCGAACTTGGTCTTGATCGGCAGCTTCGCCGCCGCCAGACGCATCGCCGCGCGCGCGTCGATCTCGGTGACCCCTTCCATCTCGAACAGGATCCGGCCTGGCCTCACGACGCAGACCCATTCCTCCGGGGCGCCCTTACCCTTGCCCATGCGCGTTTCCTGCGGCTTCTTCGTGATCGGCTTGTCCGGGAACACACGGACCCAGATCTTGCCGCCGCGCTTGATGGATCGGGTCATGGCGACACGCGCCGCTTCGATCTGCCGGGCGGTCATCCAGCAGGGCTCGAGCGCCTTCAGCCCGTACTCCCCGAACGACACGTCGGATCCGCGCCACGCCTTGCCCGCCATGCGGCCGCGCTGCTGTTTCCGATACTTGACCTTCTTCGGCATCAACATGATGAATCTCCAACGCCCGACCTGAGGTCGAGCCTCCGCGTGCCGGGCTCCGGGCCCGGCGTGGCGGCCACACCGCCCCTACACCCGCGCCGGACGCCTCGGCGCACGGTAATCCTCTTCACGGCCGATGCGCGGCACGAGCCGCTCACCCTTGTAGAGCCACACCTTCACGCCGATCTGTCCGTAGGTGGTGCTCGCTTCCGCAAACCCGTAGTCGATGTCGGCGCGCAGCGTCTGCAGCGGCAACTGACCGTGCAGGTACCACTCGGAGCGCGCGATCTCGGCGCCGTTCAGCCGGCCCGACACTCGGACCTTGATCCCGCGTGCGCCGAAGCGCAGCGCCGACTCGACCGCCTTGCGCATCGCGCGGCGGAAGGCCACGCGCTTCTCGAGCTGCATGGCGACCGACTCGGAGATGAGCTGCGCGTCGAGTTCCGGCTTCTGGATTTCCTGGATGTTGATGAAGACCTCGCGGTTGGTCTTCTTCTGGATCTCCTGCTTCAGCTTGTCGACCTCCGTCCCCTTGCGCCCGATGATGATCCCGGGGCGGGAGGTATGGATGTCGATCTTCAGCTTGTTGGCCGCACGCTCGATCTCGATCTTCGACACCCCGGCGTGGGCGAACCGCGCCTTTAGCGTGTCGCGCAGCTTCAGGTCCTCGTGGAGCAGCTTCGCGTAGTCCTTGTCGGCGAACCAGCGCGAGCGCCACGTCTTGTTGAAGCCGAGCCGAAACCCGTAAGGATGTACTTTCTGACCCATTACGCCTTTGCCTTCTTCTTTGCAGTTGCCGTCTTCTTCTTGGCCGCGCCGGTCCTGGCCGTGCGCGACTTTGCCGCGGCCTTTGGCTTCGCGCCACGGGCGCGCTTCGGCGCCGCCTCTCCGGCGGCGGGCGGTGCGACCACCTTCGTCGGCCGCTCGGCGAGCTCGACGGTCAGGTGCGCGGTCCGCTTCACGATCCGGAACGCGCGGCCCATTGGGGCCGGGCGGATCCGCTTCTGCGACGGGCCCTGGTTCGCGTAGCACGCGGTGACGACCAGCCGTTCGACGTCCCCCCCGAACCCTTCCTTCTGCTGGGCGTTGGCGATGGCCGAGCGCAACACCTTCTCGATGTCACGCGCGACCGCCTTGCGCGCGAAGCGCAGGGTGGCCAGGGCATGGTTCACGTCACGCCCGCGAATCTGGTCGAGGACCAGCCCCGCCTTCTGCGCCGACGTGCGCACGTACTTCGCGGTCGCGTGAGACTGGACGGCCATTACCCGCCCGCCTTGGGCGACACCGACGCCGCCTTGTCGCTCTTGGTCGTGTGCCCCTTGAAGGTCCGCGTCGGCGCGAACTCACCCAGCTTGTGACCGACCATGTTCTCGGTCAGGTACACCGGAATGAACTTCCGCCCGTTGTGCACGGCGATCGTGTGCCCCACCATCTCGGGCACGACCGTCGAGCGGCGCGACCAGGTCTTGATGACCTTCTTGTCGCCCCCGCGGTTCATGATTTCCACCTTCTCGAGCAGCGGGACGTCGATGAACGGTCCCTTCTTCAGTGATCTGGACATATCTGCTGATCCTTGTAGCTGGCAGCTGGCAGCTCGCAGCCGGCAGCTCGCAGCCCGTAGCTGCCTGCTGCCTACTGCCTGCTGCCTGCTGCCAGCTACTTCTTACGTCTCTGCACGATGAAGCGGTCCGTCGACTTCCGGTTCCGCGTTTTGAACCCCTTCGTCGGCTGGCCCCATGGCGACACCGGATGCCGGCCGCCCGACGTTTTGCCTTCGCCGCCGCCCAGCGGATGGTCCACCGGGTTCATCGCGACGCCGCGCACGTGCGGCTTCTTCCCGAGCCAGCGGTTGCGCCCCGCCTTGCCAATCGACACGTTCTCATGATCGACATTACCCACTTGGCCGATCGTCGCCATGCACTCGATGTTGATCTTCCGGATCTCGCCCGACGGCATCTTGACCGAGGCGTACTCGCCTTCCTTGGCCACGAGCTGTACCGAAGACCCGGCGCTGCGTGCAATCTGGCCGCCCTTGCCGGGCCGCAGCTCCACGTTGTGGATCTGCGTGCCGAGCGGGATGTTCTTGAGCGGGAGAGCATTCCCGGGCAGGATGTCAACGCCGGTGCCCGAGACAATGGTGTCGCCCGGCTTGATGCCCGCCGGCTGCAGGATGTACCGCTTCTCGCCGTCGGCGTAGGTCAGCAGCGCGATACGCGCCGACCGGTTCGGGTCGTACTCGACCGTCGCCACCTTCGCCGGGATGTCACGCTTGTCCCGCTTGAAATCGATGATCCGGTAGGCCCGCTTGTGGCCGCCGCCGCGCCACCAGATCGTCAGCTCGCCGTGGTTGTTTCGGCCGCCCGACTTCTTGAGCGGCTCGGTCAGCGGCTTGTACGGCTCGGTCGCGGTGATCTCGTCGTTCACCTGCACGGTCTGGAACCGCCGGCCCGGGGACGTCGGGTTGTATTTTCTGATCGGCATCCTGCTATGCCCCTTCCAGGAACTCGGGAATCTTTTCCCCGTCTCTGAGCTTCACGTAAGCCTTCTTCCAGTCGGACCGCTGGCCCATGAAGCGTCCCTGGCGCTTGAACTTGCCGTGGGCGATCGACGTGCGCACGCCCTCGACCTTCGAGCCCAGCAGCTTTTCAACCGCCCGCTTGATATCCACCTTGGTCGCGCCGACCGCCACCTCGAACACGATCGTCCGGCCGTCCTCGCGCAGCAGGGTCGTCTTCTCGGTGATGAGCGGGCGCCGGATCACGTCTGTCAGTTTCATGTCGGATTCCTGTCTGTGTAAGGGCGGGTCGCAAAAGCGCCCCTACGCCAGAATGTCCTGCAGCTTCTCGAGCGCGCCGCGCGTCGCCACCACGTGCGCCGTGTCCATCACGTCGCGGGCGGTCACCCGCGCCGAAGGCATCAGCCTCACCCCGGTGATGTTGCGCGCCGACCGGGTGAAGACCTCGTCGAGCTGCACGTCGATCACCAGCGTCTTGCCGCGAAGCCCCAGGCGTTCGAACATCTCGACGGTCGCCTTCGTCTTGCCGTCGCCCCCCTCGAGCGCGTCGACCACGACCATGGCGCCGTCCTGCATCTTCTGGGCAATGGCCGCGCGCAACGCACCGAGCCGCACCTTCTTGGGCAGGTCGTACTCGTAGCTGCGGGGCTGCGGCCCGAAGACCGTACCGCCCTTGCGCCAAATCGGGTTGCGAATGTCACCCACGCGCGCGCGCCCGGTGCCCTTTTGCCGCCACGGCTTCTTGCCGCTGCCGCTGACCGCCGCCCGGTTCTTCGTCGCGTGCGTGCCGCGCCGGTCCGCCGCGTTCTGCTGGACGACCGACTCCCAGATCAGCTCGGACTGCACGCGCCCGCCGAACACGTCGTCGTTCAGCTCCAGGGCGCCGACTTTCTCGTTGTTGGTATTGACGATGTCGAGTTTCATGGCTAGCGCTTCTTGACCTGGACCTTCTGCGGCTTCTCGGCCTGCGCCACGGCCACGCGTTTGGCCGCGATCGCCTTGCGAATCAGGACGTAGCCGCCCGGCGCGCCGGGGATTGCCCCGCACACCACCAGCAGGTTGTTCTCGGCGTCCACGCGGACGACCTTGAGGTTCCGAATCGTCACGCGGTCACCGCCCATCCGGCCGGCAGCGCGCATGCCCTTCACGACGCGCGACGGGAAGGACGAGGCGCCAATCGAGCCCGGGGCCCGGTGGAACATCGAACCGTGCGAGGCGGCGCCGCCGCGGAAGTGGTGCCGCCGGACAACGCCCTGGAAACCCTTCCCGCGGGTGACGCCAATCACGTCCACGCGATCGCCATCGGCGAACAGCCCGTCGACCAGCACCTGCGTGCCCGCCTGGACCGGCTCGGCGCCGGCCGCCAGCTTCACCTCGCGGCGCACGCGGGTCGGCGGAACGCCGGCCTTCTTGTAATGCCCGGCGAGCGGTTTGCGCGCCCGGGCGGGCGTCTCTTCCACCAGCCCGATCTGCACGGCCTCGTAACCGTCGGCGCCCGCCGTCTTCGCCTGCACCACCACGCACGGGCCCGCCTTGATCACGGTCGCCGGCGTCACGGTGCCGTCCGGGGCGAACACCTGCGTCATGCCGATTTTCTTGCCTAGGATTCCGTTGAGCATGGTTCGACCTATTTATGTTCCTTGCCGAACGCCTTGATCTCGACGTCCACCCCGGCGGGCAGATCGAGCTTCATCAGCGCATCCACCGTCTGCGGCGTCGGCTCGAAGATGTCAATCAGCCGCTTGTGCGTGCGCAGCTCGAACTGCTCGCGCGACTTCTTGTCGACGTGCGGCGAACGGAGCACCGTCCACTTGTTCTTCTCGGTCGGGAGCGGGATCGGCCCCGCCAGGCGCGCACCGGTGCGCCGGGCCGTGTCGACAATCTCGGTCGTCGACTGGTCCAGCACCCGGTTGTCGTACGCCTTCAGGCGGATGCGGATCTTGTCACTGAACGGTGAAGCCATGTCTGCCCCTTGAAACTAAGAACTCAGAATGTTGAACTCAGAATGCGGTCGTCGGAATGCGGATTCTGAGTTCCTCGTTCTGACTTCAAGATTCTGAGTTCTGAGTTATTACACTTTCCCCTGCACCCGCGCCACGACCTCTTCGCTCACATGGTTGGGCGCCGGCTCATAGCGGTCGAAGTGCATCGAGTAGGTCGCGCGCCCCTGCGTACGCGATCGCAGGTCGGTCGCGTAGCCGAACATCTCCGACAGCGGCACGCGCGCGTTGATGATCTGCGTGCCCCCGCGGTCTTCCTGCGACTGGATGTGCCCGCGGCGGCTCGACAGGTTGCCCATGACGTCGCCCATGTGCTCCTTCGGCACGACGACCTCGACGCGCATGACGGGCTCGAGCAGCACCGGCTTGGCCTTCTTCGCGGCATCCTGGAAGGCCATCGAGCCGGCAATCTTGAACGCCATTTCCGACGAGTCCACGTCGTGGTACGAGCCGTCGTAGAGCTCAATCCGCACGTCGTCGACCGGATAGCCGGCCAGGACGCCGCGTGTGAGCGCTTCCTTGATGCCTTCGTCGATCGGCTTGATGAACTCCTTCGGGATGGAGCCGCCGCTGATCTTGTTCTCGAAGATGTAGCCCGAGCCCGGCTCGCCGGGGAAGAGATGGATCTTGGCGTGGCCGTACTGGCCGCGGCCGCCCGTCTGCTTCGCGTACTTCATCTCGCCGTCGGCGGCGCGGGTGAGCGTTTCCTTGTAGGCGACCTGCGGACGGCCCACACTCGCCTCGACGTTGAACTCGCGCTTCAGGCGGTCCACGATGATCTCGAGGTGCAGCTCGCCCATGCCGGCGATGACGACCTCGCCGGTCTGCTGATCCGTCTTGACCCGGAACGTCGGATCCTCCGCCATCAGCTTCCCGAGGCCGACGCCGAGTTTTTCCTGGTCCGCCTTCGTCTTCGGCTCGATCGCCAGCGAGATGACCGGCTCGGGGAAGTCCATCGACTCGAGCACCACCGGGTGCTTCTCGTCGCAGATGGTGTCGCCCGTCGAGACGCTCTTGAGGCCCACGCACGCGGCGATGTCGCCGGCGTAGACTTCCTTGATCTCTTCCCGCTTGTTGGCGTGCATCTGCAGCAGCCGGCCGAGACGCTCGCTCTTGCCCTTGGTGGCGTTGAAGGCGTTCGTGCCGGCGGTCACGACGCCCGAGTACACCCGGATGAATGTGAGCTGCCCAACGAACGGGTCGGTCATGATCTTGAAGGCCAGCGCCGAGAACGGCTCCGCGTCCGCCGCCTTGCGCTCGATGAGCGCCTCGGGCCCCTTGTCAGGATCGAAGCCCGTGATGGAGGGAACGTCGAGCGGCGACGGCAGGTAGTCCACGACGGCGTCGAGCAGCGGCTGGACGCCCTTGTTCTTGAAGGCGGACCCGCAGATGACCGGCACGAAGGCCGGCTCCACGCGCTCGCCGGAGGTGTGCACGGAGCTGATGACGCGCTTGCGGAGCGCGGCCTTGATCTCGTCCTCGGTGAACTCTTCACCGTGCAGGTACTTTTCGAGCAGCTTGTCGTCGGCCTCGCTGACCTTCTCGATCAACTGCTCGCGGTACGCCTTCGCCTCGTCGAGCATGTCGGCCGGAATCTCGTCCACGACGTACTCGGCGCCCATCGTTTCGTCCTTGTAGCGGATGGCCTTCATCGCCACGAGGTCGATCACGCCGACGAACTTGTCTTCCGACCCGATCGGGAGCTGGATCGCCACCGGGTTGCCGCCCAGCTTGGTGACAATCTGCTCGAACGTCCGCTTGAAGTCCGCGCCGATGCGATCCATCTTGTTGATGAAGCAGATCCGCGGCACGCGGTACTTGTCGGCCTGGCGCCAGACCGTCTCGGACTGCGGCTCGACGCCGGCAACCGAGTCGAACACCGCGACGGCGCCGTCGAGCACGCGCAGCGACCGCTCGACCTCGGCGGTGAAGTCCACGTGGCCCGGCGTGTCGATGATGTTGATCCGGACGTCGCGCCAGAAGCAGGTCGTCGCCGCGGAGGTGATGGTGATGCCGCGCTCCTGCTCCTGCTCCATCCAGTCCATCACCGCCGTGCCTTCATGGACTTCGCCGATCTTGTAGGTAATCCCGGTGTAGAACAGGATCCGTTCCGTCGTCGTCGTCTTACCGGCATCGATGTGCGCCATGATGCCGATGTTGCGGGTCTTTTCGAGGGGGAACTTGCGGGGCATGAATCAGCTTTTCTATCGGTGCACTTCGGGCAAAGAAAACGGGCCTCTCGGGCCCGCGCGAACAACAAGGTGTGACCCAGAGCGTCGCGCTATGTGCTCGAGGACTCCATCCTGGCGCGTGAGACCACTT
>JACCRT010000043.1 GCA_013813355.1 Acidobacteriota bacterium | reverse complement strand
TTGCTCCTCCCTCAAATACGTGCAGTATTCTCGGTCGTCGCGCCTTGCCCGCGGGGCGCCTCGCCCGTCTCGGTGCGACGCCAGACTTTCACCACGGGCTGTTGACCGTTCAGTCGATCCACCCCCCGCCCAGCACCTCGTCACCGTCATAGAACACGGCGGCCTGGCCCGGCGCAATTGCGGACTGCGGCTCATCGAAGACCAGCCGCACCCGCTCGGTGCCGAGCGGCACCAGCCCGGCCGGCGCCGCCTGGTGTCGATGGCGCACCTGCGCCGTGACCCGGGTGCCCGGCGCAGGGGGCACGCCTGCAATCCAGTTCACGCCAGAGGCCGTCAGTTCCCCCCGGTCGAGTGCTGCCCGCGGGCCGACCGTGACGGTGTTGGCCCCGGCGTCGATGCCCACCACGTACAGCTTGATGGGGGAGGCAAGCCCCAGCCCCTTTCGCTGCCCGACCGTGTAATGGTGCACGCCCTGGTGACGGCCGAGCACGCGGCCGGCCTCGTCATGAAAGGTGCCGCCGCCCGGAGACTGCGCCACGCGATCGATGAAGGCGGCGTGATCGCCGTCAGGCACGAAGCAGATCTCGTGGCTGTCGGGTTTCTCCGAGACCTGCAAGCCGAGGTCGCGCGCGAGGTCCCGCACCGCTGGCTTCTCCAGGTGGCCGAGCGGGAACAACGCGCGTGCGAGCTGCGGCTGGGTCAGCGTGAACAGAAAGTAGGACTGATCCTTGGCGAGATCGATGCCGCGCCGCAGCCGGCAGCGTCCGGTCGCCTCATCGCGCTCGACCCGGGCGTAGTGCCCGGTCGCCACGAAGGCGGCATCCATCCCTTCGGCGCGCTCGACCAGCGTGGCGAACTTCAGGTCCCCATTGCAGTGCACGCACGGGATCGGGGTCCGGCCCGCGATGTACTCGCGCACGAAGTTCGACACCACGGTCTCGTTGAACCGGCGCTCGAAATTGACGATGTAGTGGGGGATGCCGATGCGGGCGGCCACGCGCCTCGCATCGTGCAGGTCATCGATCGTACAACACGAGCCGAAGCGGACCTGTCCCTCGCCGTCACGACCCGACTGGTCGTAGAGCTGCATCGACAGGCCGATCACCTCGTGACCCTCCCGCGCGAGCATCGCGGCGGCGACCGAGGAGTCCACCCCGCCGGACATGGCAACAACTATCCGCATGAGCTTCTTACCTTTTATAAGCCCCCACCCGCGTCAGGCTTCGCAGTTTCTCGACGACCCGTGGCAGCTTCTCGAGCAGGTAGTCCACCTGCGCGTCGGTGTTGCCGGCGCCGAGGCTGATCCGAATCGAGTTCTGCGTACGGTGCGCCGACAGGCCCATCGCGCGCAGGACGTGCGACGGCTCGAGCGTGCCGGAGGAACAGGCGGACCCCGTCGAAACCGCGATACCTTCAAGGTCGAGCGCGATCAACAGCGACTCGGCCTCGACGTGCTCGACGCTGATATTCGTCGTGTTCGGCACGCGGGGGTCGAGAGCCCCGTTGACGAGGGTTCCGGGAACGGCCTGCAGCACCGCCGCTTCCAGGCGATCTCGCAGCGACGCCACCCGGGCGGCCTCCGCCGGGAGCTTCGCGGCGGCGAGGCGCGCGGCCGCACCGAGCCCGGCAATGGCCGGCACGTTCTCGGTGCCGGCTCGGCGGGCTCGCTCGTGCTTGCCTCCAGTGAGAGTGGCCGTGATGCGCGTCCCGCGTTTGATCCACAGCGCGCCGGCACCCTTGGGCCCGTTGAACTTGTGCGCCGACAACGACAGCAGGTCCACGCCAAGCGCCCGGCAATCAACCGGGACCTTGGCCACCGACTGCACGGCATCCGTGTGGAACAGCGCGCCGCGCCCGTGCGCCAGGCGCGCCAGCGCGGCAATCGGCTGGATGGTGCCAATTTCATTATTGGCGTGCATCACGGAGACCAGCGCGGTGTCATCTGCCAGGGCTGCGTCGAGTGCTGCCGGATCGACGATTCCGGAGGCATCCACGGGCAGCAGGGTCGTCCGCCACCCGCGGCGGGCGAGCGCTTTGAGCGTGACCAGCACGGCCTCGTGCTCGATGGCGCTGGCAACCAGGTGCCGGCGACCGGTCGGCTCCAGCGCTTCGGCGACCCCCCGCAGGGCGAAATTGTCGGCCTCGGTCCCACCGCTCGTGAAGACAACCTCCGACGGCTCGGCGTTGAGGAGCACCGCCACCGACGCGCGCGCGTCATCGAGCACAGCCTTCGCCTGCTGCCCGTAGTGATGGACGCTCGACGGATTCCCGAACTGCTCGACCATCGTGGCCGCGACGAGGGCGGCCACCTCCGGGGCAAGCGGGGTCGTGGCGTTGTGGTCGAAGTAAATCCGCATCAGGTCCACTCATGGTAGCATTCGCCCTAACTGTCGGCAATAAAAGGACTAGACATCATTCGCGCGGCTCCCTTATACTGTCGTCTTCCGCTGCACAGCCGCGCGAGTGGCGAACACCCTGCGAATACTTCTTTCGGGACAGTTGGAGAGTGCCTCATGTGGAAACGCGATGAACCGGTGAAGCCAGCCGGACCAGCGCCAAGTCCTGTTCCGGCGCAGCCCGCCGGCGCAACCGCGGCTCCCGAGGCCGCATCGGCCCGGCAAGCAACGCCTGACCCCGCGCGTGGATTGGAGAAGTCAGCTGTGAACATTGGGAAATCCGTCGTGATCAAGGGTGAGCTCAACGGCAGCGAAGACCTGACGATCGAGGGGCAGGTCGAGGGCAAGATCGAGCTGCGACAGAACGTGCTGACCATCGGGCCCAACGCACGTATCAAGGCGCAGGTCTTCGCCAAGTCGGTCATCGTCCTTGGCGAGGTAACCGGCAACGTCGCGGCGTCCGACAAGGTCGACATCCGTGACAACGGCTCGGTGGATGGCGACATTGCCGCCCCGCGCGTCGCGATCGCCGAGGGCGCGCACTTCCGTGGCAGCATCGACATGCAGCGGACGGGCGAGAAATCAGGCAAGGCTGCGGCCGAGTCGAAGCCGGCGGAATCGAAGCCGGCCGCGCCGCCACAGCAGGCGAGCAGTACGGCGCCCGCTGGCGCTGGCCGCTGACCGCCCGACGAAGTCTCTCGTCGGCCGGGTCTCCGCCCTGCGGGGGCCCGGCCGCCTGAACCATGCTCTCTGATCTCCTGCGATGGAAGCGCCAGCCCGACGGGTCCGGCAACGCGCCGCGGCCGAAAGGGGAGGAATCCGTCCTTCCCACGAAGGCGCTCCCGAAATTTCTCGCCGCGATCGGCCAGCAACCCGACTCACCGCTTCTGCTCGACCTGGGGCCGGTGATTGGCAGCAACGTCGAATTCTTCGGTGAGCGCCTCGGGTGCAAGCTCTTCATCGAGGACCTCTTCGCCGACTACGATCGTCACGTGCGCGCCAGCACGCTTCCCGAGCTGTCGGGGGCGATCGCCTCACGGTTCCGCCACGACGATCAGAGCGTCGACGGCGTGCTCTGCTGGGATTTCTTCGATTTTCTCGACAAGACCGCGGTCCAGGCGCTGGCCCACCAGATCGTCCGAATGCTCCGCCCCGGCGGCGCTGTCATGGGCTTCTTCACCACGACTGCCGCGGACCGCGCGCCCTTCACCAAGTACGAAGTGGTGGACGATGCGTCGCTGCGCCACAGGCATCATGCAGGCGCGGGCGGGCGCAAACACGTCCTGGCGAATCGCGACATCATCAACGCTTTCGAGGGGCTGATCGTCGCCGAGTCATTCCTCCTCAAGAACAACACGCGCGAAATCCTCCTGCGGCGCAAGGCCTGAGGCCGGCGTGTCGCTCCCGGAACGGGCCGGGCTCCTGTATCCTGTGAGTCATGCGTCCCGTAATCGCGCTCCTCAGCGACTTCGGCTCCACCGATCATTACGCGGGCACCATGAAGGGCGTGATGCTGGGAATCTGCCCGGACGTCACCCTGGTGGACATCTCGCACGGCATCACCGCGCACGACGTGCTCGAAGGGGCGCTGCAGCTGGCCGCCTGCTGCCGCTACTTCCCGGCGGGCACGATCTTTCTGGCCATTGTTGACCCCGGCGTGGGATCGGCGCGGCGGGGCATCGCTGCAGAGGCTGGCGATTACCGGTTCGTAGCCCCCGATAACGGCGTGCTGACGGCCGTACTCAAGGAGTTCCCGCCACGTCGCGTGGTGGAACTGACCGAGCGGCGCTACGCGCGGCCGACGGTCAGCCGCACCTTTGAAGGCCGCGACCGGTTCGCTCCGGCCGCCGCCTGGCTCGCCAAGGGCATTCAGCTCCAGGCACTCGGCCGTCCCGCCCAGGAGTACGTGCGCCTTCACATCCCGGAAGCGGAAGTGCATGACGACCGCGTCGACGGCGCCGTCCTGCGGGTCGATCGCTTCGGGAACCTCGTCACCAATATCGAGCGCCGTACGCTGGAGAAATTTGCCCAGAGCCACGCGGTGGCGATCCACGCCGGAGAATTCCCGGTCGAGCGGCTGGTGGCGACCTACGCCGACATGCGCCCAGGCGAGGTCTGCGCGCTCTACGGCAGCTCCGACCACCTGGAACTGGCGGAAAACGGGGCCAGCGCCGCCGCCAGGCTCGGGCTCGCCCGCGGCGCGGCCGTGACCGTCCGCCGATCGGCCCCGACCGGCTGAGGGGGCCCCGCGATTCGCCCGCGCGCGACCGGCAGGGACGGCCGCCGCCGTGCTTTGCAAATGACGAGCTTGGCCCGCTAGAATTGACCGTTGCTCTTATCCACGAGGACGCATTCATGATTGATCTCGATCTCACTGAAGAACAGGCACTCCTGGAGCAGTCGGTACGGGAGTGGGGCGCACGGGAAGTGGCGCCCCGGATTCGCGAGCTCGATCGCGAGCACCGTTTCGACCCGAAAATCCTGCCGCAGATGGCCGACATGGGCCTGCTCGGGTGCTCGGTGCCGACGGAGTACGGCGGCGCCGGGATGGATTACATCAGCCTCGGCATCGTCAGCGAAGAACTGGAGTACGTCGATACCTCTCTCCGCGTCATCATCTCGGTCCACGCCGGGCTCAACTGCCTGACGCTGCTCTCATGGGGCACGGAGGACCAGAAGCAGCGCTACCTCGTCCCGCAGGCGCAAGGGCAGAAGATTTCGACTTACGGCCTGACCGAGCCCGACGCCGGCAGCGACGTGCGCGGCATCCAGACGGTGGCCGTGAAGAGGGGCGACCGCTACTCGATCACCGGCGAAAAGATGTGGATTTCACTCGCCGACGTGGCCGACAACTTTCTGGTCTTCGGCTGGACCGACCTCGAGAAAAAGAAGCAGCGCGACCCCTCGGGCATCAGCGCCTTCATCGTGGAGCGCGGGTTCAAGGGCTTCAGCAGCTCGACCCTGAAAGAGAAGTGGGGCATCCTGGCAGGCAACACCGGGTCCTTCAAGATGGAGGACGTGGAGGTGCCGGAGGAAAACCTCGTCGGCCGGCCCGGCGAAGGCTTCAAGATTGCGATGTTCGCGCTCGACCAGGGGCGCTACACAGTCGCTGCCGGCGCCACCGGCCTCATCCGGGCGTCGCGCGACGCAAGCATTCGTTACGCGAAAGAGCGCAAGACGTTCGGCGTGCCGATCAGCGATCACCAGCTGGTGAAGGAAATGCTCGCGCAGATGGAATCCGATTACCAGGCGTCGCGGCTGCTCTGGCTGCGCGCGGGGTTCCTCAAGAACGCCGGCCGGCGCAACACGCGCGAGACCGGCCTGGCCAAGTGGTTCTCCACCGTGGCCTCGGAGCGCGCGGCGAGCGACGCCGTCCAGATTCACGGCGCCAACGGCTACTCGGACGAGTATCCCGTCGGCCGCTTCTATCGCAACTGCAAGGGCGCGGTGATCTACGAGGGCACGCGCGAGATTCATAAGCTGATGCAGGCCGATTATGCGCTCGGCGCGCGCCAGGATCGCCCCACACGGTGCGAGCTGCCGCCCATCAAGTAGGAAGGGGAAATCGATGAACTCCGACCTCTCACTCGACTTCCTGCGCGTCGTCGAACAGGCGGCCATCGCCTGCGCCCACACGATGGGCCAGGGGGACCGCGTGAAATCCGACCAGGTCGCCGTCGAAGCCATGCGGCAGACCATGGATACGGTGCCAATCGACGGCACCATCGTGATCGGGGAGGGAGAGCGCGACGATGCCCCGATGCTCTATATCGGCGAGAAGGTCGGGATGGCGACCCAGAACGGCGAAGGCGCACGGAAGCTGCCGGAGGTCGACATTGCGGTTGATCCCCTCGAGGGGACCAACCTGTGTGCCACCGGGGAGCCGAATGCGATCGCCGTGCTGGCCGCCTCAGACAAGGGCGGGCTGCTTCATGCGCCCGACCTGTACATGGAAAAGCTGGTCGTCGGCCCGAGTTCGAAGCACGCCGTCAGCCTCGACGCGTCGGTTGCCGACAACCTGCGCGCCGTGGCGCGGTCCCTCGAACGCGACGTCGAAGACCTCGTCGTGATCGTGCTGGACCGGCCCCGGCACGAGAAGCTGATCGCCGACATCCGCGCGACCGGCGCGCGCATCCGGCTGATCGGGGACGGCGACCTCTCGGCGGGCATCGCCGCCGCGGTCGTCGGCAGCGGCGTGCACGCCGTCATGGGTACCGGGGGTGCGCCGGAAGGCGTGCTGACAGCGGCGGCCATGCGCTGCCTCAACGGCGAGATCTTCGCCCGGCTGGTGGTCAACAAGCCGGAGCACGAGGAGCGGTGCCGCTCCATGGGAATCACCGACTTCAAGCGGATCTACACGTCGAAGGATCTGGCCTCCAGCGACAACGTGATCTTTGCCGCCACAGGGGTGACCGACGGCACGCTGATGAAGGGCGTCCGCTTCTTCGGCGACGGGACTCGCACCTCGTCGATCGTCATGCAGAGCAATCCGGCGCGCATCCGGTTCATCGACACGATCCACGTCGAACAGGCCCGGATGGTGCGGGTGCGCTTCTAGGATTCAAACGAACTCAAACGCGGGTACATCCCGATGAAGCGGCTGAACGGGTCCTCCGTGTTTGAAAGTTCTATGTTCTGAATTCTGTGTTCTGAGTTCTGACTTTCACCTTGACCGACTGGCGCAGGAACCTGGTCGCCGTCACCGCGGTCAGTTTCATCGGCTTTGCCGGCTTCACGCTGGTGATGCCGTTTCTTCCCCTCTACTTTCAGCAACTCGGCGTCGATGACCTTGGCGACGTCGCACTCTGGACGGGACTGAGCCTCGGCATCACCCCGGCGCTCACCGCCCTGCTGGCGCCGTTCTGGGGCCGCCTGGCGGATCGCTTCGGCCGGAAGATCATGGTCGAACGATCGCTCGCCAGCTTTGTCGTCGTGATGGCGGCCATGGCGTGGGTGACCCAGGCATGGCATGTTTTCGCGCTGCGTGCCGTGCAAGGGCTCTTTGCGGGTTACGGAGCGCTCACCCTGACGATGGCGGCAGATGTGGCGCCGAAGGATCGGGTCCCCTTCGCGATCGGGCTCGTCCAGACGGCGCAGCGTCTCGGCCCCGCCATCGGCCCGGTGCTCGGCGCCGCGATTGCGCAGCTGGTCGGCCTGAGGCGCGCCTTCCTCGTGACCGCCGGCTTCTACGTGGTCGCGCTCGTCCTCGTGTTCTTCATGTACGACGAGCGCGGGCTCGTGGGCGTCACGCGCGACCGCGACGAAGGCCGGGTGACGTTTCGCAGCGTACTCGCCTTCCAGAATTTCATGCTGCTCCTGGTGGTGATCTTCGGGCTCCAGTTCATCGACCGGAGCTTTGGCCCGGTGCTGCCGCTCTACATCGTCGAGCTCGGGACGCCCGTGTCACGGGTGCCTATCATGGCCGGAATCCTGTTCTCCGTGGCTGCCGCGGCCGGGGCCGTGGGCCACTACTGGGCGAGCCGGTTGCTGCGACGAGTGTCCGCGCGCCGGCTGATGACGACCAGCGCGGCAGCCGGCGCGGCGGGGACGCTGATGTATGCGTTCGCGCCGGGGACGTGGATCCTGCTGATTGGCACACCGATCTTCGGCGCCGCGATCGGCGTGGCCACGACGGCGGCCTACACGGCAGCCAACAGCGTCATGCCCGCAAGCGCTCGCGGTGCCGGGTTCGGCCTGCTGACGACGGCTTCGCTCGCGGGCCTCGCCATCAGCCCTATGGTGAGCGGCTTCCTGGCATCGACAAGTATTCGCGCCGTGTTCCTTCTCGACGCCGTCGGATTGCTCCTGATTGCCGCGATCGTGTCGCGCCTGATGGTTCCGACGCAGTTTCCACGCGCCGCGATTCCGCCGGCCGACGAGGTGTAGCCACGGACTGACACGGCTTATTCTTTTCAGGAGGAGCATCAACATCATGCGGGCGGGTGAGCTGGAGCGCGCGGTCGCCGTGCTGCGGCGGGGAGGTGTCGTGGCTTATCCGACCGATACCTTGTACGGCCTGGCTGTCGATCCGCGCCGTGACGATGCCGTGGCACGACTGTTCGCCGTGAAGGATCGGCCCGCGGCGATGGCCGTGCCGCTCATTGCCGCCGACCTGGGACAGGCACAGGCCGCGGGGCAGTTTGGCGGCCTCGAGCTGCGGCTTGCCCACGCGTTCTGGCCTGGGCCGCTTTCGATCGTAGTGCCCGCCGCGCCGGTGCTCGCAACCGCCGTGCTCGGGGCCGGTGGGACTGTCGCCATCCGTGTGCCTGCGCACGCGGTCGGACGGACTCTTGCGGCTGGGCTGGAGTTCTGTGTAACGGCCACCAGCGCCAACCTG
The DNA here is from genome assembly GCA_013813355.1 of Acidobacteriota bacterium. GTDB lineage: Bacteria > Acidobacteriota > Vicinamibacteria > Vicinamibacterales > 2-12-FULL-66-21 > JACCRT01. The sequence continues at coordinate 5,199 of JACCRT010000043.1, read as the reverse complement.
TCGGGTCAGCCGGCAACCGCGTCGCCCGTGGACGTCGCCGCCGCTCTCGGCAGCCGAATCGATCTGCTGCTCGACGATGGGCCCGCGCCGGGTGGCCCGCCGTCGACGATCGTCGCGTGCGGGCCGGAGGGCCCGATGCTCGTCCGCGAAGGGCCCATCGCGTGGGAGCGCGTGCTAAAATCGCTGCAGTAATGCGCGAGTCGGCACCACGATCCACGAAGCCCGGCGCGCAGGAACGCGCGGCCCTCGTCGGCCTCTTCAACAACACGTCGCGCCACTTCGATCCGGAACATTCGCTCGATGAACTCGCCGGGCTTGCGGCCGCGGCGGGTGCCAGGGTCGTCCTGCGCGTCCTCCAGGCACGGGCGAAGCCCGATCCGGCCATTTTCCTGGGCCGAGGCAAAGTGACCACCCTGGCGGCCTCGTGCGACGAAATCGGGGTCGATGTCGTCATGTTCGACAATGAGCTCTCGCCGGCGCAGCTCCGGAACCTCGAGGAGGCGCTCGATCGAAAGGTCGTCGATCGCACCCAGCTCATCCTCGACATCTTCGCGCGTCGTGCCCGCACGCGTGAAGGCAAGCTGCAGGTCGAACTGGCGCAACTGCAGTACCTGCTGCCGCGTCTCGTAGGGTCGTCGGCCGCACTGTCGCGCCTTGGCGGCGGCATCGGCACCCGCGGCCCCGGCGAAACAAAACTCGAGACCGATCGGCGGCGGCTCCGGCACCGCGTGAGCATCCTCTCGAAGGAGATCGACACGGTGCGGCGCCGGCGCGGCCAGTTGCGCGAACGGCGGCATAAGGCCGCCGTCCCGACCGTCGCGCTGGTCGGCTACACCAACGCCGGCAAGACCACGCTGTTCAACGCCCTGACGGGGGATACGGCCGTGGCGTCCGACGCGCTGTTCGTCACACTCGATCCGCTCGTGCGCCGCGTCCGGCTGCCGGACCGGCGCGAACTGCTCGTCTCGGACACAGTCGGCTTCATCGAGCGACTCCCGCACTCGCTCGTGGCGGCGTTTCGCGCAACGCTGGAGGAAGTGGCCGCGGCCGACCTGCTGCTGCACGTCATCGATGCCTCGAGCCCGGACCGCGAGCGGCACATGGATGCCGTGCGCGCGGTGCTCGGCGAGGTGGATGCGGCGCGCGTACCTGCCATCGATGTGTTCAACAAGTGCGACCGACTCGAGCCGGCTGAACGCGCGCGGCTGCACGCCCTCTATCCCGGTGCGCTGTGCGTCTCGGCCCTGACCGGCGAGGGTCGCGATGACCTGATCGCCGCGATGGAAGGACGCCTGGCGCTCGATACCGCGCGTATCACGCTCGAGTTCGATGCGAACGACGAGGCGGACCGGGAGCGGATTTCGGACGTTTACCGGGTTGGGCGCATCCTGCGCCACGTGGCGGCCGATGGCCACGTCACGATTGAAGCGGAGTTGCCCCGGAGGATGCTGGCCCGGTTCCAGCCCGCCCGGACGCACACGGCCGCACCCCACGGAGGCTGACGGAGTGCAACGCGATCTGGCCTGGACCCGCAGGGCCGCGACCGTGTTGGTCGCGGCAACTCTCGGCGCCGCACTCGGCGCATGCGCGCCGCGCACGGCGCCCCTTCCTCCGCCGGGCGCCGCCCGGTTTCCGGCCTTCCTCTACCCGGCCCCCCCGGACGGCCTGGCGTCCGGCCCGGCAGCCGCCCGCCACCAGGTCGCCTGGCAGTGGCTGCAAGCCGGCGACTTCCGCGCGGCCGAGAGGAATTTCACGGCCGCACTGAAGGAATCCGGCCAGGCGTTCTATCCAGCCGAGGCCGGACTCGGCTACGCCGCACTCGCGCAGAACGACCACCGCGGCGCCATCCAGTACTTCGATCGAGCCGTGGCGGCCAATCCTGCGTATGTGCCGGCACTGGTCGGCAGGGGAGAGGCGCAGCTGGCCATCGGCGAGAACGACGGGGCGCTCACCAGCTTCGAGGCCGCGCTGGCGGCCGACCCCGCGCTAACGACGGTGCGGTCGCGCGTGGAAGTCCTGCGCTTCAGGGGCCTCCAGGATTTTGTCGCCTCTGCGCGCGCGGCCGCACAAGCCGGGCGCCTGACCGAGGCGCGGAGCGCTTACCAGCAGGCGATTGCGGCGTCGCCAGAGAGCCCATTCCTGCACCGGGAGCTCGCCGAACTCGAGCATCGCGAGGGCAACGTGGACGCGGCCCTCGGGCACGCGGGGCGGGCCGCGGAGCTGGATCCGGCCGACGCGCGCGCGATGGTGCTCATGGCCGACCTGCACGAGCGCCGCGGTGAGTTCGACAAGAGCCTCGAGGCGCTCATCACCGCCGCGACCCTCGAGCCCAACGAGGCCATTGACGCCCGCATCGACGGTCTGCGAGCGAAGGCCGCCTTCGCCGCGATGCCGGAACCGTACCGCGCCATCGAGTCGTCGGAGACCGTGACCCGGGCGCAGCTCGCGGCGCTCATAGGCGTCCGGCTGGAGGAGCTGCTCAAAAGGTCCGGGCGCCGCGCCGCGGTCGTGGTCACCGATTCGAGGGGGAGCTGGGCTGCACCCTGGATCCTGGCGGTCACGCGCGCCGGCGTCATGGAGGTCTATCCGAACTACACGTTCCAGCCCGGGTCGGTCGTCAGGCGGGCCGATCTGGCCGCCGCGGCCAGCCGGGCGCTCTCACTGATCGCTGCCGAAAACCCGCGACTTGCCGCGCCCTGGCGCAACGCCCGGCGACGCTTCCCGGATGTGTCGCCAGGCAACCTGAGCTATCCAGCCGCGTCGCTCGCGGTTGAAGCCGGCATCATGTCACCGATGGCGGACGGGAGCTTCCAGCTGTCGCGTCCGGTGACAGGCCAGGAGGCGCTCGCCGCCGTCACCCGGCTGGAGGCACTGTCAGGAGCGCCCGTGCGATGAACCCCTCGGCGGCCAGCCAGCTGATCACGCCGGCCAACCAGCTCACGATCCTGCGGATGCTCCTCATCCCGGCGTTCGTGATCCTGTTATTGTACGGCTACCGCGGCTGGGCGCTCGTCGTCTTCATCACGGCCGGTGTCACCGACGTACTGGACGGCTTGATCGCGCGGTTGACCGGCCAGAAAACTACGCTGGGCGCCTGGCTCGACCCGATGGCCGACAAGCTCCTGCTGGTGACCATGTTCATCATGCTCACGCTGCCCGACATCGGGTCGGCCAACCGCCTGCCGCTCTGGTTCACGATACTCGTCATCAGCCGCGACATCGCCATCGTGCTGACGGTCGCGGTGGTCAACCTCGCCATCGGTTCGCGCACGTTTCCCCCTTCCGTGTTCGGGAAGCTCGCCACGGCCACCTACATCCTGACCGGCGTCGTCACGCTGTACTTCAATTACCTGGAACAGGCCTCGGCGGTCGTGACCGGCTTCATCTACGCATCGCTGGCCATCACCTTCATCTCGGCGTTCCATTACCTCGTGCTGGTCGTCCGGGTGAGCGACTGAGCCCGGCGCTCCTCGAGTTCAGACGCCCGGTGTGACTTTGGCCTTGAAGTAGTCCAGCGTCGCGAGCAGGCCATCCTCGAGTGGCACTTTCGGTTCCCAGCCGAGCAGCGTGCGCGCCCGCGTGATATCCGGTTGCCGTACCTTCGGGTCGTCCTCGGGCAGCGGCCGGTACACCAGCCGGCTGCTCGAACCCGTCAGCCGGATGATCGCCCGCGCGATCTCTTCGATCGTCATCTCGTGCGGATTGCCGATGTTCACCGGCTCGTTCACGTCCGACTCCATCAGTCGAAGAATACCCTCGACCAGGTCGCTGACGTAGCAGAAGCTGCGCGTCTGGCTTCCATTGCCGAAGATGGTCACGTCTTCACCGCGCAGCGCCTGGCTCATGAATGCCGGCACCGCCCGCCCGTCGCGGACCCGCATGCGCGGCCCGTACGTATTGAAGATTCGGACAATCTTCGCGTCGAGGCCGTGGTACCGGTGGTAGGCCGTCGTCATGGCTTCCGCGAAGCGCTTCGCCTCGTCGTAGACGCCGCGCGGGCCGATCGGATTGACGTTCCCCCAATACGTCTCCTTCTGCGGGTGCTCCTGCGGGTCGCCGTACACCTCGGAGGTGGAGGCGAGCACGAACCGGGCGTTCTTCGCCTTGGCAAGGCCGAGCGCCTTGTGCGTCCCCAGCGCGCCGACCTTCAAGGTCGGAATCGGCAGCTCGAGATAATCGATCGGGCTGGCGGGGCTCGCCCAGTGCAGCACCGCGTGCACCGGCCCTTCCACGTGGATGTAATTGGTGACGTCGTGCTTGATGAACAGGAAGTCGCGATTGGCGAGATGGGCGATATTGGCCATATCGCCGGTCAGCAGGTTGTCGATGCCGATGACCGAATAGCCGCGATCGAGGAGCGTCTCCGACAGGTGAGATCCGATGAACCCGGCGGCGCCGGTGATGACGATTCTGCGCATGGGGGTAGGTTCCTGCTGGAATTGGCCGGCACAACCCGGCGTGTCGTTCCGGGCGTCAGTATGCGTGCTTTTGCAGGCCGCGCAGCACGGTGAGCCACATGATCTTGATGTCTAGCCCGACCGACCAGTTCTCGATGTAATACAGGTCGTACTCGATCCGCTTCTCGAGCGACGTGTTGCCGCGCCAGCCGTTCACCTGCGCCCACCCGGTAATCCCCGCCTTGACCTTGTGGCGCAGCATGTACTGCGGGATCCGGTGCTTGAACTGGTCGACGAAGTAGGGACGCTCGGGCCGCGGCCCGACGATCGACATGTCGCCGCGGACCACGTTCCAGAACTGCGGCAGCTCGTCGATGTCGAAGCGGCGGAGCAGGCGGCCGATCGGCGTGCAGCGCGGGTCGTTGTCGCGCGCCCAGATCGGTCCCGTCTCGTCCTCCGCCCCCTCGCGCATCGATCTGAACTTCAGCACGTGGAACGCCTTGCCGTCGAGGCCCATGCGCTCCTGCGTGTAGAACACCGGGCCCTTCGAGCTACGGCGGATCAGCCACGCGATGATCAGGAACGGTGCCGCCATGCCGAGGAGCGCGAGGCCCGAAAGAGCGGCGTCGATGCTGCGCTTCAGCAGGCTGTTGAACCCGCGCAGCGGCACGTCGTTGAGGCTGATGATCGGGACGCCGTCGAGGTTCTCCAGCCGCGCGCGCAAGGCGATGAACTGCAGGAGGTCCGGCACCACGTGCACGTCGACCCCCTCGCGGTTCGTGACCTCCACCAGGCCCAGCAT
>JACCRT010000037.1 GCA_013813355.1 Acidobacteriota bacterium | reverse complement strand
GTCACAAACACCCTGGCGCATGAGGTGCTTGTGACCGCCACCCCGCTCCCTGCCCCTGCCGGCCGGCCCACGGCCGGCCGGGCGACCAGTCGGGACCCGCAATTCAGCTGAGATCTTCCCCGTGGGTGTCTCCGTGACTTCGTTTCTTCTGTGATGTCTTTTTTTGAGGTCTTTTCCGGCTGAGTCAGGCGCCAAGCAGACCTGTTATAATCGCTAACTCACTGATGTACTTCAACTTCGACGGGCACCCCGAAGAGACGCCCACTATCCCGCGGTCGTTCACGCGGCTGGAAGCGAGCCTCATTACGCTCGTCAGTTACATGGCGATCGTGATTGCGTACCTGCTCGTCCCGGAAATCCCGTTCCTGAAGGAACTCGAGGCGCAGCGGCTCCAGGCCATCGAGGAACGAGTGCAGCGGGAGATGGAGTTGGCGCGCCAGATGGACCGGGAACGCGAGCGTGCGCGATTCGTGTTCGTGGACCCGCGCGTGGACCTGCAGGCGCGGCGGCCGCCGGAACGCGCGGAGTTGTCGGATATCGACCGCCAGGCGCGAACGGTGGAACGAGCGCCGAACCCGACGAACCCGATGCCGTTTTCGCGCGGGAACAGCGCCGAACGCATGGAAGCGCCCGAGCCCGTCGCGCCCCGGCCCGACACCCCTCGCGGCGAACCCTCGGCCGAACCCACGCCGTCTGCCCCGGCACGCGAGCCCGCCGAGATCGTCCGCGAAGGCCTGACGCTCCCCGTTGGGCCGTCCGCCACCGAACCCCGCGCGTCAGAACAGGCGACCACGCCGCGCGGCGCGCCGTCCGGCATCCTCACCGACGCCATCCGCAACGTGCAGAAGTACGTGGAGAACGAAACGTTCGGCAACCTCAAAGGCGGCGGGACGCAGGACCTTGCGCCGTCGATCCAGTTCGACACCAAGGGGGTCGAGTTCGGGCCGTGGCTCCGGCGGTTCATCGCGCAGATCCGCCGCAACTGGTTCGTCCCGTACGCCGCGATGTCGATGCGCGGCCACGTGGTGATCACCTTCTACGTGCACAAGGACGGCCGCATCAGCGAGCTCGCCGTGATGAAGCCGGCGTCCATCGAGGCGTTCAACAACTCGGCGTTCAACGCGCTGGCGTCGTCGAACCCCACGCACCCGCTGCCGCCCGAGTATCCGGACGACCGGGCATTCTTCACCGTCACGTTCTTCTTCAACGAAACGCCATGACCTGGCCGTCGCCCGTCCAGCAGATCGGGCTCGTGTGCCTTCTTGCGCTGCTGGCGACGCTTGCCTGGGTTCGGGCCTGCGCCTACGGCATCAGTGACTGACCGGCCACGGCTCCTCGCCATCGTGGGCCCCACCGCCAGCGGCAAGAGCGCGCTCGGCATCGCACTGGCCCGCCGGCTCGACGGCGAGGTGGTGGCCTGCGACTCGACCGCGGTCTACCGGGGATTCGACATCGGCACCGATAAGGTGCCCCTCGCCGCCCAGGAGGGCGTGCCGCACCACATGGTGGACGTCGTCGATCCGCACGAGGACTACTCGGCGGCGCGCTACGCGCGCGACGCGGCAGCGGTCGTGCGCGACATCACCGCGCGCGGAAAGCTGCCCATTGTCGTCGGCGGCACCGGCCTTTACTACCGCGCGCTGACGCGCGGATTCTTCCCGGGGCCGGGCCGCGACGAAGGCCTGCGCACGCGCCTGGAGCGCGTGGCGGATCGCCGCGGTGTCGATCGACTGCACGCGATGCTGCGCCGCGTGGATCCCGCGTCAGCCGAGCGCATTCAGCAGCGGGATCGCAAGCGTCTCATCCGGGCCCTCGAGGTGTACTACCTGACCGGCCGTCCGCTGACCGAACACTTCTCGGATACGATCTCCCCGCTTCCCGAATACGAGGTCATCGGATTCGCGCTGCAGATCCCGGCCGAAGACACGGCCGCGCGTGTGGCGACGCGCGTGGACGCGCAGTTCCGCCAGGGCATCCTCGACGAGGTGCGGGGGCTCCTCGCCGCTGGTGTTCCGCCGACCGCTCACCCGTTCACCGGCCTGGTCTACCGGCAGGTCCTCGAGTGCCTGGGCGGGGAGCGCGACGAGGCCGCCACACGAGAGCTCATCGTTCGGGAGAACCGCCGCTATGCGCGGCGTCAGTTGATCTGGTTCAGGAAAGAGCCTAATCTACGATGGATTCAGGCCGCCGGCCCCCCGCGCCTCGCCGAGGACGAGGTGGTCGCCACCATGCGCACGACGTGAGTACGTCGCACACCGAATGCCCAAGGGAACCCACGCCATGCCGCTCAGCCGTGACCCCAAAGCTGCACATCCCCAGCCGAACATCCAGGACGTCTTTCTGAACTTTGCGCGCCGCGAGAAGATGCCCGTGCAGGTCCGCCTCATGGACGGGACCGGGTTTGAAGGACGCATCAAGAACTTCGACCGCTATGCGGTGGTCATCGAGCACGGCGGAGCCGATCACATGGTCTTCAAGCATGCGATCGCCAGCATCCGCGCGCCGCGGCCCATGGGTAACTATTACTCCACTCACGCAGCTGATTGACCATCCAGACACCAGATCGGGTCATCCTGATCGTCCTCGACAGCGTTGGTGCAGGCGAACTGCCTGACGCCGGCGTGTATGGCGACGAAGGCAGCGATACGCTCGGCAATATCGCGCGGGCGGTGCCGCTTCGCGTGCCGTCGCTGCGCCGCCTGGGGCTGAGTCGCGTCTCGACGGTGCCCGCCGAACCTGGCGAGCCCGCGCCGATCGGCGCCTTCGGGCGCATGGCGGAGTCCTCCCCCGGCAAGGACTCGGTGACCGGTCACTGGGAGCTCATGGGGCTCGTGCTGGAGCGGCCGTTCCCCGTCTTCTCCGAGGGCTTTCCTCGGCAGCTGATGGAGCGGTTCGAAGCCGCGATCGGTCGCGGCACGCTGGCGAACAGGGCGGCGTCGGGCACCGCGATCGTAGACGAGCTCGGCGCCGAGCACATGGCCACAGGCAAACCAATCGTCTACACGTCGGCCGACAGTGTCTTCCAGATCGCCGCGCACGAAGCGATCGTGCCGATTGACGAGCTGTACCGGTGGTGCGAGATCGCGTTCGACCTCGCCGGGCGGGGGCATGGCGTGGGCCGCGTCATCGCGCGCCCGTTCGTCGGCGCGCCGGGCGCCTTCAGCCGTACGGCAAACAGGCGCGACTTCGCGTTGACCCCATTCACGCCGACGCTGCTCGATCGCCTGAAGGACGCGGGCCTGCCCGTCGTCACCGTAGGCAAGGTCGATGACCTGTTTGCCGGGCGCGGCATCACGTCGGCCGTACACACGGCGAGCGACGACGACGGGGTAGACCAGGTCCTTTCGGCGATGAGGGAGTCTTCGGGCGGGCTGATCTTCGCCAACCTCGTGGAGTTCGACACGCGGTTCGGTCATCGCAACGATGTCGCCGGCTACGCGGCCAACCTCGAACGCTTCGACCGTCGCGTGCCGGAGCTGCTGTCAGCCCTGGGCCCGCGGGATCTGCTCGTCATCACCGCCGACCACGGCAACGATCCGACGACGCCGAGTACGGATCATTCGAGGGAGTACGTGCCGGTCTTCGTGGTGGGGCAGCCGGTCCGCGCGGGTATGGACATCGGCACGCGCCAGACCTTCGCCGACCTGGGGCAGACGCTCGCCGAGGTCTTTGGCGTGGGGCGCCTGGCGAGCGGCACCAGCTTCCTGGGGCAGATCCTTGTGCGGGGGAGGTAGCGGAGGGGCCGAGGCAGCGAAGATTACGGGCCTACCGCTAGGTTACTCGCCAGAGACGCCGCAGTACGGCCGGTTTCGAAGACGGTGCTGGGTACCTCGGCCAGGGGCCCCTACTACGCGACGTCTTTGCGGATGTGTTGCGCGAGAACCTCGTTGATCAGCGTCTGGTAGCCGACGTGTCGGCGGAGCGCTTCCTTGCGGAACGACTCAAGCACGCTTGGATCGACGCGAATCGCGATCAATTGGCGCGGTTCGTCACCGAGTGGCGGTCGCCCCACCCGTCGCATCGCCTTGAGCTGTTCGGGCGACGACTCCGGAATGTCCGAGTAGTCAATCCTTCGGACTGTACGCCGCACGTTCGCGACGACTCGCCCGCCGCGCGCTGATGAGCCGGATCGTTTCGGCATGGCCACTTCTCCTGAGCGTGTAGGCCACCACGAGCATGCGCCCGTCGGCGGCTCGGCCCAGCCGCAAGTGCCGCATTTCGGCCTTCGAGTGCTGCAGATCCGGGCCGTCCAGCGCATTGGCGTCGAGAAAGACAGTCACGGCCTCGTCGAACGAGACGCCGTGTTTCGCCGCGTTGGCCTCGGCCTTCCGCGGGTCCCACTCGAACACCTATTCAGTATATACGAAATGCCGCGGCATGCGGGGCGACGGACCAAGGAGGCCGTCGCCCATGCCACACGCCAGACCCAACAAGCGGAAGAAGACACCGGAACGTGTGCTCGCCTTGCCCGACCTGGAGCACGCGAAGCCGGCGGTCCTCAACAGCCTGACCTCTCGAAGTGGCCAGCGCACCGACGCTCGCCGAGGTGTTTGGCGTGGGGCGCCTGGCGAGCGGGACCAGCTTCCCGGGGCAGATCCTTGGGCGTGGGAGGTAGCGGAGGGGGCGGGGGCAGCGAAGATTTAAAGGCCTACAGGAGGAACAGAGACACGGAGAACGAACGGAGCGGACACCGGTGCTCACGGCCGTGAGGCTGGTCGCGCCGCCGGCCTGACGGGCCGGCGACCAGCCCTTCGTTCGGCCTCCGTGCCTTCGTTCCTCCTGTGGGCCTTTGACCTCCGCTGCCTCCGTCCCCTCTTGAATCAAGTGTCGACGGAAGCCCGGCTCGTCGGGCCAGCGGCCGCGGCCTGCCTCAAGGACCGGGAATGGTGGTGAGCACCCGTGTCCTCTCCGTTCGTGCTTTGTGTCTCTGTGCCTCCTGTGGGCCTGTGACCTCCGCTGCCTCGGTCCCCTCCGAACCACGGTATGCTGAAGCTCCGCACAAGGCGGAACACACCGATCATGACGAGCATCAGGGAACAACTCGAGCAACGCGAATTCGGAATGCTGGCACCGCAGGCGGCAAAGAGCGCCGCCAGCCGTGGACGTCAGAGCGAGGAGGACGAGGATCCCATCCGCCCGGCCTTCCAGCGCGATCGGGACCGCGTCATCCACTGCAAGGCCTTCCGGCGCCTGAAGCACAAGACGCAGGTCTTCTTCGCCCCGACCGGGGATCATTACCGCACGCGTCTCACGCACACGCTCGAGGTCTCGCAGATCGCGCGCAGCATCGCGAAGGTGCTGCGGCTGCACGAGGAGCTGACCGAGGCCATCGCGCTCGGCCACGATCTCGGTCACACCCCGTTCGGCCACGCCGGCGAGCGCGTCCTCAATGAACTCATCCCCGGCGGGTTCAATCACTACGAACAGAGCCTCCGCATCGTGGACGTCCTCGAGAACGAGCGGCAGGGGTTGAACCTGACGTGGGAAGTGCGCGACGGCATCGCGCGCCACTCCAAGGGCAAGAGCGGCATGCCTGTCGGCGCCGATCCCGAGCACCGGTCCAGTACGATCGAGGGACAGATCGCCCGCGTCGCCGACATCATCGCCTACGTGAATCACGATATCGACGACGCCGTGCGGGCGGGGATCCTGCGGGAAGAGGACCTGCCGACCTCGCGCGTGACCGTGCTCGGCAACAGTTCGTCAGAGCGCATCGGCCGCATGGTCACCGACGTCGTCGTCGAAACCCTGGCAGGCGGCCTGACCGAGATTCGGATGAGCGAGCCGATGCTCGAGGCGACCGTCGGCCTCAGGAGCTTCCTGTTTGAGGCCGTCTACGAGAACGAGGAGGCTACCTCGGAGTTCCGCAAGGCCGGCGGCATCCTGGGCGGCCTGTGGGAGCGAGTCCGCAAGGACCCGGAGCCGTTCGTCGATCCGCGGACGCTCGAAGAGGAGGGGCTCGACCCCGCCGTCTGTGACTTCCTGGCCGGGATGACCGACCGGTACGCGGTCAGCCTCTACGAGCAGCTGTTCATTCCCAAGCCGTGGGCTAGGCAGTAGGCAGCTGGCAGTCGGCAGTAGAAACGGCATGGATCAAGGTATAATGACGGGTTCCCAGCCGGAGCGTCCGGCGGGTCTGGACTTATGCTTCTCGACCTGAGCCACCTCCACGGGCCGCGCGAGCACGTCGCGCGCACGTTCCAGCCGGCCGCGTTCGACCCGCAGGACGACAATTACCGCGTCGCGGCGCCGGTTGAGTTGTCCATGGACATCGAGAGGACCGGCCCGGACGTCTTCCGGGTGACCGGCCGGGCGACCACGCGGCTCGAGCTCGACTGCAGCCGGTGTGTCGAGCCGCTCGAGGTGCCGGTGGTGGCGAATTTCGAGCTGCGCTATGTGCCCCTGGCCGCCAACCCCGGCGAGGGGGACCGCCAGGTTGACGAGGATGACTTGACGACGGCGTTCTACAGCGAGGGAACGCTGGACGTCATCGATCTGCTGCGCGAGCAGTTTGAACTCGCGCTGCCCATGAAGCCGCTGTGCGCCGAGGCGTGCCGCGGGCTCTGCGTCCACTGCGGAGCGAATCTGAACCGCACCGAGTGCGGATGTGCGCCGGCGTGGGAAGACCCGCGGCTCGCGCCGCTCAAGGGTCTGTTGAAGAACGACAAGGAGAATTAGACCGTGCCCAATCCCAAACGCCGGCATTCCAAGGCGCGTACAGCCAAGCGCCGTACGCACGATGCTCTCAAGCCCGTACCCACCGGCACCTGCCCCCAGTGTCAGGAAGCCAAGGCTCCTCACATGGTCTGCCCGACCTGCGGCTTCTACAAGGGCCGCCAGGTCCGAGCCGTCGAAGAGGCCTAGCCGCGCAGCGCGCGCCGTCGCCGAGGCTTCGGCGGGCCACGCGTCGCACGTACTTCATGCGGATCGCGATTGACGCCATGGGGGGCGACGATGCCCCGGGGGCGATTGTCGATGGTGCCCTCGTCGCGGCGCGTCACCTGCAGATCGGCCTCCTGCTCGTCGGCCAGGGTGAGGCGATCGAGCGGGAGCTGTCGCGCCATCCCGGCGCCGGATCCCTCGACGTCGAGATTGCCGACACGCCGGACGCAGTGACGATGGACGAGTCGGCCGCCGTCGCCCTGCGGCGGAAGCCGCGTGCCTCCGTCAAGATCGCCGCGGAAGCGGTGCGTGACGGCGCGGCGGCGGCCATGTTCAGCGCCGGGCACACCGGCGCATCGGTCATCGCGGCGCACGGGGCCTTCGGTCGGCTCGCCGGCGTCGATCGTCCTGCCATCGCCACCATCATCCCCACCCGTCGTCGTCCGGCCGTGCTGCTCGATTCGGGCGCCACGGTCGAATGCCGGCCCCAGCACCTCGTGCAGTTCGCCGTCATGGGCGCCGCGTTCGCGCGCGTCGCGCTGGGCTGTGCCGCGCCGCGCGTCGGCCTGCTGTCGGTCGGCGAGGAAGAGAGCAAGGGCAACGACCTGACCCGGGAAGCGCACCAGCTGCTCAAGGGCGCGCCGGTGCTGTTCATCGGGAATCTCGAGGGGCGGGACGTGTACGCCGGTGAAGCGGACGTGATCGTGTGCGACGGGTTCACCGGCAACGTGACGTTGAAGATCAGCGAAGGGCTCGTCGAGACGGTCGAGGGCATCCTGCACGACGAGCTGTCGGCGACGTTCGGCACCCGCATGGGCTACCTGCTGTCGCGCCAGGCCTATCGGCGCTTCCGCAAGCGCCTGGATGCATCGGAGTATGGCGGCGCCCCGCTCGTGGGTCTGAACGGGCTCTGCGTGATCGGTCACGGGAGGTCGTCGGCCAAGGCCGTTCGGAACGCGGTGGCCATGGCGGCCCGGTTCGTCGAAGACGGGCTGCTCGACAAGCTGACCCGCGAAGTCGCGGCCGTCCATTGAGCTGACGATGATTGCCATCGTGTTTCCAGGGCAGGGCGCGCAGAAGGCGGGGATGGGGAAGAGCCTCGCCGAGAGGTTTCCGATGTGCCGGCAGGCGTTCGAAGAAGCTGACGCGGCGCTGGGGGAGTCGTTGAGCGGCCTGTGTTTCGAGGACCCGGAAGACCGCCTGCTGCTGACCGAGAACGCGCAGCCGGCCATCCTGGCGATGAGCGTGGCGGTCTGGCGCCTCGTGGAAGCCGAGGGTGTGCAGCCGGCGTTTGCGGCGGGTCACAGCCTCGGGGAGTATTCAGCGCACGTCGCCGCGGGTACGATATCCTTCGCGGATGCCTTGCGTACGGTTCGCCGTCGCGGGCGGTACATGCAGGACGCCGTGCCGGTCGGCACCGGCGCGATGGCCGCGATTCTCGGCCTCGACGCCGTCGCGGTGGGCCGAGCCTGCGAGGAGGCGGCGGCGGAAGTACCGGGCGAGGTGGTGACGCCGGCGAACCTGAACGCCCCCGGGCAAGTCGTGATTGCGGGGCACGCGGCGGCCGTCACGCGTGCGGGTGACCGCGCAAAGGCCGCCGGGGCGAAGCGGGCGATTCCGCTGGCGGTCAGCGCGCCGTTTCATTGCCCGCTGATGCAACCGGCGGAGGAGCGGCTCGCGCCGGAACTGCGCGCGCTGTGGACTGCGGATCCCCGGATCCCGGTCGTCGCCAACGTGGACGCCGAGCCGAAGCGCGACGCCGCGTCCGCCATCGAGGCGCTGATCCGGCAGGTGTCGTCGCCGGTCCGCTGGGAAGACGTGGTTCGACGCCTGTTGGCCGAGGGCGTCCAGACGTTCGTGGAACTCGGACCGGGCAGCGTGCTGGCCGGATTGATCAGGAAGATTGACCGCCACGTCACGGTCGTCAGTGTGGAAGACGAGGAAGGCCTCGAAAGGCTGAAGGCAGAACGCAGAAGGCAGAAGGCAGAAGGCAGAAGGTTGAAGGCTGAAGGCTGAAGGCTGAAGGCAGTCGCTGCCAGCTGCCAGCTGCCAGCTGCCAGCTGCCAGCTGCCAGCTACCGACTGCCTGCTGCCTGCTGCCTACTGCCTACTGCTTACTGCCTACTTCAAGTATCAGTTATGATCGAGCTCACTGGGCGCACCGCGATCGTGACCGGGGCCTCGCGCGGGATTGGGCGGGGGATTGCCCTGATGCTGGCCTCGCGCGGCGCGCACGTGGTCGCGGCGGCGCGAGGCGAGAATGCGCGCGCGGTGGTGGACGAGATTGCCGGCGCCGGCGGGTCGGCCGAGGCCGAGGCGCTCGAGGTGACCGAGGCGGGCGCCGCCGAAACGCTCGTGGCCCGGACGGTGGAGCGGCACGGACGCATCGACATCCTCGTGAACAACGCGGGGATCGCGCGCGACCAGTTGATGCTGCGGATGAAGCGCGAGGACTGGGACGCCGTGATCGCCACGAACCTGACCGGCGCGTTCGCGCTGACGCAGGCCGTGCTCAAGCCGATGATTCGCCAGCGCGGCGGGCGCATCATCTGCATCAGCTCGGTGGTGGGGCAGAGCGGGAATGCCGGGCAGGCCAATTACGCGGCGTCGAAGGCCGGCCTGGTCGGGTTTGCAAAGGCGGTCGCCCTCGAGGTGGCGTCCCGCGGGATCACGGTGAACGTCGTGGCCCCGGGGATGATTGAAACGGACATGACGCGCGCGATCACCGAGAACGCGCGCGAGGAATGGGCGTCGAAGATTCCACTGCGACGCCTCGGCACACCGGCGGATATCGCGGCGGCCGTCTGCTTTCTGGCATCAGACGACGCGGCATACATCACGGGGCAGGTCCTGGCCGTCAATGGTGGAATGTACACGTAAGGTTACGCAGGTAGGAGGGCTGAATGGCCGTCGCTGACAAGGTTAAGAGCATCATCGTGGAACAACTCGGGGTCGACGAAGAAGAAGTGACGCCGGACGCATCGTTCGTCGACGACCTGGGCGCCGACTCGCTCGACACGGTCGAACTGGTCATGGCGTTCGAGGAAGAGTTCGGGATCGAGATTCCCGACGAGGATGCCGAGAAGATCACCCGCGTCCGCGAGGCGATCGAGTACATCGAGTCCCACTCCAAGAAGAAGTAGGGTCCGGGCGTCAGCCGGACCAGGCAGAAAACAAGGACCCCGGATCGCATGGAGGCCGTTTGAGCAGGCGAGTCGTGGTGACGGGCGTGGGCCTGGTGTCACCGGTCGGGATCGGTACCGGGCCGAACTGGGAGGCGCTGTGTGCCGGCCGGGGCGGAATCGGGCCGATCACGCACTTCGATGCCGCGCAGTTTTCCGCGCGCATCGCCGGTGAGGTCAAGGGCTTCGACCCGCTGCGGTTCATGGAGAAGAAGGACGTCAAGAAGATGGACGTCTTCATTCAGTTCGCCATCGCGGCATCGCAGTTTGCGATGGACGATGCGCGGCTGACGGTGGAACCGGCGATCGCGACGCGCACGGGCGTGTTCATCGCGTCGGGCATCGGCGGGTTCACCACCATCGAGCGCGAGCACCGCGCGCTCATCGCCGGGGGGCCCCGCAAGATTTCCCCGTTCTTCATCCCGGCCTCCATCATCAACCTGGCCGCCGGCCAGGTGTCGATCCGGTATGGCGCGAAAGGCCCCAACTCCGCCACGTGCACGGCCTGTTCGGCCTCGGCTCATGCCATCGGGGACGCGTTCGAGATCATCCGCCGGGACGCCGCCGACGTGATGATTGCCGGCGGGTCCGAGGCGGCCATCACCCCCATGGGCGTTGGAGGGTTTGCCGCGATGCGGGCGCTCTCGACCCGCAACGACGAGCCGGAGCGCGCCAGCCGTCCCTTCGACAAGGCGCGCGACGGGTTCATCATGGGCGAGGGGGCCGGCGTCGTCATTCTCGAGGAACTGGAGTTCGCGCGCCGCCGCGGCGCGACGATCTACGCCGAGCTGGTCGGCTACGGGATGACGGCCGACGCGTTCCACATCACCGCCCCCTCCGAGGACGGCGAAGGCGGGATGCGCGTCATGCAGATGGCCGTGCAGCAGGCCGGCATCGAACCCTCGCAGGTCGACTATATCAACGCGCACGGGACCTCGACCCCGTTCAACGACAAGCTCGAGACCCTCGCCATCAAGCGGGTTTTCGGCGACCATGCCCGCACGCTGGCGATCTCGTCGACCAAGTCGATGACCGGCCACCTTCTTGGCGCGGCCGGCGGTGTCGAGGCGGGCATTACGGCGCTGGCTGTCCGGCACCAGCTCATCCCGCCGACCATCAACTACGAGAACCCCGATCCCGAATGCGATCTCGACTACGTGCCGAACCAGAAGCGCGAGGCGAGGATCGAGTACGCGCTGTCGAACTCGTTCGGCTTCGGCGGCACGAACGGTGCACTGCTGTTCAAGAGATATGAAGAGTAGCTGGCAGCCCGCCTTCGCGCCGGAGGCGCTTCGGCGCGTCGGCTGTTGCTGTCGCGGAGGCGCTGTGACGCGTCGGTCGTAGCTGTAGCGGAGGCGGGAGCGGGGCCATGGGGCCCTCGCGAGGGCGCCGTAGGGGGGCCGGGGGGCGAAGCCCCCGGAGTAAGAATGAAAATCGCCGTTTGCATCAAACAGGTCGTGACCCGCGAGTGGCAGCTGCGGGTGAACGAATCGAATACGTGGATCCGCGACGCTGACGCCAGCTTCGAGTTGAACGAGCCGGATGCCTATGCCCTCGAAGAGGCGCTGCGCCTGAAAGAGAAGCATGGCGGGGAGGTGGTGGTCTGCTCCGCCGGGCCGGCGCGCGCCACCCAGGTGATCCGCGAGGCGCTCGCGCGCGGCGCCGACCGTGCCATTCACGTCGACAGTGACGCGCTGGCACAGGCCGATGCCGCCACCGTGGCCGAGGCGCTGGCCGGCGCGGTTCGCGACGAGCAGTTCGAGCTCGTGCTGACCGGCCTCCAGTCCGACGACCAGGGCTTCGGGCAGGTCGGCGTCATCCTGGCCGAAAAGCTCGGCATGCCGCACGCGACCATCATCATGGAGGTCCAGGTCGAGTCCCCTTCGGCGGGCTCAGGGCAAGCGGGTGGCCTGCGCGTGAAGCGCGAACTCGAGGGCGGATGGTTCCAGTGGATGACGCTGCCGCTGCCGGCGCTCCTCACGATCCAGAGCGGGATCAACCAGCTGCGCTACGCGACCTTGAAGGGCATCATGGCCGCGAAGAAGAAGGACATCCGCAAGGTGACGCCCGACGCGCTGCCCGAGGCGACCCAGAAGGTTCTCAAGGTGTACTTCCCCGAGAAGGGAAAGAAGACGCAGATGCTGGAAGGCTCACCGGCCGACGCCGCGAAGGAACTTGTCCGCCGGCTGAGAGAAGACGCGAGGGCGATCTGATGATCCTGGTCGTGGCTGAACACGGGAACGGGAAGCTGAACCGCGCGACGTGGGAAGCGATTGCCGCCGCGCAGCAGGTGGGCGGCCCGGTGAAGGCCGCAGTGCTCGGCGCCGGCGTAGACGCGCTCGCGAACGAGGTCGCGGCCGCCGAGATCGAGGAACTGCTCCTCGTCGACTCGCCCGCGCTCGAGCACTACACCGCCGACGGGTACGTGCAGGCGCTGGCCGCGCTCATAGGCCAGGAGCAGCCGGCGCTCGTCTTTCTGCCCCACACCTACCAGACCCGCGACTTCGCGCCCGCCCTGGCCGCCCGCCTGGGACGCGCGATCGTCACCGACGTCACCGGCCTGCGCAAGGAAGGTGACGCCATCGTCTGCGTCCGCCCCGTGTTCCAGGGAAAGATGACCGCCGACGTGCAGCCGACCGGCCCCGCGCCGCACCTGGTGACGATGCAAATCGGTGCGTTCCGGGCGGATGCGGCCGCACAAGGCGCTGCGCCCGCCGCTGTGCGCAAGGCGGAGCTCACGATCGACGCCGCGAGCATCCGGCAGAAGCCGGAGGCGCCGTTCCAGGAAGCCAAACAGGCCGTCGATCTCTCGCAGGCCGAGCGTATCGTCGCGGTCGGCCGCGGCATCAAGGGGCAGGAGCATCTCCAGCTCGTGGAGCAGCTCGCCAAGGCGCTCGGCGCCGAGATCGCTGCCTCGCGGCCAATTTGCGATGCGGGCTGGCTCCCGATGGACCGCCAGATCGGCAGCTCCGGCCAGACCGTGGCCCCCAAGCTGTATGTCGCCCTGGGCATCTCGGGCGCCATCCAGCACCTGGTCGGCATGAAGGGCTCCCGCACGATCGTCGCGATTAACAAGGATGCCGAGGCCCCAATCTTCGAGATCGCCGACTACGGCATCGCGGGCGACCTCTTCGAAGTCATTCCGGCGATGATTGCGGAGTTGGGGAACTAGTGCACCGCCGTTGAGATGCGATCAAGCATTCGCTTGTGCGATTTGATGATAGCTCGTGCCGGCTTGGTCCACTCGAAGGGTGTGGGGTGCTTGTTCCAAGCCCGGAGGTACGCGAGGAGATG
>JACCRT010000023.1 GCA_013813355.1 Acidobacteriota bacterium | reverse complement strand
CACCCGGGTCAACTCGCGCGTACTCATCGATGTCCTTCCCAGCGGTAACCTCCTTCGAGGCCACCAGCTTAGGGGACATTTCTATTTCGTCCGCGAGGGGACATTATCACTTCGCGTCAACAGCCACCGGGTGCAGGCTGTGTCCGCGCAGACCGGCGCGCGCACGACCCACTTGGTGTCGTTCGGGTTTGCGTTCAGCGACGTGTCGAGCTGGAGCCATTCGTGAGGCCCCGCGAACCCGTGCCGGGCGATCAGCGACACGCCGTTCCTCTCGCCGGTGTGTTTCGCCCATCCGAGCGCCTTCAGGACGGCGCCAGGCGACGCACAATTCCACGCCTCGGACAAGCCCAGTGCGATGATCGCAGGATCGCCGTTGAGCGCACGATCCAGTTCGGCCTGGACCACGCCCATACCCCACGCGTTCAGCGGCTTCGACGGATCCGTGCAGTTCGAATTCCGCTGGAACGAACAGGTCCCCGTCAGCTGGGTGACGCCCATGCCGGACTGGATGTTGTAGTAGGCAACTTTGAAGGCGGCGTCGTCGGAGGTCGACGTGTGCCCCTCGACCGCGATCCTCGTGGGGTACGCAAAGACAAGCGACATCAAGACGGTTACAGACAGCGAACAGGTTAGAGCGCGCATAGGAACCCCACAAGCGGCTGTGGACGCGGACGTACGCAGGAGCTGGATGTGAAGGCGAGAGCTTAGGCGCGTTGCATCGATAGCGTCAAGCTGAGCCTTATTACAGCAGTTGAGCTGATTGAGGACCGCTGCGCTTTCGCTCGCTGGCGAAAAGTGTCCCTGCCAATCTCCTGTCAGACCGCCGCGAGGCTCAGTGTCGCCGAGGCATCAACACAGGGCACACGGAGCTCGAGCGGACCGTCCGCGTCCGGCCCGAGGTCATCCGTCCGGCCGTTTGTTCAGGAGCCCCGGCGATGAGATGCTGGAAGGGGGAGGGCAGCATGACGAACTCATTGAGGAAGAGTGTTGGCACGGGCGGGTCCGGCGAAACCGAGGCCGGGTGGCTCGCGATTGAGGATCTCGCGCACGTTGTCGTGACGAGCGAGGACCCGGATGCACCAATTGAAGCAGCGCTGATCGAGGGCGCCGGAAGCCGCTGGCGTGCCGCGGCGCCGGGCGCGCAGTCGATCCGGATTCGATTCGACCGGCCGCAGGACATTCACCTGATCCACGTAGTCTTCGAGGAAACCGAGCACGCGAGAGTGCAGGAGTTTTCCCTGGAGTGGTCGAACGACGACGGCCGTACGTTCCAGCCGATCATACGCCAGCAGTTCTCGTTCAGCCCCTCGGGGGCGACACGCGAGGCGGAGAGCTACCGCGTGAATCTGTCGGCCTCGACCGAGCTTCGCCTCCACGTGGTTCCTGAGATCTCGGGTGGGTCCCATGTCGCGACACTGACCAGGCTCCGGATTCGCTAGTTCCCTGGTCCCAGCGGCGGATTCACAACCACACGGCCCCGCGCCGTTGCAGCGCCCTTCGTTTCGGATCGCGCCGCGCGCCTGGCAATTCGAGTGAGCTCGAGGGCTGGAGACACGGCACCAAGGGGCGACTCCCGACGTGACACATAGTGTGCTAAGACTGGAGCGAATTGGTCACGATGTCGCACGACCCCCGGGGAAACACAGCAGCAGACGCTCTCCGCAAATCCGGCGAGCAGCCGCCTGACGCGCACCTGGCAATACTGCTCGACGAGGCGCCGCTCGGCATCTACCTGGTCGATGCAAGCTTCCGCCTCGCGGAGGTGAACAAGGCGGCGCGGCTGGTCTTCGGCGACATCCCCGACCTCATCGGACGCGACTTCGATGACGTGCTTCACCGCGTGTGGCCACGCGACGTCGCGGACGCAATCTCCCGTACCTTCCGGCATACCCTCGAGACCGGAGAGCCTCACCACGTGCCGGAGCTCGCGGCCGTGCGCCGACCGATCGAGGCGTCACGGAGTACTACGACTGGCGCGTCACCCGCATCGTCCTGCCTGACGGCCGCCATGGCGTGGCGTGCTACTTCAGTAACATCTCGGGACTGGTCCAGGCGCGACAGGCCATCGCCGAGTCGGAAGCGCGTTACCGCAGCCTCTTCAACTCGATAGACGAGGGATTCTGCATTCTGCAGATGATCTTCGACGACGATCAGAAGGCGATCGACTACCGGTACATCGAGCTCAACCCGGTCTTCGAGGAGCAGACCGGCATGAAGGACGCGCTCGGCCGCACGGTGCGGGAGCTGGTGCCGACGATCGAGGAGTTCTGGTTCGACATCTATGGCGCGGTCGCGCTCACCGGCGTCCCGACGCGATTCGTCGATCATGCCGAGTCGATGGGCCGGTGGTTCGACGTGTACGCCTTTCGCATCGGCGATCCTGGCGAGCGCAAGGTGGCGGTGCTCTTCACAGACGTGACCCGGCGTCGCCAGATGGAGGACGCCCTGCGGCAGGCGCACGCCGACGCGGAGCACGCGAACCGCGCGAAGGACGACTTTCTGGCGATGCTCGGGCACGAACTGCGCAATCCGCTGGCGCCCATGCTCACGGCCTTGCAGCTGATGCAACTGCGGCACGGCGAGTCGCGCGAGCTGGCCGTGCTGGGGCGGCAGGTCGGTCACCTGACGGGGCTGGTGGACGACCTGCTGGACGTGTCGCGCATCACCCGGGGCAAGATCGAGCTGCGCCGCCGGCCTGTGCAGCTGCGCGATGTCGTCCTGCCCGCGACCGAACTCGCGGGGGCGCTGCTCGAGCAGCGGCGGAACCAGCTCGACGTCCAGGTCCCCGCGGACGGCCTCGTCATCAACGCCGATCGGGCACGCCTGGCGCAAGTGCTGTCGAACCTGCTGACGAATGCGTCCAAGTACAGCGATGTCGGATCCCGTATCGTGCTCACCGGTGAGCGCGACGGCCCCCTCGTGCGGGTCACCGTGACAGACGAGGGCGTCGGCATCCACCCTGCCATGCTCTCGTCCGTGTTCGAGCCTTTCGTGCAGCAGCCCCAGTCTCTCGAACGCACGCACGGCGGCCTCGGGCTCGGCCTGGCCATCGTGCGAAGCCTGGTCGGGGCACACGACGGCATGGTCCGAATCGAGAGCGAGGGGATCAACCGCGGAAGCCGCTTCATCGTCGAGCTCCCGGCCCTGGACCTCGAAGCGGCCGACGCGCCCGAGACCCGCGAGCCCGGGGCACTCGTCTCCCAATCCGGGAAAGGACGGCGAGTTCTCCTGGTCGACGACAACGCCGACGCCTCGTTGATGCTGCAGATTGCCCTGGAGCAGGTCGGGTATGTCATCGAGCTGGCGTACGACGGCCCGTCGGCGCTCGCCCGCGCGCAGAGCTTCCAGCCGGCCGTCATCCTCCTCGATATCGGCCTGCCGGTGATGGACGGATACGAAGTCGCGGAGCGGCTGCGATCCAGCCCTGGCACGCATCGGCCGGTCCTGGTGGCGCTCACCGGGTACGGCCAGGACAGCGATCGTCAGCGGAGCCGCGAAGCAGGGTTCGATCACCACCTCGTGAAACCGGTGGATCTCGAGGAGCTCGAACGACTCCTGGCCACGACGATCCGATCGGCGGACGATCGCGGCGCGAGCCAGTAACAGCCCGTGGTGAAAGTCTGGCTGCATTCGCCGGGCGATGCATCCCCGCGGGCTGCGTTGCTCCTCCCTCAAATACGCGCAGTATTCTCGGTCGTCGCGCCTTGCCCGCGGGGGCGCCTCGCCCGTCTCGGTGCGACGCCAGACTTTCACCACGGGCTGCTGAGGGCAAGGCGCTCGTTCGAGCGGAGGCCGTCCGATTCTCCCCCTACCGCTCCTCCAAAGAGAGGACGTCGTAGTACAGGATTCAGGGGTTACCGCCGAGCCAAGCCACCTCTTTTCATGCAATGCCGCGCAGGCATTCGCCCGCAACGGCCCCCCCGATGGCACAATGGAGGGTCCGGGCCGGTTGCCCTATGCATAGAACCCTGGTGGGAGACGACTCGCCGACGATCCGCCGCATGGTCATCGCCTCGCGCAGAGAGGTGTGTGACGGCGGGTTTGCCGAGGCTAGCGGCCGCGGCGTCGGGATGGCGGTCGTCATGTCCACGCTCGTGGTCGATCACGAAGACGACGGCCGGGAGCTGCTGGTGATGGCGCTGCAGCAGCACGGCGCCCAGGTCACGGCGCTGGCGCGGGCCGCCGACGCGCCGTCCTTTCTCGAGTGCGTCGAGCCCCACGAGCGGCCGCAGGCCATCGTCGCGGATGTGCGCGGGGGCGCGGACGTGGGGCTGTCGCTCGTCCAGGCGTTGCAGCGCTCGCCCGTCGTGGGCGGTCCGATACCGGCCATCGCGATCATCTCTCACGACCACCCGATCGAACGCGAACGGGTGCACACCGCCGGTTTTCACGCACACCTGTCGCAACCGCTGTCACCACGAGCCCTCGCTCGCACCGTACGTAGCGTCGTCGGACTGGAGTAGCGCGGCGTGCAGCTGCTCACCTCCACACCTGTCCTGCTTCTCCTGGGAGCCGTCCTCCTGATTGCCGGTGCCGAACTGCTGGTGAAGGGTGCGTCCCGCCTCGCGGCCCGGTTCGGCATCTCCCCGCTGGTCGTCGGGCTCACCGTCGTGGCGTTCGGGACGAGTGCGCCGGAGTTTGCGGTCACGGCTGGCGCTGCATGGGCCGGGGAGGCCGACCTGGCACTCGGCAATGTCGTCGGCAGCAACATCTTCAACGTGTTGTTCATCCTCGGGGTCTCGGCGCTCGTGGCACCGCTCGTCGTGTCACAGCAGCTCGTCCGGCTCGACGTCCCGCTGATGATCGGGGTGTCGCTGCTCGTGGCCGCCCTGTCGCTGGACGGGCGAGTCGGAAGGCTGGACGGCGCGCTGCTGTTTGCCGGGATCCTCGCCTACACGGCGTTCCTGATTCGACAGAGCCGGCGCGAAAGCGCGGCCGTACGCACGGAATACGACAAGGCGTTCGGGGAGCCGCCGTCAAAGGCCAGTCCCCTGGCGCTCAACCTGCTGCTCATCGCCGTCGGCCTCGGCATGCTGGCCCTCGGCGCCCGCTGGCTGGTTGCCGGCGCGGTCGCCATGGCGCAGGCGTACGGAGTGAGCGAGCTGGTCATCGGCCTGACAATCGTTGCCGCGGGGACCTCGCTGCCCGAGGTCGCTACCTCCGTGCTGGCCAGCATCCGCGGCGAGCGCGATATCGCCGTCGGAAATGTGGTGGGCAGCAACCTGTTCAACCTGCTGGGCGTGCTCGGGTTCGGGGGGCTCATCGCCGGCGGCGGGATCCCCGTCGCGGCCGGCGCGCTGACCTTCGACATCCCCGTGATGATCGGCGCCGCCATCGTGGCGCTGCCGATCTTTTTCACGGGCTACAGGATAGGCCGCCGGGAAGGGGCGCTGCTGCTGGCCTTCTACATCGCCTACGTCGGCCGGCTGGTGATGGTCGCCGCCGAGCATCCCGGGCTGCCGCAGTTGGAGACCGCGATGATCTACTTCGTACTGCCACTGACCGCCGTGACGCTCGCCGTGCTGGCCGCCCGCGCCTGGCAACAATCCAGCCCCCGCCCCTGACAGCCCGTGGTGAACTTTCACCACGGGCTGCTGAGCCCTGTGCTCACGTGGAGTTGGTGAGTTTGAAGTCCGCGTGATCCGTGTAGTGTCCGTGAGGCTAAGAAATAATCCGTGTAATCCGTGGTTACGCGTGATCCGCGGTTGAGCCGGATCCGTGTAATCCGTGTAATCCGTGGCTGAGCGTGATCCGCGGTTGAGCCGAATCCGTGTAATCCGTGTAATCTGTGGTTAAGCGTGATCCGTTGTTGAGCCGAATCCGTGTAATCCGTGTAATCCGTGTTAAGCCGTGATCCGTGGTTAACAGCCCGTGGTGAAAGTCTGGCTGCATTCGCCGGGCGATGCATCCCCGTGGGCTGCGTTGCTCCTCCCTCAAATACGCGCAGTATTCTCGGTCGTCGCGGCTTGCCCGCGGGGCGCCTCGCCCGTCTCGGTGCGACGCCAGACTTTCACCACGGGCTGTTAAGCCGTGATCCGTACGAGTCCGTGGCTTAGAATGCAGCTAATGGTCTCCCCAGAGGGTCCCCACGACGGCCAACCGGTAGTGCACCGCGGCCCGACGCTGAGCGACGCACGGCTGGCGGTCGTCCTGATGCACGGGCGGGGCGACTCTGCGGCAGGCATCCTCGGCCTGGCCGACCAGTTCGATCTGCCCGACGTGTCGTGGCTCGCGCCCCAGGCGGCCGGGCACGCATGGTATCCGTACACGTTTCTCGCGCCCATGGACCAGAATCAGCCCGGCCTCGATTCCGGGCTGCGCGTCATGGGCAAGCTCGTGCAGCAGCTCGGGGTCGAGGGACTGCCGCCCGACCGAGTCGTGCTGATGGGGTTCTCGCAGGGCGCCTGCCTCGCGCAGGAGTTCGCGGCCCGCCATGCGCGCCGGTATGCGGCAGTCATCGGGCTGAGCGGCGGCCTCATCGGGCCGCCGGGGACCCCGCGTGATTACCCGGGTTCGTTCGATGGCACCCCGGTCTTTCTTGGATGCAGCGACATCGATTCGCATATTCCCGTCGAACGGGTCACCGAATCGGCCGAGACCTTTCGCCGGATGCAGGCGGCGGTGGACGAGCGGATCTATCCGGGGATGGGGCACACCGTGAACCGCGACGAGCTGGACGCCATCGCGCGGCTGCTCGGAGCCCGATGATCCCCAAACGCGTGCACCGATGACGTGGCTCTCCGTCGCGCAGCTTGTGGCCGGCTCGGTGCTGCTCATCCTGGGCGCCGAAGGTCTCATCCGCGGCGGCTCCAGGCTTGCGCTGGCCTTCGGCGTCTCGCCGTTGGTCATCGGGCTCACCGTCGTCGCCTTTGGCACGAGCGCACCGGAATTCGCCGTGACCGCCCGCGCAGCCTACCAGGGCGCCGCCGCCGTCGCCCTCGGCAACGTGGTCGGCAGCAACATCTTCAACATCCTGTTCATCCTCGGCCTCTCGGCCGTCGTGGCGCCGCTCATCGTGTCGGTCCAGCTCGTACGGACCGACGTGCCGATCATGATCGGCGCGTCGCTGCTGATGGCGGGCCTCGGCGTGGACGGATCGATTGGGCGGCTCGATGGCGCCCTCCTGTTCTCGGGAATTCTCGGCTACACCTTCTTCCTGATTCGCCAGAGCCGGCGCGAGACGCTCGCTGCGCAGGCCGAGTACGAGGGGGCATACGGCGGAGACGAGGCGCGCAAGAGCCGCATTGTCGTCAACCTGCTGTTCGTGACCGGTGGCATGGTGATGCTCGGCCTCGGGGGAGACTGGCTGGTGCTCGGCGCCACCGACATGGCACGCGCATTCGGCGTCAGCGAACTCGTGATCGGGCTGACGGTCGTCGCCGTCGGCACGTCGCTGCCGGAGGTGGCGACCTCGGTCCTCGCGAGCGTCCGCGGCGAGCGGGACATCGCGGTGGGGAACCTCGTCGGCAGCAACCTGTTCAACCTGCTCGCGGTGCTCGGGCTCGGCGGGCTCATCGCGCCGGAAGGGATTCCCGTCCCGTCCGGGGCAATGACGTTCGACATCCCGATCATGATCGGGGCGGCTATCGCGGCGCTGCCGATCTTCTTCACCGGCTACACCATCGCCCGCTGGGAAGGAGCGCTCCTGACCGGCTTCTACCTGGCTTACGTAGCGGTCATCCTGATGGAGGCCGCCGACCACCCCGCGCTCGAGGGCTTCGGCATGGCGATGACGTACTTCGTCATCCCGCTCACCGCCATTACGCTCGCCGCGCGCGCCTACCGCGCCTGGCACCAGCAAGAACCATTACCCTGAACCCGCAGCCTTCAACCTTCAACCTTCAACCTTCAACCTTCAGCCTTCAGCCTTTCCTACAGATGCGCATCGCCTTCTTCAGCTCCCAGCCGTACGACCGGTTGTACTTCGATGAGGCGAACACCAGCCGGGGGCACGAGCTGCACTACTTCGAACCGCGCCTGACGGCGGCGACCAGCCCGCTGGCCGCCGGGTTCCCGGCCGTATGTGCCTTCGTCAACGATCGGCTCGACCGCGAGGTTCTGACGGCCCTTGCCGCTGGCGGGACCCGGGTGATCGCCCTGCGGTCGGCCGGTTTCAATCATGTCGACCTCCCGGCCGCTCTCGACCTTGGCCTGAACGTCGTCCGAGTGCCGGCGTACTCGCCGTACGCCGTCGCCGAGCACACCGTCGCTCTCATCCTCACGCTCAACCGCAAGATCTACCGGGCCTACGCGCGAGTGCGGGAGGGCAACTTCGCCCTGGACGGGCTGATCGGCTTCGACCTGCACGGCCGCACCGCCGGGATCGTCGGCACCGGGAAGATCGGCGCGCTGGTGGCGCGGATCCTGAGCGGGTTCGGCTGTCGTCTCGTCGGTCACGATCTTTCGCCCAATCCGGGCTGCGTGGCGCTTGGCATGGACTACCTCACGCTTGACGAGCTTTGGAGCCAGTCCGACATCGTCACGCTGCACGCACCGCTGACGCCGGGCACGCACCATCTCGTCCATGCGCAGGCGATCGAGCGCATGCGGCGAGGCGTCATGCTCATCAACACCAGCCGGGGCGGCCTGGTCGACACACGCGCCGTGATCGACGGTCTCAAGACGGGCCACATCGGCTTCCTGGGCCTGGACGTCTACGAGGAGGAAGAGCATCTCTTCTTCCGCGACCGGTCGGCCTCTGTCATCCAGGATGATGTGTTTGCGCGGCTGCTGACGTTCCCGAACGTCGTCATCACCGCACACCAGGGCTTCTTCACGCGCGAGGCGCTGGCGGCCATTGCCGAGACGACGCTCGAGAACGTGTCGGCGTACGAGCGGGGCGAGCCGAGTGGCAACGAGGTGGTGCCGCCACCCGCCTGAACCGTCGGTGCCGTGCACGAGGCGTGCAGGCTGAGGCGTGTCCCTGGATGTTCGAGCGGCATAGCGCTCCGGAGCGCACGCATGTCGAAAGAGGATCTGATCAAGGCGCTGAACGAGGATCTGGCCGGGGAATCCCAGGCCATCATCATGTACGCCACGCGCCGGTCTCGCCGACGATGATGTCGAAGCAGGTGAGATCGCCGCCGACCCGGTGTAACTCGGCCAGGCGGCGACCTGTGGCGAGCACGACAAGGATGCCGCGACGCCGGGCGTCCGCCACGGCCGCACGCACTGCCGGGTCGAGGGTCCCATGCTGGGCAACGGTGCCATTGTAGTCGAGAGCGATCGCGGCAAGTTTCATGGGCAGAGTTCCAGCTGGCACAGGTGCAAGACCCTTGCTGACGCCACGAAGCGGATCGCCCCGTCGCCGCGCCCCGTCGTGCTCGAGGCTCGGAGGGCGGCGTTGATCTGGAACCTCGACGAAGGCCACTGCAAGGCCGTGCTGCCCACGTTGGAGGACGCCGAGTTCCTGCGGCGCACGTCAGATGTGGTGTTCGTGAGGAGGAGCTGAGGCCCCGCCTATCTGGCACCCGTCAGCACCCCCAGCACCCCGCAGCGCTCTGTCAGCACCCAACGATCTGCCGTACTCCGCAGTTCCCCTAAACTGCCTCCCGATGTAAGCGTTTCTCCCCCCGCGTCGGTGCTCATCGGGGACGCGTTCGGGTTCCTCGATCCGCTGTATTCCTCCGGCGTGCTGCTGGCGCTGAAGTCCGGCGAGCTCGCCGCGGACGCCGTTGTCGAGGGGTTCGAGAAGGGGGATACCAGCGAGGCGCAGCTCGGGCGCTGGGGGGAAGACTTCAACCGCGGCGTCGATCGCATGCGGCGGCTGGTCTGCGAGTACTACGACGGCTTCCACTTCGGCCATTTCGTCCGCGCGTATCCCCACCTGCGGAACACGATTACGGATTTGCTCATCGGCGATCTGTTCACGGACCGCGTGGACGTCGTGTGGGAACCGATGGAGTCGCAGTATCCGCCCGGGAGGGCCCCGATCCCGGCATGGAACGCCGGCGCGCCAGCCGAGACGATTCAGGACAAGGAGCCGGAGCTGGTGCTGCCCGCCGGCCCGACGAGGTAGACTCGGGGCCGGATGGACATCGCCCCCGGATTCCGCTACGCGCGCCAGGTCCAGTTCGCCGAGACGGACATGGCCGGCATCGTCCATTTCAGCGTGTTCTTCCGCTACATGGAGGAGGCGGAACACGCGTTGTGGCGCGCCGCCGGGCTCACGATCGCACGGCCGGGTGAAACCACCGGCTGGCCGCGCGTGGCCACCACCTTCGATTTCAAGGCGCCGCTTCGGTTCCAGGACGAATTCGTCGTGGAGGTTCGCCTGGGGCTCGCGACCCGGCGGACCCTGCTGTACGAGTTCACCCTTTTGCGTGACGACAAGGTCATCGGCGCGGGAACGGTCACCACCGCGTTCGTCAGCAAATTGCCCGGGGAACCGATGAAGGCGTTGGACCTGCCCTCCGACGTCGTGCGGCGCCTCCGCGACGCCTGCACATAGCATGCGCCGTCGGCCAGGATCCTCCTTCGTGGTCTCGTCCCCTGGCGATCTGGATCGTTTACAGACTGCGCGCCCGCCAGTCCGCCCGCGTGAATGCGCCGGGCCCTGCCGGATCCGCGGCACGGCCGCCGGCGTAAAAGGAAAACGGTCAGGAACTGCGCCTGTTTCCCGCCGCGCATCGACGTTGCTGGCCCTTCCCGAAAGGAAGGCGCACCATGTCTGAATCCCACACCGTGCAGCGCTGTCGCTGGGCCGAGCCCACACTGTTCCAGAAGCACCCGCTGTGGACGGCGGCAGAGGATCACCCCTGGAGCTGCAAGGCGGACGGCGAGGCGCGCCCGGTTACCGACACCCTGTGGTGTGCCTGACGTGCGGCCGCTGGGCGTCGGGCGACCCCCAGGCGGCCGAGAAGGCGCCGCCTGTCGACAAGCGCTGCCACTGCGACTGCGACGGCGACTGCGTCTGACGCCCGTGCGGGCGGGCGCCATCTGAAGCCACGTTGGCCGCGTGAGATACTGCGGGTGTGCGGGATTTCGAAGTCATTCTCCGCACGCCCTGGGGTGGTCCGTGGCGTGCCTTCCGCGAACCATCTGCGGTGCTCACTGCCTGGCGGCCCGACGAGGTCCGGCCGTGCCTCGAGGCGATCGACCGTGCAGTGCGCGATGACGGGTTCTACGCCGCGGGCTTCGTGACCTACGAGGCGGCGTCGGGATTCGGGCTCCCGGCTCGTTCGGCGCCACCGGCCGGTCTGCCGCTCGTGGCGTTCGGCGTGTTCCCATCGGGGCATGTCACGTTCCAGGGGCGGCCGCGCCCAGCGGGCACGTGCCAGGTCGGTCCCTGGACGCCGTCGGTCACCCACGACGAATACCTGCAGGCTGTCCGGCAGATCAAGGCCTCGATCGAGGCCGGCAACACGTACCAGATCAACTACACCTTCAGGCTGCGGGCCCCGTGGTCGGGCGATCCGCTGGCGTTGCTGGCAGACCTCCACGCCGCACAGCTGGGCCAATGGGGCGCCTTCGCCTCCACCGGGCGCCACGCCATCTGCTCGGCATCGCCCGAGCTGTTCTTCGTGTGGAACGACGGACGGCTCGAGTGCCGGCCGATGAAAGGGACTGCCCGGCGCGGGCTGTGGACGGCCGACGATCTGGCGAGGGGGGAGGCCCTCCGCCATTCGGCGAAGAATCGTGCCGAGAACGTGATGATCGTTGACATGGTCCGCAACGACATGGGCCGCGTGGCGCAGGTCGGCAGCGTGGAGGTGGCGTCGATGTTCGACGTGGAGCGGTACCCGCGCCAGTGGCAGATGACCTCCACGGTGGTCGCCGACGCCCCCGGCGTTCACGCGCCCGCGTTCTTCGAGGCGCTGTTCCCCTCGGGCTCGGTGACGGGCGCGCCCAAGCACAGCTCGATGCAGATCATCCGCGACCTCGAGTGCTCGCCGCGCGGCATCTACACGGGTGCGATCGGCTACTTTTCGCCGCGCGGCCGCGGGCACTTCAATGTCGCCATCCGCACCGTCATGCTCGACCGCGAAACCGGCCAGGCCGAATTCGGGGTCGGCAGTGGGGTGGTCTGGGATTCGGTGGATCGCGACGAGTACGACGAGTGCCTGCTGAAGGCGTCCATCCTCGTTGAACCGCCGCGGGCGTTCCGGCTGCTCGAGACGATCGGGTACTCCTTCCAGGGCGGCTTTGCGCTGCTCGACCGGCACCTCGAGCGCATGCAGGCGTCGGCCGGCTATTTCGGCTTCGAATTCGACGCGGACGAGGCGCGCCGTCTGCTGTCGCGCGCGGTGGTCGATTTGCTGGGCGCCTCGCGCGTGCGGCTGCTGCTCGCCCGCGACGGCTCCATCGTCTGCGAGGCCGTGGATCTCGGTCAGGCACCGGCTGCCCCCCTCCGCGCAGCACTCGCCACATCTCCCATCGACCCCCTGGACGCGTTCCTGTATCACAAGACCACGCGACGCGATGTCTATGACGAGGCGCGCGCCTCTCGCCCCGATGCGGACGCGGTCATCCTCTGGAACCCGGCGGGGGAAGTCACCGAGGGCACCGAGGCCAACCTCGTCGCGCTCATCGATGGACGGAAGGTCACGCCGCCGATCACGTGCGGCCTGCTCGCCGGAACCCTGCGGGCAGAGCTGCTCGCCTCAGGTGAGATCGCCGAGGCGCGGATCACGATTGCCGCCCTTCGAGACGCCGAACACGTGTGGCTGATCAACTCGGTTCGCGGCTGGATGGACGTGGGGCCGGAAGTCGACGGCTGAGACGAGGAATTGCAATGGAATCCAATCGAGAGGGATCGACACATTCGATTCATGCGACAGACGACGTGCTGCGGGCTGGCCTTGACGAGATCCGGGCGTCGCCGGCGGACGAGGGCATTCTCAGGCTCATCGTCCGGCGCCCGCGTCCCGACGAGCGGGAAGTGTTGGACGAGGCCCGGCTGGATCTCGCCGAGGGCCTGGTAGGGGATTCCTGGCGCACGCGTGGCAGCTCCCGCAGCGCGGACGGTTCGCCGCACCCGGACATGCAGCTGAATCTCATGAACGCGCGCGCGATCGCGTTGATCGCCCGGCGCGCCGATCGGTGGCCGCTCTCCGGCGATCAGTTGTTCGTGGACCTGGACCTGAGCGCCGCCAACCTTCCGCCAGGTACGCGGCTCGCTCTCGGCGAGGCGGTCATCGAAATCACCAGTCAGCCGCACACCGGCTGCAGGAAGTTCGTGGAGCGCTTCGGCGTGGACGCGATGAAGCTGGTCAACTCGCCGCTCGGCCGCGAACTCAACCTCCGGGG
>JACCRT010000013.1 GCA_013813355.1 Acidobacteriota bacterium | reverse complement strand
GGCCTTGCCGCTTGAGGGCATGTCCGGAAACGGAGACAGTGGCGGTCCTGCGCTTATCCAAGTCAAGGGCGAATGGTTGTTGGCCGGACTGACCTCTTGGAAAGTTGTCCAAGGCAATGCCGCGGCTGTCCGCCCCGGGCTCTATGGTCAAACCAGTTGTAATGTTCGTCTGAGCCACTACGTCGAATGGATTGAAAGCGTGATCTCTGTGCAGCCGCAGGCGGGGGCTAACAATTCATTCAAGCCGACGCCGCTTCGCGGCGCGGCTTAATTCCAGCGTTGAGTTGATGGCTTCAATTCACGACAGCTTGCTAACCGGGTACGAAGCCGACGGAAAAGCGCGGTCGAGCACGCTTCATACCGAGCCTCACCAAGGTGGTGGTGAGGCGTTCATCGATGTCGTATTCCGAGGAGTCATTGCGTACCATCTGGAGGGGACTGCCTTCAGAATATCGTGTTCGGCATCGAGGAGGTGTCGCCTCAGTCGGTGGTGGGTGACGGAGTAGGTTTCACCGAACGTCACCGCGGTTGTACGGCTGGCCGCGCGATTGGGATCCGAGAGTCGAGACCCCGGGGAGTGTCCCGTCAAGTGGTGGAAAACTCGCTGAGCTCGTTCGCGTGAATTCGTCGAATGATCGGCCCGCCCCAGCACGGTCTTCGACTCCCGCGAGGCCTCAGGAGGCGCCCGGTCAGCCGATCGCGTCGCGCACACGCCGCACGGCTGCGCCTACCTTGAGGGAGGCGTCGAAGATCACGCCGACCGGCAGGCCGCCGGGCAGCCGATGGCGGCCGACGGCCCCGAGTCCTGCCGAGGCGATGCACCCGCACTGCGAGCAGTCGGGCTGTCCGCCGAACTGGCACGGCGCAATGCGTGTCTCGAGGTCCGCCGACACACACGTCGTCGTCTTCGCGAAGATGCAGTCCGCCGGTGACGCGGGCGGAGCCGCGTAGACTTCGATCATGTCCTTGGGCATCCGCAACTTCGGGTACCGCGTGCGGAGCCGAAGCAGATCCCCGATGACACGCCGCCGGTCGTCTGGCGTCAGGATCTCGGGAGCCTCCTCGCCCACTTGAGGCGTGTAGAGGCTCATCCAGATCTGACGCGTGTGCTCGTTCCGTGACCAGAAGCCGATGAAGTCGTCGAGGTAGCCGTCGCGGCTGACCTGCTGGCGGGTCACCGTGCAGTGCACCGTGATCTGGTGCCCAGTGATGTGTCTGAGGATGCGGTCGTACGTCGCGGGCTTCCGCCGCGCGTCATGCTCGGGCGCAAGGCCGTCGATCGAGACGACGATCTGCAGGCGGGGGATCGCCGCCCACTGAGGCGGGATCGGCCTGACCGCGCTCGTCACGAGCTGCGTGTAGACGCCCATCTCCGCGAGTCTCGGCAGCAGGACATCGAGCTCGCGATACCTCACGAGCGGTTCGCCGCCGACGATTGACAGATGCAGCGCTTGATGCTTCCGCACGAGGCGGATCACGCCGTCAATCAAGGCGTCGCCGCGGGCATCGCTCATCTGACGGAGGGTGATGTCACCACCGAGGTGGTCATCTCCATAGGCGTAGCAGCCAGCGCACCGGAGCGGACATTCTCGAGTAATTTCGATCGACAGGTTGGGCGTGTATCCGCGAAGAATGCGGCCCCACGCCTGGATGATGCCGTCCATCGGACCTCCCGCGATAAAACGTCTCAGTATGGGTGAACCAGTTCCGTTCTGTTACTCGGGGGTCAACGGCGAACTGGCCCCGAACAGGATTAGCGTCCTGTCGTCCATCACTGGTCCATGCTGAAAGCCTGCGACCTGCCCCAGGATGCGATCGATCATACCAGACACACCGGCAGGCATCGCATCGACCATGAGGCCTGCAAGCCCCTCCTCCCCGAGTTCCGCGCCCGTGGCGTCAAACACCTCCGAGACCCCGTCGGTGTAGAAGAGGACACGATCTCCCGGGCTGAGCCGGGTCCGATGTTCCGGCTCCGGCGCGAGGCACTCCGGCCGGACACCGATAATGAGGTTCTGACTCTCGAGCCGCACGACCGTCCGCCTGTCTGCGCGGACGAGGATAGGGCTCGGATGGCCCGCTCCGCTCCACGTGATCTCGAGGCCCCGCACGTCGATGCGCGCCGCGAAGAAGGTGAGGAGCAGACCCGCGCTGCCGAACTTCTCACAGACGAACCTGTTGAGCCGATCCACGACCGCCACGGGCGACAGGCCCGAGTGCACGGCGTGTCGCACTTCGCTGCTGACGCGCGCCGCCAGGAGCGCCGCGCCGACACCGTGCCCCGTCACGTCACACATGGTGACGAAGCACACGTCCTCACGGGGGAAGTGGATCTGGCAGTAGTCGCCGCCGACCCCGTCCAGCGGTTCGTACCGTACGTCTATCTCCGCTCGATCGGTTCGTGCCGGTGCGGGCAACAGACTCCGATGGACCTCCGCAGCCAGTTGCAGATGCGGGTGACTTCGCTTCTGCTCCACCTCGATGAGCTGTTCCAACGCCGCAATGCGGTCGCGAAGCCGCTGCACGAGATCGGCCTCCGCCGTCGAATCCGGTATCGTCATCCAGATCGCCCCTCTGCGCACGTCCGATGCAGCGACGCGTGCGACGGCACCACGGGCCTCACCCACCGTCCCGCGGAGCCGGGCGAGGCGCCGATTCGGTGAGCAGCGTCGCGACCAGACCCGTCCAGCCCGTCTGATGGGACGCGCCCGCGCCGCGGCCGCTGTCGCCGTGAAAGTACTCGTGAAACAGCAGGTGATTGCGGAAGTGCGGATCCTGCCGGAATCGGGGATGGTCGCCGAGGCACGGCCTGCTGCCGTCCGCACCGGGGAGGAACAGCCGGCACAGGCGCGTCGACAACTCGTCGGCGATCTGGCGCAGGTCCAGGAATGTCCCCGACCCGGTCGGACACTCGACGCGGAAGTCGTCGCCGTAATAGGCGTGGAACCGGCGAAGCGAGTCGACGAGCAGGTAGTTGACCGGCATCCAGATCGGACCTCGCCAGTTCGAGTTGCCGCCGAACAGGCCGCTGTCGGATTCGCCCGGCAGATAGCGGACCGTGTGCGTTGCCCCCCCGATCTCGAGCCGATACGGGTGCGCGTCATGGTATTTCGACAGCGCGCGGACGCCGTGCTCCGAGAGGAACTCCGTCTCGTCGAGCATGCGCCGCAGCAGGCGTTTCATCCGGCTGCCGCGGAGCAGCGAGAGGAGGTGCTGACTGCCCGCGCCCTCGGTCTGCCAGCGCGAGACCAACGCCGCGAGACCCGGGCGGTGCCGGAGGAACCAGTCCATACGTCCCGAGAAGCCCGGCAGCCGCTCGAGATCGGCGGAAGTCAGCGTCTCGACGGCGAAGAGCGGCACGAGGCCCACGAGCGAGCGCACGCGCAGCGGGATGGACTCGCACCGCGCGCCGTCGCGGCTGTCGCAGTGCAGGAAGTCGTAGTAGAAGCCGTCGGCCTCGTCCCAGAGGTCGAGCCCCTGCCCGCCGACGTTGCGCATCGCGCCCGCGATGTAGAGAAAGTGCTCGAAGAACTTGCTGGCGATATCCTCGTACGCGGGCCTGTGCTTCGACAGCTCGATCGAGATGCGCAGCAGATTCAGGGCGTACA
Organism: Acidobacteriota bacterium; assembly: GCA_013813355.1. Classification (GTDB taxonomy): domain Bacteria; phylum Acidobacteriota; class Vicinamibacteria; order Vicinamibacterales; family 2-12-FULL-66-21; genus JACCRT01. The sequence goes on along the minus strand of JACCRT010000013.1, from coordinate 13,140 downwards.
TCGCCATCCAGGCGGTGCCATCGGCCTGCTCGATGTGCCCGGCCACCGGCAGCGGCTCGCTGCGGTTGAACACGCCGATATTGTCGAGGCCGAGAAATCCCCCCTGGAACAGGTTGAGGCCGTGCGCGTCCTTGCGGTTCACCCACCAGGTGAAATTCAAGAGCAGCTTGTGCAGCACACGCTCGAGGAAGTCGAGATCCCCGTCGCCGCCCCGGCGGGCGCGGTCGATCTCGAACACCCGCCAGGCCGCCCACGCGTGCACCGGCGGGTTGACGTCGCCAAAGTTCCACTCATACGCGGGCAGCTGACCGTTCGGGTGCATGTACCACTCGCGGGTCAGCAGCAGCAGCTGCCGCTTGGCGAAGTCCGGATCGACGAGCGCCATCGGCAGACTGTGGAAGGCGAGGTCCCAGGCCGCGTACCACGGGTACTCCCACGTGTCAGGCATCGAGATCACGTCGGCGTTGTTCAGGTGCAGCCACTCCCGGTTGCGGCCGGCTTGCCGCGACGGCGGCGGCGCCGGCTGCGACGGATCCCCGTCGAGCCATTGTGGCACGTCGAAGTAGTAGAACTGCTGACTCCAGATCATCCCGGCCAGCGCCGTACGCTGCACTTGCCGCTCATCCGGCGACAGGTGCGGCGGGTGAACCGTGTCGTAGAACGCGTCCGCGTCGGCCTGCCGGGTCGCCATCATCGCGTCGAACCCGCCGAACGGATCGGCGAGATCCTGCCGCGCCAGCCGCAGGCGACAGACGCTCTCTTTCCCTGCGCCGACCACACGGCGCCAGATGGCGCCCACCTTGGTGCCCTCCCCCAGAGGGTTGATGGCGGCCGTGTCGCCGTGTACGACGAACCGGTCCAGGCCGTCCTTGAAGAAGCCACCTGCGCCCTGCCCGCCAAACAGCCGATCGGTGTTCGTCTCGTTGTCGCAGACCGCCAGCCGGTCGGGCTCGTCGCAGTGCAGGACGAAGGCGCCCAGCGTCGGATGCGAGAGGTCGACGCGGCCGCCCGCCCTGACGCGCAGCACCGGACGATCCGGCCACCGCCCCCACGACCAGGTGTTCCGGAACCACGCCTGTGGCATCACGACGATCGGCGCCGCGTCGGGTCCGCGATTGCACACGCGCACCCGCATGAGGATGTCTTCCGCCTCGTGCTTCGCGTACTCGACGAAGACGTCGAAGTAGCGATCGTCGTCGAACACCCCGCTGTCGATCAGCTCGAACTCCGGCGCGTGGCGGCCGCGCTGGCGGTTGACCGACACGAGGGTCTCGTACGGAAACGCGGCCTGCGGGTATTTGTAGAGCATCCGCAAATAGGCATGGGATGGAAGGGCGTCGAGGTAGTAGTAGATCTCCTTGACGTCCTCGCCGTGGTTGCCTTCCGGCCCCGCGAGGCCGAAGAGCCGTTCTTTCAGGATCGGGTCGCGGGTGTTCCAGAGCGCCAGGCCCAGACAGAGCCGCTGGCGGTCGTCGCTGAACCCGGCGAGGCCGTCCTCCCCCCAGCGGTAGGCGCGGCTGCGGGCCATCTCGTGGGGGAAATTGTCCCAGGCTTCGCCGTCTGAGCTGTAGTCTTCCCGGACGGTGCCCCACTGACGTTCGCCCAGATACGCCCCGAATCGGCGCCACGGCTGCCGTCCCGATCGGGCCCGCGCCAGGCGCTCGTGCTCCGGCGTCGTCATCGCCCCCGGCTTCCCCCGTCCAACTCTTCGACCCACCGCGAATTAGTCCCCGGGCGACTGATTTCATTACACGGAGCCACGGGGAACGGTCGGACCGCCGCGGTGTAATGCCGACCGGGGCCGTGGGACTGATCTTTCGACGGAACGGGAGCCAGGCGATGACCGACGATATCCCCCTCGCAGATAGGATCGTGGCGGAATACCAGGAGATGCCGGACCTCGCCCTGACGGTCTGGCAGGCGGCGCGCCTGTGGTGCCTCGACCCGTCCCGCGCGGTTCGCGTCCTCGAGAACCTCGAACGACTGGGCATTCTCAGGCAGAACGGTGCAGGCCAGTATCTGCTGGGACGACGCCGGTGAGCTGAACGTCACGCGTCAGGCTGGGGTGAATTGAGCCAGCCGCCCCCACCGCCTCCAGAGAACGCGGCGTCGCGGCTGCAGAACTCCCAGCCCGCCGTGGGCGGCGCACCAGGATCAGCACCCATCAGAGCTCGAGCTGCAGCTGCAATCCGGCGTTCCTGAGCTTCTGGCGTGGCAGGAACTGACCGAACGGCATGAAGCCGTCGAGAACACCACGGGCATCCTCGCCCGGCGGCCGCTGCCGGCGCTCGCCCACTCGATCCCCCCGGCCGCGCTCGTGGTCGTGCCCCAGTGTCGTACCTGCAGGCTGTTGACGTCCACGGCCAGTACCGGCGGGCGCCGCCGTTCGGCCGTGCGCGGCCGTGCAGCTCGAGTCCGGGCTGCAGCGTCCAGGGATCCAAATCGGCCTGTGTGAAGGAGAGGCAGCGGCGTGCCGATGAAGCGCACCCGCCGGTAGCTGAATGAGCAGCGCGGCTCTTTGACGTCCGCGAGCGGAGGTCGGAAGAGATCGGTCGCAGGCATCACGACGTGCCGACGTGCGCCGTCCGCGGCCGCCTGCGAGCCGTCACGACAGCCGCGCGAGGCGGCGGTTGGGGGCGCTGTGCTGCCACTGGATGGGCGCCAGCTGCGAGCAGGCAGACCATGAGCGGAATGGCGGCACGCCGGAGTCCCCGCGTCCCGCACTCCGGCCGCGGGCCCCGAAGGACCCGCGGCCGGCGCGAGCGGGCGGCAGCAATCAGAACAGCCAGCGGACGCTGACCCTCGCCTGCAGCGGCGCCTGGAATGCGGACGGCAGCAGGAACCTCGGATCCTGCCGGAGCCCCTGGGCGGCGATGAGCGCCTGCGTGTTGACGCCGGCGAAGAACTGCGGCTCGGTGACGTTCACGGCCTGCCCCGACGCGAGCTGCGTGCGGAACCGCTCGGTGATGTTCTCCTCGTCGAACAGGTTGAGGATGTTCAGCCCGAGCTGGAGACGCTGGTTGCCCGGTATCCGGAACTCCTGCTGCACGTTGAGGTCGGTCTGGGAGAAGACCGGCGTCCGGCCGTCGCTCCCCCGTCCCAGGAACATCACCGGGAAGTTGTTGCCGGGGATGAACGCCGCCTCGCGTGTCACCGGCACGCCGCTCGACACGAACTGGCTCACGCCCACAGTCGTGCCGATCGGCAGGACATAGATGAAGTGGGCCTTCAGCTGGTGCGGCCGGTCGGTGGCCAGACGCCCGAAGACCGGTTCGCCGCGCTCGTTGAACGTCATCACCGGGCTGTCGAAGTTGCGGCCCACGTTGGGGCTGAGGCGCCCCGGCTCGTCCGACTGCGCCAGACCCGAATAGTTGCCATAAAGACGGCTCCAGAGGTAACTCGCACGCAGCGCCCACCGGTTCGACAGGTTCCTATTGACCGAGAACTCCAGGCCGTCGTAGTCGCGCACGGCCTTCGGAAACGGGATGATCGCCGTGCCGCCTTCCGGCACGAACGTGCGGGACTGGCCGAAACCAGGGTTGCCGATCTTGAAGATCTCGTTCTGGTTCTCGTCGAGGAAGCCGATGTCCTCGACGGCGCGATCCACCTGCTTGTGGACGTAGCGCACGCCGAGCGAAATCGTGTTCGTCACGGCATGGTCGAGCCCGAACACCACTTCCTGCAGCCGCGTCGGCTCGATGCCCGGATCGATGGTTTCGTCGCCGGGGGCGTTGGACGGTGAGCGGAAGTTCACGGGTCCCAGAATCGGCTGACCCGGGCATGCAGGCGGGCAGCCCGCCGGGTTCAGCGCGGTGAAGTCCGGCGTGTCGAGGGTGAACCAGTACTCGAGCCAGTGTTCGCCGCCGAACGAGCCGCGCGGCAGCTCGAGCTTCATGATGTCGTAGAACAGTCCCCAGGAGCCATAAGCCTTCCATCGGCCGTCGCCCCTGACGTCGTAGGCAAAGCCAAGGCGTGGGGCCACCTTGTCGGCGAAGTCCCACTTGATCGCCGTGGACGCAATCCCGCTGCCGGTGGTGAACGACGGTACGTGCTCGTTCTCGGTCCGCAGGCCGAGGTTGAGCGTCAGCCGGTCGTTCAGTGTCCAGGCATCCTGGATGAAGAGCCCGACGTTATTGCTGTTGATGTCGCCGCCGCGCAGGAAGCCGAACTCGGGACGCAGGCCATTGCTGCGGATGCGGTAGTAGCCGAAGGCGCCGCGCTCGCCCCTGAAACTCTCATTCCAGAAGATCTGTGTCAGATGCCCGGACTCGCCCGCGTCCACGTTGTTGCCAATCCGATCCACCTGCACGCCTCCCTTGAAGGTGTGCCGCCCGGCGAAGTTGGCGTAGTACGTCGCGTCGGCCTGGACGTTCAGTCGCGTCTTCTCGTCCTTCCGGGTTTCGAAGTTCGTCGTGACGTTCTGGAAGCCCGTGGATCGCTGGAACTCGGCCGGGACCCCGGCCAGCCCGATGTTGGATCGCTGGAACAGGATGCGCGGCCCCTGCGGGATCCCGAAGGTTTCGACATCGCTGAAGAAGTAGCCACCGCGCACGCCCAGGTACAGCCGGTTGCTCGCCACGAAGTCCAGGTGGCCCGACAGCGACCAGTTCGGGAACTCGGTGTCCACGTCGAAGATCGCCTGGGGCGAGTCGGTCCCGCTCAGCGCCGGCAGCAGCCCCTCGGTCTTCGAGGAGCTCATGTTGAACGCCGCGCGGCCCGTCAGGCGGTCGGTGAACCGGCTGCGGACGCTCCCGGTGATGTTCTGCGTCGTAATGTCCTGATCGCGCGTCAGCGTCTGGCCGTTGGCCGTCAGCGTGACGGTGCGCTCGGTGCTCGTAATCGACGGCAGGTACCCGCCGAAGAACCAGGCCCGGTTCTGGAGAATCGGTCCGCCTAGCGTGAACCCCGGCTCGATGCTCGTCTGGTCGTCCTCTGGGAAGGTGACGAACTCCGAGACCGTGGAGTCAGTCAGGCCGAGCCTGAGCGTGGGCCGGCGACTCGCGGTCAGGGCGTCACCCGAGAAGTGGAATACGCCCTCACCGTGGAACACGTTCGTGCCGGTCTTGCTGACGACGTTAATGACCCCGCCCGTCGAACCGCCAAACTCGGCCGTGTACCCGCTCGAGCGGACTTCGACCTCGTCGATGAACTCCGTCACCACGGATTTTCCCTGGCTGCCGTTCACCATCTGCGTCGTCTCGACGCCGTCGACGACGAAGCGGTTCTCACCGGCGCTGGCTCCGTCGATCGAGATGCCGCCGCCGAAGCGCCCTTCCGTATTCACCCCTGGCGCCTGCGCCACCAACGTCGAGAAATCCCGTCCCTTGGGCAGCAGGTCGATGAACTCCTCACGAATGTGGGTCGAACGTTCGCTCTGCTTCACGTTGATGATAGGCGGCTCCGCGCTCACCTGGACCGCCTCCGTCACACCCCCGATGCTCAGGCCGAGATCCACCGTCTTGAGCTGGCCGACCGCCACGGACACGCCGACTACGCTCGCCGGTGTGAACCCCTGGAGGAGCGCCCGCACCTCGTAGGTGCCGGGCACAAGCGCCGGGAACCGGTAGCTGCCGCTGACGTCCGTGGTGGTCGAGACCACGACGCCGCCGGCGCTCCGCGCCTCGACGGCCACGCCGGACAGCACCGCGCCGGACGCGTCGCGCACGACGCCTTCGATGGCGGCCCGTTGTTCCTGGGCCGCCAGCGATCCTCCTGCCAGCGCCACCGTCGTCAGCACGAGTGCGCTCGCGACGCCCCATCGAAATACTCCGCCGGATATGTGATTCACGTTCGTCTCCTTGGTGTGGGCGGCCGGCCTCCCGGCCGCGATGGTTGTCGGGTTATGCGGACGAACCGGCGCCTCTCAGGCGGCCAGCCGGCCGTTCGACGACGCCGGCGGCCGGCGCTCTCTGCACGCCGCGCCGTCGTGACAGCCGTACGCGATGGCGACGGTCGCGCCGTACGCCAGGTGTGCAGCCAGGCTGGCGGCAGCCGCGCTGCCGCCGAGGTTCAGGGCGAGGAAGCCGGGGCCGTCAAGGGCCCCGGTCGGGCCGGTCCACCCTCCCAGAAGGGGGACGGCCAGCGCCTGGGCGAATACCCAGAGGCCCGCGCCGAAGATCAGGCCGCCGGCGGCCGGTCTGACCTGCAGGCGCGGCTCGATCTGGAACGCGTACAGCAGCGCATAGACGGATCCCAGGAGGACGTGCAGCGCAAGGCCGATCGCCGCCGCCTGTGCGGCCTGATTGACGAATAGCCGCGCCACCCAGATCGGGAGGTCCACCTGCCCGATGCCGAGCGCTGGCACGACGTACATGATCGAGGTCATTGCGAGGGTCCCGAGAAAGCCGCTGGCGAGGGCCACGGCCGGGTCGGCGTGGGAGTGCGGGGCGTGGGACGTGCGGAACGCGAACATGGCTCACCTGTACTTTCTCCGGCGACTCCACCGATCGCTTCGGAAGGGGAGCCGCTCGTTCTGTTGCTGCAGTCCACTGGGTGAGGAGAGGCGTTACGGCGCATGCCGTCGCGATCGCCGCAAGTGTGAACAGAGCTACAGCTCCTCGCATCACACTCGACTCCCGCCGTAATGAGTGAGCCCACTGGCCGGACTCAGCGGACGACGGGGACCGTCACATCCGCCGGTTCCGCTTGCTCCGAATCGAGGTGTTCATGCCAGCCCCACGCCCGGAAACCAACCGGTCTGTTGCGCGCCTGCCTCGCCGCGGCCCTGGCCCTGCTGACGCTCCCTGCCGGGGCGCAGCAGACGCCGTTCACGTCGGCGGCCTCGGCCGTGCCGGTCTTCGTGACGGTCACCGACCGCGACAGGCGGCTCGTTCCGGGCCTCGATCGCGATGATTTCGAGTTGTACGACAACGGCCAGCGTCAGGAGATCACCGTCTGACAACACCGTCCTTCCGGTCACCGTCGTCGTCATGCTCGACACGAGCGCCAGCATGACGCTGCTGCTCGATCGACTGAAGGGCGCCGCAGAGGAGTTCCTGATCAGGCTGTGGCCGGACGACCGCGCGATGGTCGGTGCATTCAATGACAATATTCAGCTGCTGCCCTCGGAAGGCTTCATCAGCGACCACGCGCGGCTGACCTCGCAGCTACAGGAGCTCGACTTCGGCTATCCCACCCGGCTGTACGAGGCGGTGGATCGGAGCGTGGCGGCGCTGCGCCCGCTCGACGGACGGAAAGTCGTCGTGGTCTTCACCGACGGCAGCGACACGGCCAGCCGCACGGGCCGGCGGGCGGTGCTCAAGCGCGCGGTCGAAGAGGACGTGATGGTCTACGCCTTCGGGCTCGAGAGCACCTACTTCGACGGCCGCCGGAGCGTGCGGACGACTCCCGACGGCGCGCTGCGCGGGCTGACGGCCGATACGGGGGGTGGCTTCTTCCTGCTGACGCCGGCCGACGACCTGGGTGAGACGTTCACACGGATCGCGCAGGAACTCCACAGCCAGTACCTGCTCGGCTTCACCCCGCAGCGGCTCGACGGCAACGTCCACAAGCTGGACGTCCGCGTGAAGCAGCCGGGGTTGAGCGCCCGCGCCCGGAAGTCGTACCTGGCGGGCAACGCGCGGGCGGCGGAGAGGCGCCGCTGACGGCGCGAATGGACAGGGATGCTTGGGGAAAGGTGCCGCCCCGGCGCCGGGTTGCCAGTGGAAAAGGCCGGAGGTGAACAGTCCAGCCCGGCCGACGCCGGAGCGGCGTGCGCAGCCGTGGCTGCCCGCGGAGATAGTCCTGAAACACTCGACTGCGGCTTCCCGTGGAGCCGCGATCATCAGAAGTCATAACCGATCCAGAGCGAGAATCGGGGCTGCCTGAACCAGTCGCTGCCGGACCGCCCCTCCTGCAGCCCCTGGAAGGCGAACCGGAAATCCTCCCACTGGCGGTTGAAGAGCGTGCGCCACGACCAGTCGAAGTGGACCGGAAAGCCAAGCGCCAGCGTCTGCAGTCCGATCCCGTACGACGCCCGGCCGTCCACCAGCTTGAAGCCGGGAATCCGGGCCGGCGGACCGAACACCGGTTCAACGCCACCTGCGGCGAAGGGAGCCAGCTGGAAGCCGAGCAGCGGCGTGATCTCGCTCGGCTGCCGCGTCGCCACCTTCATCGGCACGCCGTCGAGGCCGGCGGCTCCCAGGTTGAAGAAGGCAACGCCGCGCAGGCCCCCGATGACGCCGATCGGGGTCAGCGCGGCCTCGATGATCGGGAAGCGCAACTCGGCATTGGCGAAGAACGCCTTGTTGCCGAGGAACTCGAGGAAGTCGTAGCCGCGCAGCTCCGAGTTGCCCCCGAAGTACAGGAACCCCGGAAACTCGCCCCAGCTCCTGAACCCGCGAGCGCGAAGCGCCAGCACGCCGTTGGTGGCCAGGCGTTTGTAGTACCGGGCATCGATGTCGGCCGTCTGGCGGCCGAAGAGACCGCTGGCGGCCGGTGCGTACTCGTAGCCGGCCCGAAGGGTGTTGCCGGAGAGCGGACCGTGCTCGCGAAAGACTGTCGTTTCCTGCACGTAGGCGACGCCGAGCGGCGCGAACGAGCCGCTCGAGAAGACCGTCCGGCCGAGCTGCGCCCGCTGGAAGTCGTCGGCGAACTGCTGGAGGGCGGGGTTCGAAAAACCCTGCCGGAAGTTCAGGTAACCGGCCGACAGTTCGAGACGCCGGTAGCGATCGATCGGATAGATGCCGAAGGCCGTCATCCCGCGCGTGGTCTGCGTCCCGATTGCGTCGTCCCGCGAGAGAAAAGCGAGCTGCTGGTCGAAGAGGACCCCGGGGTTGTTCCCGAAGAAGAACTGTGTCTGTGAAAACCCCTGAACGGCATACTGCAGCCGCCGGCTGATGTTGGCATAGGAGACCGCCATCGAGCGGAACTGCGATACGGACGCGGCAAAGAAGCTGAACTGCTTGTCTCCGAGGACGTCGCTGAAGGTGACCTGCGTGCCGCCGAAGAAATCGCCACCGCTCGTGACGCCGACGCTTACGGGAGGCCGGCCCTCGAGGAACATTCTGTCGAAGGCGCCCTTCCGCCGGACATTGTCGCGCACGAGGGTGTGCGCGAGCGGGGCCTGGAAGTCCACCACCGGGCCTGGCGAGCCGAAGTCTTCACTGGCGACCACATGCAGGGGCTGGTCGCGCGCGAGCGCGTGAATGCTGTATTCCCCCTTGTGATAGGCGACGAACGCCACTTGCGGGGCCGGGCCGCCCTCCAGTACCGTCGGCGACACCGCCGCGGTGGCCGTGTCGGTGAGCTGGCGAAGCGTCCCCCCTTCGAGGTCGAGCGTCCAGAGATTGAAGATCTCGCCGTCACGCGCCATCGCGGGGTCCATCGGCAGGTTCGGATCGATCGCCGTCGAGGGGAACACGATGCGGCCCGCGTCGAGGAACTGCGCTCCGCCGTCCTCGTGCGTGCCGAAGGTCAGCTGCGTCCTGACGCCCGTGTCGAGATCCAGGCGGAAGAGCTTGTTGGCGCCGGCGATGCGCGCCAGGTACACGAGCGAGCGCCCGTCGAGGGCAAAGACGGGCGCGTACGCCCCGAACTCGTCGTTCGTCACGTTGCGCAGGCCGCCGTCCGCGAGGTCGAGCACGAAGATGTCGCCGACCGCCCCCTGCAGCGCCGAGAAGGCGACCGCCTGCCCATCCGGGCTGAAGCTGGGGGATTCCGGCATGTCCACCATGGGGAGTGCGATACGCCGATCGATTTTCCCCGACGCGACGTTGTGGAGGACCAGGCTCTTGTGCTTCGCGGTCCGGACGAAGTAGGCGATGAACCGGCCGGTCGGGTCCCACGCCATCCACGGCACCGCATTGCTGCGAAAGCCGCCCGGCGTGACGATGTACTCGAACCCCCGGCGCTGATCGAAGCCGCTCGTGAGATTGCGGATGACCTTGCCATCGCGGGCCGACACCAGGACGATGTCAATCTCCTGATCCCGGCGGTTGCCGGCCGCGATCGCCAGGAGCTCCCCGGACGGCGAGGCCGCCACCGAGAGCGAGGCGACAAAGGGCGTCCGCTCCGGGCTGGGAGCCAGGTTGCGCCCATAGGCGCTGGGTCGCTCCTTGTCGCGGAAGGGTTTGAACCTCGCCTCCAGGTGGGTCCGGAATTCCCGATCGAACATCTCCGGCTCGAGCCCCAGCGCCTCCTCGTACGGACTATCCCCGCCGCCGATGGCGGCCTTTCGCAGCGCGAACAGGAACTGGCGAATGCCCTCCTTGCCCCACCGCGACTCGATGAACTCGAAGGCGGCATGCCCGAGCGTGTAGGGGAGCCGGCCGTTGAGAAAGGCCGCGCCCCGGAAGTCGCTCATGGCCGGCACGTTGTCGGTCAGGGCGGCGTCACGTACCGCCATCAGGTCGAATGGGTGCCAGTAGCCGGTCATATACTCCGCCAGCCCCTCGTCGACCCACAACGGGATCCCGCCGCGGATGAGAGACCGCGGAATGATGTCGAACTCGAACTGGTGCGTCAGCTCGTGCACGATCAGCCGGTAGAGCGCGTCGGGCGGCTCGTCGATCGGCAGGACGATCCGGTGGCGGAACGGTTCGGCAAAGGCCAGGACCCCTTCCGGCATTTCCGTGGGGATGATGTTCTGCTGCTGGAACTCGCTCTGCGTCTTGAACAGCACGAGCGGCACTTTGTGGGCGAGATCGTGCTTGAGGTCGCTGCTGATCTGCGCGTACGCGCTGTCGGCATAGCCGGCGATGCGCTCGAGGTGCACTTCGAGTTCAGGGTAATAGTAAATCTCGAAGCGCTCGGTCGTGTAGATGTGCCACTGGAACGTGTCGTACTGGATCCGGTTCTTGCCGAAGTACGGCACGAACGGTGTCTGTGCGGCGGCGGCCAGCGGGCTGGCCAGAACCGCGACCGTCGCGAGAAGACGCATGACGGATGCGAACGAACGAAGCAGTGCGAGCATGTGGGACCTCACCCTTGGCGCGCCGCGCTGGCTCGGCGCCGCTGGAGTGTGGTCCGCTCATCTGGCGGTTTGTTACAGCGCCACTCGCCAGCGGGTGACGAGGAGTGACCGATGTGTGATGGTCCTCACAGATGCGTCGGGGACGGACTCAACCTCTGCGTGAGGCGGGCGAGGGCTTCTTCCGCATCGCGCTCACGGTACCCGAGGAGCGGATCCGCGAAGCCACCGAGCGAATCGGCCGCGTTCTGGACTCGACAGGGGACCAGTGAAGCTGCGCCTCAAACCGTCGAGTCAAGAGGCAGGGCCGGTGTGAGGCGCAGCTTTACTGGATATCCACTGGGGATATGAAGAAGCGTTGGCGCCGACGTCGTGGACGGCGGCGCACCCCACGTGGAGTAGCATCGGACGAATGTCCTCGCCAAAGGAGCCGCCGATGCCCAACGTCCACGAGCTTATTCGCGACCACGTGACCTTGTCCATTCGCTGCCTCGACCGTCTCTATCTGCACGCGTACCTGCCGAAGCTCCAGACCTCGGGCGGGCTGTGCTACTTCCTGCGCGATCATTTGGGCCATCCGATCCCGTCGCCGGCGTTGTTCGCATCGATGCTCGATCGCTTCGTCGGGGCGATCAAGACCTACGCGACCACGCAGGGCGTCCCGTTGATCCCGTTCGAGCGCGGGCAACGGAAAGACGATGTCGCCGCCGACTATCGCGCGCGTCGGCCCTGACGGACGGCGTCGTGGTGGTCGGCGTGGCGCAAGAAAAGATGCGCGCGTTCAAGGCGCAGAAGCGGTCGGGGCCCTGCGGCGGCGTGACGTTCGACTTCTCGCGCCAATCGGTCGCGGTCAACCATTACTACTTCTACGTGCAGGACCCCGAGTGGGGGCCCGCATTTCTGAAGTTCGGCACGTACGTGCCCTATCCGATCAAGCTGTGTCTCAACGGCCACGAGTGGGTGAAGCAACAGCTGCGGCGCGCCCACGTCGCCTTTGACAGTCTCGACAATGGGTTCCTCGCGTGTGGCGATCCCTTGCGCCTGCAAGCGATCTGCGATCAACTCGGACCGGCCGACGTGCAGGCGTTTTTCGATCGCTGGGCCGCGCGGCTGCCGGCGCCGCTGACCGCCATCGATCGGGCCGCCGGTTACACGCATCGGCTGGCGCTGCAGCAAGTGGAAGTCAGCTTCACCCAGGTCTTTGCCCGACCCATACAAGGCCGCCACTTCTTCGAAGCCGTGATTCGCGAGAATCTCGACCTCGGGCGGCCCGACCGCGTCGGCCTCCTCTTTCCGCACCGCATCACCCGCCGGACCCCAGCCCCGACCTTCGGCTATCGGACCCGCGTGATCACCGATGGCGTCGAGCCGAGTCTCCACATCGAGTACACGTCCTCCCACGTCAAGCAGTACTTCAAAGAACAACGCGCCTTACGCACGGAGACCACCATCAACAATCCGAACGACTTTCACGTGGCGAAGGCCGTGCCCCATCTGTCCCATCTGCGCGACCTGGGCGATCAGGTCAACCGCACACTCCTCGAAGTCGAACGCGTCAGCCACCAGTGCGTCCTGACCCAGGATGCGCTGGACCGACTACAACGGCCGACCGTGGAGGCCGGCCAACGGACCTCGGCGCTCCGCTTCGGCGACCCGCGCGTGATGGCCCTCTTTCAGGTCATCACCGGCTTTACCCATCTGCCACGGGGCTTTCGGAACCGCGACCTCCGGCCCCAGGGTCGAAGCCCTCCTCGGCCGACCCTACTCCACGGCCCAGATGACCTATGACCTGCGTCGGCTGCGTCTCAAAGGCCTCATCCATCGGATCCCGAAGACGCACCGCTACACCGCCACCAGTTACGGCCTGAAGGTGGCCTTCTTCTCTGCGAAGCTCTACCTCCGCATTCTGCGGCCCGAGTGGCCGGCGCTGCTACCGCCTGACGATCAGCTGCCCCGTCCGCTCCGCGTGGCCCTCGACAACCTAGACGCACAAATCCGCAGAATCCACGAGGAGGCCATCCTTGCCGCTTGAAACACTTGCTTCAAGCTTCACGACTTAAACCGATAGAAGACTCCTAGCGGCGCGTCCGCGCCGGGGTCCGCTTATCGGATGTTCAGGCGGTGACGGTCGCTTCGTTCGCCTCGTCGCCGCCGCGCCGCCAGGGCAAGGTTCCCTCGATCTCGACCTCGACCGCGAAGCTGACGAAGGTTCTGATCACGACCAGCGCCCC
>JACCRT010000010.1 GCA_013813355.1 Acidobacteriota bacterium | reverse complement strand
ACGCGCAGCCGTTAGTCAACGCGCATCCGTAGCCAGACCAGAGCCCGGCAAGCCCTCGACGCTTGCCGGGCTTTTTTCTTTTGTGTGGAAGGTGACCTGCCGATGTTCCCCGTGTTTCTCAAGCTGGGTGGACGGCGCGGGCTCCTCGTCGGTGGCGGACGAGTGGCGGCGGGCAAGCTGCGCGCCCTGCTGAAGGCCGGCGCGCACGTGAGGGTCATCGCATTGGAGATCGCCGCCGCGCCCGCGGAACCGGGAGCGGCACCTGCCGCCCGTCGCCTTCCGGCCCGCACACGCCAATCGACGCGCTGTCGAGGCGGCTGTACCGTGCCGGCGATGCGCGGATAAGACACCGTCAGCTCCCTTCAGCTCACGTCCAGTCTCACGCCGCGCCGCCCGGCGCCTCACGTTCTCTTCCCACACTGCAACGGACGCCTGCCGTCTCGGGAGACGCTTACATGTACACCGCACTCGCCGCTCTCACATTCGGGGCCCCGATTGTCACCGGTGCCATTGGGTTCGGGTTGTCATCCATCTTCGTGCCGCTCGCATTGCTGTTTCTCTCGAACCCCCGCCTCCTTGAGGAGATATTGGTGTGACTGACCCGCTGGCGCTCATCACCTCCAGTCTCGAGGCCGCGCAGGCCCCGGCGCTCACCTGCAGCTTTCAGGTCGAGGGCGTCGTGCTGCTCGACATGCTGCGCCGCATCCGCCCGGGCATCCCGGTGCTCTTTGTGGAGACGTTCCACCATTTCGACGAGACCTCCCGTTATCGCGACCAGCTCACCGAGCAGTGGAACCTGAACCTGGTGACGCTGCGCGCCGCGGAACCGCAACCGGGGCTCTGGCAGGTGAATACGGATGACTGCTGCGCCCTTCACAAGGTCGGGCCGTTGTTCGCGGCGCTCGAGGCCTACGACGTCTGGTTCACCGGCTTGAGGCGCGAGCAGTCTCCCAGCCGCGCCGCGCTGCGTGAGGTCGGGAGCTTCAGGCTGCCGTCCGGCAAGTCCCTCACGAAAGTCAGCCCGCTTGCCGGCTGGACCACGCAGGAGGTGTGGGAGTATGCGCGGGAGCACGCCATTCCCCTGCTACCGCTGTACGAGGCGGGGTATGCCAGCATCGGATGCGAGCCGTGCACCCGCGTGTCGCTGGATCCATCGAATCCGCGGTCCGGCCGCTGGCAGGGCCGGAAGCTGGAGTGCGGGATCCACATCCAGCCGGCCGCCGCCGGAGACTAAGACACTGGTGGGCTACGAGACCCTGACCGCTACATCGCCGACGCCGGCCAAGCGATGCGCCTGCGCGCCGGAACCCGCGTCCTCCTGGAGACGGTCGCGGATCTGCTCCCGGAGCCAGGCGACTGGCTCCGGCTCGATCGCGAGCAGGGCACGCCACTCGGCTTCAGGCAGCGGAAGGCTCAGGACGCGGGTGATGCCATCGGGTCGCTCATCGTGGTTCATACGCAGGATCATAAGGCGATCTGCAGCACCGGGCTCATACAACCTGCGCATCCGAATGATGCGATTTGCTCATGACACGGCTTGGTGCTCACGCCGGGGGAGCCTTTCGAGCTCCTGCACTTCAACCGCTGGCCCGCCGAGCGACGGCATGTCGCGGCTCATGCGGCACAGTTACCGGGCCGCCCGCCCCCGAAAGATGGTGGCTGGCGCATCGGTCGCATGAGTTTTCCGCATAACGGGTCCAGAAGCAGAACGCATGATGCGGATGCGCAGATTCTGGGCTGCGTCCGGAGGTGAATGGCCTCATAAGTGTGTCCGTGCAACGTTCTGACGCAACTACATCGGAAGGCCTCTACGACCCACGCGACGAGCACGACGCCTGCGGCGTCGGGTTCATCGTCCACGTCAAGGGTCGTCGCTCGCATGCCATCATTCGCGACGGCCTCCAGATCCTTGTCAATCTCGAGCACCGCGGCGGGTCGGGCGGTGACGGGCGCACGGGCGACGGCGCCGGCATTCTCGTCCAGATGCCCGACCGGTTCCTCCGCCGCGAAGCCGCCGGTCTCGGCATTGGACTGCCGCCAGAAGGCGAGTACGGAGCCGGCACGGTGTTTCTGCCGCGCGACGGCGCAGGCCGTGCCACGGTGGAGAGCCTCGTCGCGCAGATCGTGGGGGACGAAGGCCAGAGGCTGCTCGGCTGGCGCGAGGTGCCGGTCAACGACCGGGCGCTCGGCCCGCAGGCCGCCGCCGCGTGTCCCACCATCAAACAGCTGATCATCGGCCGCGGGTCTGCGCCGCAGACTGGCAGCCACGACGGATCGGCCGCGGCATTCGAGCGGAAGCTGTACGTGATTCGCAAGCGGCTCGAGCACGCCGTCGCGGCGCTGCCGCCGGCCGCGCGCGACGGCTTTTACGTGCCGAGTCTGTCTTCGCGGACGCTGATCTACAAGGGGATGCTGACCGCGACGCAGTTGGGGCAGGTGTTCCCGGACCTCGCCGACGACGAGTTCGACTCGGCGCTGGCGCTCGTCCACCAGCGGTTCAGCACCAACACCTTTCCGACCTGGCCGCTGGCGCATCCGTATCGCCTCGTCGCACACAACGGCGAGATCAACACGCTTCGGGGGAACATCAACTGGATGAGGGCCCGCGAGGCGCTGCTCCGGTCCGATCTGCTGGGCGACGATCTGCAGAAAGTCCTGCCGGTCGTCGTCGAGGGGGGCAGCGACACCGCCACCTTCGACAACGTGCTCGAGTGTCTCGCCATGACCGGCCGATCGCTGCCGCATGCGCTGCTCATGATGATTCCGGAGCCCTGGCAGCAGCACACGACGATGAGCCAGGAGCGCCGAGCCTTCTACGAGTACCACGCCTCGCTAATGGAGCCGTGGGACGGGCCGGCCTCGATGTCCTTCACCGACGGTACGGTGATTGGCGCCGTGCTCGACCGCAACGGTCTGCGGCCGGGCCGTTACCTGGTCACGGCCGACCACCTGGTCATCTGCGCCTCCGAGGCGGGGGTGCTCGACATCCCGCCCGGGCGGGTTGTCGCCAGGGGACGGCTGCGTCCGGGCGAGATGCTGCTCATCGATACGCGGCAGGGACGGATCGTCCCGGATCGCGAGCTCAAGGATCAGCTCGCCCGCCAGCACCCGTACGGTCAGTGGTTGCGAGACCACAAGGTGCGGCTGGAGGACCTGCCGCCAGCGCCGCCGGCCCCGGCGGAGTCCGAGCCCCTGCTTACCAGGCAGCGGGCGTTCGGCTACACGCGGGAGGATCTGAAGCTCGTCGTGGAGCCGATGGCGCGCGGCGGCGAAGAGGCCGTCGGGTCGATGGGCAGCGACACCCCGCTTGCCGTGCTGTCGGACCGCCCGCGGCTGCTGTACGACTACTTCGCGCAGATGTTCGCGCAGGTGACCAACCCTCCGCTCGATGCCATCCGGGAAGCGCTGGTCACGTCCACGGAAACGACGATCGGGGCCGAGCGGAACCTGCTCGCGCCCGAACCGGAGTCGTGCCGGCAGATCAAGGCGGCGTCTCCAATCCTGGACGACAGCGCGCTCGCGGCGCTCCGCGCGGTGGCGCAGCCTGGTTTCCGGCCGCGCACGCTGCGTCTGCTCTTCCGCGCAGCCGAGGGCGCAGACGGGCTGCAGCGCGCGCTCGACGTGCTGGCCACGAACGCGAGCGCGGCGGTCGCGGACGGTTGTACGGTTCTTCTGCTGTCGGACCGCGGCGTCTCGGCCGCGATGGCGCCGATCCCCGCCCTGCTGGCGACGGCCTGCGTACACCATCACCTGGTGCGCACAGGCGTCCGCACGCGGTGCGGCATCGTCGTGGAATCCGGCGAGGTGCGCGAGGTCCACCATGCGGCGCTCCTGGTGGGTTACGGCGCCAACGCGGTGAACCCCTACCTGGCCCTCGAAACCATCGAGCAGTTGCGGCGCGGGGGCGTGTTGAAGGACATCACCGAGGAGCGCGCGGCCGTCAACTACCTGGGTGCGCTGACCAAGGGCCTGCTGAAGGTGATGTCGAAGATGGGCATCTCGACCCTCCAGAGCTATTGCGGCGCGCAGATGTTCGAGGCACTGGGCCTGGAGCAGCGGTTCGTCGACGATTATTTTCCCGGAACCGCGTCACGCATCGGCGGGGCGACGCTGCCGGTCGTGGCGGAGGAGGCCGCCCGCCGCCACGCGGCTGCGTATGCGGCTGACGACACGGAGGTCGATTTGCTCGACGCCGGCGAGTACCAGTGGCGCCGGGAGGGGGAGCGGCACCTGTTCAATCCCGACACCGTCTACAAGCTGCAGCACGCCACGCGATCCGGGCGGCAGGATATTTATCGGGAGTATTCGGAGCTCGTGAACGAGCAGAACCGGCGGCGTGGCACGCTCCGGGGGCTGCTGGCGTTCGCGCCTGGCGCCGGGCCGGTGCCCCTCGAGGACGTGGAGCCCGTCGCGTCGATTCTCACGCGGTTCGCGAGCGGCGCGATGTCGTACGGGTCCCTCAGCCAGGAAGCCCACGAGGCGGTGGCAATCGCGATGAACCGGCTCGGCGCGAAGTCCAACAGCGGGGAAGGGGGCGAGGATCCGGATCGCAATCGGCCCGACCCGAACGGCGACTGGCGCCGGAGCGCAATCCGGCAGGTGGCCTCGGCCCGTTTCGGCGTCACCAGCGAGTACCTGGTAAATGCCACCGACCTGCAGATCAAGATGGCCCAGGGGGCGAAGCCCGGCGAGGGAGGGCAGTTGCCGGGCGACAAGGTGTACCCCTGGATCGCGAAGGTGCGGCACTCGACGCCTGGCGTGACGCTCATCTCACCCCCGCCCCACCACGACATTTACTCGATTGAAGACCTCGCGCAGCTCGTGTACGACCTGAAGAATGCCAATCCGCGCGCGCGCGTGCACGTCAAGCTCGTCGCGGAAGCTGGGGTCGGAACGGTGGCCGCCGGCGTGGCCAAGGCACGGGCAGACGTCGTGCTCATCTCCGGACACGACGGAGGCACTGGCGCCTCGCCGCTGACGTCGATCAAGCATGCGGGGGTGCCGTGGGAACTCGGACTGGCCGAGACCCAGCAGGTACTCTTGCGCAACCACCTGCGCGACCGCATCGTGGTGCAGGTCGACGGGCAGCTCAAGACCGGCCGCGACGTCGTGATTGCGGCGCTCCTCGGCGCCGAGGAGTTCGGATTCGCGACTGCCGTCCTGGTGGCCGCCGGCTGCGTGATGATGCGTGTCTGCCACCTGAACACCTGTCCGGTCGGCGTCGCCACGCAGGACCCGGAGCTGCGGAAGCGGTTCACCGGACGCCCCGAGTTCGTCGAGCACTACTTCCGGTTCGTCGCCGAGGAGGTCCGCGAGCTGATGGTGCAGCTCGGTTTCCGCTCATTCGACGAGATGGTGGGGCGCGTCGACCGGCTCGATGTGGGGCCAGCGCTGACGCACTGGAAGGCCCGGGGGCTGGATCTGTCCCGCATCCTGCAGCCGCAGCAGGATAGAGCGGCGACACGTCGCGCCGTTCGCCCGCAGGAGCACGACCTCGAGTCGGCGCTCGACACGGAACTGATTGCCCGCGCGGCCCCGGCGCTGGACGGCGGTACCCGGGTCGACATCCGGCTGCCCGTCCGGAACATCCACCGCACGGTCGGCACCAGACTCGGCTACGAGGTCACCCGGCGCTACGGCGCGACGGGCCTGCGCGACGACACCATTCACGTCCAGTTGTCCGGATCCGCCGGCCAGAGCTTCGGGGCCTTTCTCCCGCGCGGGATCACGCTCCGGCTCGAAGGAGAGTCGAACGACCACTTCGGCAAGGGGCTCTCGGGTGGCAAGCTCATCGTCCATCCCGCGCCGGACGCCCGGTTTGCGGCGGAAGCGAACGTGATTGTCGGCAACGTTGCGCTCTACGGCGCGACGAGCGGCGAGGCCTATGTCGGGGGGATGGCCGGCGAACGGTTCGCCGTGCGCAACAGCGGAGCGCTGGCGGTGGTCGAAGCCGTGGGCGACCACGCCTGCGAATACATGACCGCCGGCTGCGTCGTCGTCCTGGGGCAGACGGGCCGCAACTTCGCCGCCGGCATGACCGGCGGAATCGCCTACGTGCTGGACGAAGATGGCACCTTCAGCCGCCGCTGTAATCACGGGCTCATCGATCGCGAGGCTATCGCGCCGGGCGGGGACGCAGATCAGGTCCACGATCTGATCGCCCGGCATCTGCGCTACACGGGGAGCCACCTGGCGGCGCGCGTCCTCGACGAGTGGCCACGCCAGCGCGGCCGGTTCGTGAAGGTGATCCCGCGGGATTCCAGGCGCGCCGCCGTCCTCACGCAAACGGTCCCGCACGTCGAAGTTCATGAGTCCGACCGGGTCGCGCTGGAGGCGGCAGCCGGTGGGTAAGCCGACCGGCTTTCTCGAGATCGGGCGCCGCACGGCGCGGACCCGCCCGGTACACGAGCGCACGCATGACTGGCAGGAGATCTACCTCCTCCAGCCGGCCGACGATGTGCAGGGGCAGGGTGCCCGCTGCATGGACTGCGGGATCCCGTTCTGCCACCAGGGCTGCCCGCTCGGCAACCTGATCCCGGAATGGAACGACCTGGTGTATGCCGGCCGGTGGCAGCAGGCCTTTCAGCGGCTCGCGTCCACCAACAACTTCCCCGAGCTGACCGGCCGGCTGTGCCCTGCACCGTGCGAGGGCTCGTGCGTCCTGGGCATCGCCGACGATCCGGTCGCGATCAAGGACGTCGAGGTCGCCATCGTTGAACGAGCGTTCGCTGAGGGCTGGATTGTCCCGCGCCCGCCGGCGGTGCGGACCGGCAGGCGCGTCGCTGTTGTGGGCTCCGGCCCGGCGGGGCTTGCCGCGGCCGACCAGTTGAACCGCGCCGGCCACCAGGTGACGGTCTTCGAGCGCGCCGACCGCATCGGCGGCCTCCTGCGCTACGGCATTCCGGAGTTCAAGCTGGAAAAGGGCATTCTGGATCGGCGGCTCGCGCTGCTCGAAGCGGAAGGCATCGTGTTCCGCCCGGGGGTAGACATTGGAATCGACATGTCTGTCGGCGATCTGCGCCGGTCATTTCAGGCGATCGTGCTGTGCGCCGGGGCGGAACAGCCGCGCGACTTACACGTGCCCGGGCGTGAGCTCGACGGCATTCACTTCGCCGTTGATTACCTCACGCGGCAGAACCGGCTCTGCGCGGGCGACGTCCTGCCCGCCGAGGGTGACATCAGCGCTGCAGGCAAGCGGGTGGTGATCCTGGGCGGCGGCGACACGGGCGCAGACTGTCTCGGGACCGCGCACCGGCAGGGCGCCCGCTCGGTGCACCAGCTGGAGCTGATGGGGCAGCCGCCGGCGACGAGAGGCCCGGGCAACCCCTGGCCCGAATGGCCTCGGGTGTTCCGGACGTCGGCCGCTCACCATGAGGGGGGCGAGCGGTGGTTTTCCGTCGTGACCGAAGGATTTCTTTCGAATGGATCGGGCCGGGTCAGCGCCCTCCAGGGGGTTCCGGTGGAGCATACGCATGGCCGCGACGCCCTCTCCGGACACCCGCAAGAGTCGTTCGTGCTGCCGGCCGACCTGGTGCTGCTCGCGATGGGCTTCACGGGACCCCGGCCGACCCCCCTCCTTGCCGAGCTGAACCTGCGCATGACCGAGCGCGGCACCGTCTGGCGAGACGCCGCCTGGATGACCAGCGAGCCAGGCGTGTTCACCGCCGGGGACATGCAGCGCGGCCAGTCGCTGATCGTCTGGGCCATGGCCGATGGACGCAGCGCCGCACGTGCCGTGGCCGGGTGGTTGATGACACAATCGGATCTTCGCGCCGCGACGGCGCGGCGGGAGGTGTAGCGGCGAGTGGATCTTCGGCAACTGGAGATTCTGAGGGCGGTGGCGGGGACGGGTTCGTTCACGGCCGCGGGACGTCAGCTGCACCTGTCGCAGTCGGCCGTCAGCCGGCAGATCCTGCTGCTCGAAGAAGAGCTCAAGGAGCAGGTCTTTCTGCGGCTCGGTCGCAAAGTGCGGATCACGCCGACCGGCACACGGTTGCTCGGCCTGAGCGAGCGGATGTTTCAGGACCTGGAGCAGACGCGTGCGAGCATTCTCGAGAGCCAGCAGACGGTCAGCGGCACACTGCGTCTGGTGGGCGGCATGACCGTCTGCCTGTACGTCTTTCCGACACTGCTCAAGGCCTTTCGCCGGCAGTATCCCGACGTGGACGTCAAGCTTCAGCCGGCCGCGACGCCGCGGCTGCTCCGGCAGCTCCGGGGCGGCACGGCCGACCTGGGCCTCGTGACGCTCCCCATCGACGACCCGAATATCGTCAGCATCCCGGTGATGCGGGAGGAGCTGCTCCTCGTCACCGCCCCGCAGCACCCGCTCGCGAGAAAGAAGCACATCCTCCCACGTGATCTCGTCCGCCAGCCTTTCGTGCTGTTCGAGCCTGGCTCCGGCAGCCGCAAGGCCATCGATGCGTTCTTCGCGCGCGAGCACGTCGCGCCGCAGGTGATCACCGAAACCGAGAACGTCGAGATCATCAAGGCGCTCGTCCGGGTCGGCATGGGGATCACGATCATTCCCTACCAGGCCGTGGCGCGGGAGGTGCGCGCGCGCCAGCTGTTCTGCGCGCGGATTGGCGGCCACCAGATCGTGCGCGAGACCGGGTGGGTGCACCTGCGCACCGAACGAGTGCCGCGAGCGGTCCAGGAGATGATGCGCACGCTCGAGCGGGTGCGGCCGGACTTGAAGCTGTCCCCCGGTGTCCCCGCCCGACGGAAGAGCGGCACGTCGCCCCGCTCCTGAACTGGCGCACTGCCGGTTTCTAAGCATGCTGTCGGGCTCCAGCGACAGGGCTGCAGCCGTGCGATGAGGCTCTCGAGGCCCTCCTATCGCGGGGCTTGGACGCCCTGGCTCTCGAGTGTGCCGGACACGGGCCGCTCGGGCGCCGTGGACAGCCAGCCAGCCGAGCGCGCGTGCCTGCCCGACACGACCTCGCGGAACTCTCGTTGTATCGCGGCGGTCAACGGTCCGACGGCGCCATCACCCACGGGCCGCATGTCGATCTCGCGAACTCCCACCACCTCGGCGGCCGTGCCGCAAATGAAGACCTCGTCGGCCGAGTAGAGACGGTCGCGCACGAGCCGTTCTTCGACCACCCGCAGGGACAGGTCGCCGGCGAGCGCCATCACCGTGTCGCGCGTGATGCCGCTCAGCGCGGAATCGACCGGCGGCGTAAAGATGGTGCCGCGGCGCACCAGGAAGAGATTCTCCCCGGTGCATTCGGATACGAATCCCTCGGTGTCGAGCATCACGGCATCGTCGAACCCAAGCCGCGAGCATTCGGTCTTCGCCAGGAACGAGTTGACGTAGTTGCCCGCGACCTTCGCGTGGGTCGGCATCGCATTGGGATGGTGACGCGTATAGGAAGAGACATTGACCCTGATGCCTGCCGTCGCGCTGCCACCATGGTAGTCGTGCCACGCCCAGGCCGCGATCCCGACCCGGGGCCGACCCGTGTCGAGGGAGAGGTTCATGCCGCCATCTGCCAGGTAGATGAGCGGACGGATGTAGCAGGCGCGCAGGTGGTTGGCGGCCACGGTTTCGTGCACGGCTTCTGAGAGCGCCGTCGCATCATAGGGCAGCGGGCCGAAGCCGAGAATGCGGGCGGAGGCCAGGAGCCGCTCCACGTGGTCGTCGAGGCGGAACACCGCCGGACCGAGGGCAGTGTCGTAGCACCGGATGCCCTCGAACACACCCATTCCGTAGTGCAGGCCAGCCGTGAGAAACGGCACGACGGCCTGCGACTCGGGGACGAGCCGGCCATCCATCCAGGTGAGAGTGCTCATCCGAGGCCGCCGATCAGGACACGCTCGACGGCTGTGGAGCAGCCACCGGCCGAAGAAACGGCATCATCGCCCGGAGCCGTTCGCCGACCACCTCGATCCGGTGCTGCCGCTCGCGCGCCCGGGTCTCGTTGAACCAGGGGCGGCCGGCGCGGTCCTCCGCGATCCAGCGGCGCGCGTAGGTGCCGTCCTGGACCTCCGCCAGCAGCCGGCGCATCTCCGCGCGGGTTTCTTCCGTGACGATGCGAGGCCCTCCCGTGTAGTCGCCGTGCTCGGCCGTGTCGCTGACCGAGTATCGCATGTAGCTGAGCCCGCCCTGGTACATCAGGTCCACGATCAGCTTGAGTTCGTGGAGGCATTCGAAGTAGGCGACCTCCGGCTGATAGCCAGCATCCACCAGCGTGTCAAAGCCCGCCTTGACCAGTTCGCTGACCCCTCCGCACAGCACGGCCTGCTCGCCGAAGAGATCCGTTTCTGTTTCCTCCTCGAAGGTGGTCTGGAGAACGCCGGCGCGCGTCACACCGAGCGCCTTGGCGTAGGACAGCGCCACCTCGCGGGCGCGGCCGGACGCGTTCTGATGGACGGCCAGGAGCGCCGGCGTCCCGGCGCCTTCCTCGAACAGCTCCCGGACGCGATGGCCGGGCGACTTCGGCGCGATCATCGACACGTCGACGTCGGGCGGGATGTCGAGGGTCCCGAACCGCACGTTGAAGCCGTGTGCGAACATCAGTGTCTTGCCGGCCGTCAGGTGCGGGCGAATGGCCTCGGCGAAGAGCGCCGGCTGCACGGTGTCGGGCACGAGCACCATGATGACGTCAGCCCATGCGCAGGCGGACGCCGGGTCGGTCACCGTCAGACCGGCCGTGCGCGCCTTTGCGCCGGAGCCGCTCGAGGCGGGCAGCCCCACGCGTACCTGCACGCCGCTGTCATGCAGATTGAGCGCATGGGCGTGGCCCTGCGATCCGTAGCCGAGCACCGCCACCTTGCGGCCCAGGATGGTGTCGAGCTCGGCGTCCTTGTCGTAGAAAATCTCTGCCATGGGATGTCTCCTGATCCTTACACCGAGTAGGAAATGCCTTCTTCGACCGCCGCCGCACGTTCGGGGCTGACCGTTGCCTCGGCGGCGCCGGAGCCGCGCTCCATGGCGATCCGTCCGGCGCGGACCATTTCGATCACGCCGTACGGCCGCAGGACTTCGAGCAGGCCGTCGATTCTCGCCTCGGAGCCGCAGATCTCCAGCACCAGCGAGTCAGGCGCGACATCGACGATCCGCGCATTGAAGACCTGGGTGAGCTGCATCAGGCAGGTCCGGGTCGTCTGGTCGGCCGCCACTTTGATCAGCGCGAGGTCCCGCATGATGACCGGCCGCCCCGTGATGTCCTCGACGCGGACCACGTTGATGATCTTGTACAAGTGGGCCTGCGCCCGCCTGGCGCCGCCCTCGTCGGTTTCGATGACGGCGGTCATCCGCGACAGGCCGGGCACCTCACTGTGGCCGACAGCCAGCGAGTGGATGTTGAAGCCGCGCCGCCTGAAGAGCGAGGCGACACGGTTCAGCACGCCGGGCCTGTCTTCGACATAGATGGCAAACGTATACAGGTTCACGTGATTCACTCCTCTGTGGACTGCCTGCGGCGGGCGCTCAGTCCGCCGCCGTTTCGACGATCGGACTCGGCCGGCGAATCATGGCGTGCAGATCGGCCCCGGCCGGCACCATGGGATACACGGTGTCTTCCTGTTCGACGCGGAAGTCGATCACGACAGGTCCCTCGTGCGCGCGCGCATCGGCAATCGCCGGCAGCACCTGCGCCCGGGTGGAGACCGCCGCCGCGCGGATCCCGAACGCCTCGGCCAGCTTGACGAAGTCCGGGCCCGAGAGCGGCGTTGCTGCATACCGCCGCTCGTAGAAGAACTCCTGCCACTGGCGAACCATGCCGAGAAAGCCGTTGTTGATGATCGCGACCTTGATCGCAAGGTCTTCCTGCACGGCGGTCGCCAGCTCGCACATGGTCATCTGGAACCCGCCGTCGCCCACGATGGCCCACACCTCGGCTTCGGGTCTCGCGCGCTTTGCTCCGATCGCAGCTGGCACCGCGAAGCCCATCGTCCCGAGGCCGCCGGAGGTGATCAAGGACCGCGGCGATTCGTGGTGGTAGTACTGGGCTTCCCACATCTGGTGCTGCCCCACGTCGGTGACCACGATGGTGTCGGCCCCGCGGGTCATGCGCCAGAGGTCATTGATCGCGTGTGCCGCGTAGAGGTGCCCGTCATCGGGCAGCTGCTGGATGTCCCGTACCGCCGCGTCTCCGCGCTGACGCGCGATCTGTTCTCTCCAGCCGGTGCGCTGCGCGGCGGCGACGGCCGGCGTCAGGCGGTCGAGCACCTCGCGGAGGTCGCCGACGATCCCGGCGTCCACCCGGACGTTCTTGTTGATCTCGGCGGCATCGATGTCGATGTGGATCTTTCTGGCATGCGGCGCATACGTCTTCAGGTTGCCGGTCACGCGGTCATCGAACCGCATGCCGCACGCGATCAGGAGGTCTGCCTCCTGGATGGCCTGGTTGACCCACGACTCACCGTGCATGCCCATCATGCCGAGATTCAGCGGATGCGAGGCCGGCAGGCCGCCGATGCCGAGCAGCGTCACGGCGACCGGGATGTCTCCGCGTTCGGCGAGGGTCCGCAATGCGTCCACTGCTCCCGAGATCAGCACGCCGTGTCCGGCGAGGATGACGGGCCGCTCGGCGGCGTTGACGAGCGCGGCGGCGTGCGCGAGCTCGGCCTGCGCGGGGCGTCCCGCGTGCCGCCAGCCGGGCCGGGTGGGCGCGGCGGCGTCCCAGTCGAACGTGCAGGACGCCTGCTGCGCGTCCTTGGTGATGTCGATCAGGACCGGGCCCGGGCGGCCGGAACTCGCGACGAGGAACGCCTCGCGCACGACGCCGGCCACGTCGTCCGGACGCGTGACGAGGTAGTTGTGCTTCGTGACCGGCAGCGTGATGCCGGTGATGTCGATCTCCTGGAAAGCATCGCTCCCGATGAGCCGGCTGCCGACCTGCCCGGTGATACAGACGATGGGTGAAGAGTCCAGCATCGCGGTCGCGAGGCCCGTCACCATGTTGGTGGCGCCGGGGCCCGACGTGGCGATCGCGACGCCGACGCGGCCGGTCGCCCGGGCATACCCGTCGGCCATGTGCGTCGCCCCCTGTTCGTGGCGGACGAGCGTGTGCCGGATGGGGAAGTCCAGCAGCGCGTCGTACGCCGGCAGGATGGCGCCGCCCGGATAGCCGAAGACCTCGGTCACACCTTCGCGCACGAGGCACTCCCAGAGGATCTGCGCGCCGGTCATCTTCGTCTGTGTCATGAACTCCGTCTCCTCATTACCCCACCCCGCATCCGAGCCCGTTGTCGATCTGCAATCACGACCCTCGTCAGGGAGAGCCTGCGGCAGCCGCGGTCAGGCGACACAGCTCGTCACGGCGCCGGTGGACGCGGAGGACACGAGGTGTGCGTACTTGGCCATGACGCCGCGTGTGTGGCGTGCGGCCGGGGGCGCCCAGCCGGCGAGGCGCCCGGCGATGATTCCGGCCGGCACGTCCATGTCGATACGGCGCGTCCCCGTGTCGATGGTGATGACGTCGCCGTCCTGTACCGCGGCGATAGGGCCGCCGACGGCGCCTTCCGGCGCCACATGCCCTGCCATGAGGCCGCGGGTTGCGCCTGAGAAACGGCCGTCGGTCAGAAGAGCCACCGAGTCGCCAAGCCCGGCGCCCATCAGCGCGGCGGTCACCGCGAGCATCTCGCGCATGCCGGGGCCGCCCCGTGGGCCTTCGTATCGGATGACGATCACATCACCGGAGCGGATGCGGCCCTCCTGGACGGCGGCAAACGCGTCCTCTTCGCAGTCGAACACCCGCGCCGGGCCGCGATGAGCCGTGTGGCCGTGCCCGGCAACCTTGACGACGCAGCCCTCTGGCGCCAGGTTGCCGCGAAGGATCACGAGGCCCCCGGTGGGTTTGAGGGGATCCGCGAGGGGCCGGATGACCACTTGCCCAGCCGTCTCGCGCGCCTCGGCGGCTTCCTCGCCGATCGTGCGGCCGGTCACCGTAAGCGCCCCCGTATGGAGCACGCCCGCTTCGGCCAGGCGACTGGCCACGAGGCGCGTGCCGCCGGCTGTGTGAAGGTCGGTTGCGACGAAGCGGCCGCCGGGCTTCAGGTCGGCCAGCAGGGGCACGCGCGTGCTGATGCGATCGAAGTCATCCAGCGCGAGTGCCACACCGGCCTCCCGCGCGATCGCGATGAGGTGCAGTACAGCATTGGTCGAGCCGCCTGTCGCCGCGACGCAGGCGATAGCATTCTCGAGTGCCGCAGGCGTGACGATCGTCGAGGGCCGGCGATTGTGGCGGAGCACGTCCATAATCAGCGCGCCGGCTTCTGCCGCGACCCGGTGCTTCGAGACATCAGCGGCCGGCACATCGCCGCTCCCCATCGGCGCCAGCCCGAGAAACTCGCAGGCTGTGGCCATCGTGTTGGCGGTGAACTGGCCGCCGCAGGCACCGGCGCCCGGGCACGCGCGGTCTTCGAGGTCGCAGAGCCCTTCGTCGCTCAGGCGCCCGGCGGCATGCGCGCCGACCGCCTCGAAGACGTCCTGGATGGTGACGTCGCGGTTCTCCCACCGGCCCGGCGCAATCGAACCGCCGTACAGGATCAGCCCGGGAATATCGAGCCGCGCCAGCGCCATGGCCGCCGCCGGGATCGTCTTGTCGCAGCCGACGAGTACCACGAGGCCGTCGAAGAGGTTGCCCCGGGCCACGAGCTCAATCGAGTCGGCGATGACCTCCCGGCTGACGAGCGACGCGCGCATCCCAGGCGAGCCCATGGTGATACCGTCCGACACCGAGATGGTGTTGAACTCCATGGGCGTGCCGCCGGCCTGGCGAATGCCTGCCTTCAGCGGCGCTGCGAGCTCGCGCAGGTGGTAGTTGCACGGCCCGATCTCGACCCAGGTGTTGGCGACCCCGACGATGGGACGGGCGAGCGCCTCGCGATCGAATCCCGCCGCGCGCAGCATCGCCCTGGCGGGCGCCCGGCTCGGGCCGTCCGTGATCGCGCCGCTTTGCCATTTCCCTGCAGCCATGGACGAGCATGATGCCGGTTTGCGCGTGGAAAGGCAAACTTATAAAGTTTCTTAAAACATAAGACTTGATAATGGCGCGCAGCGTCCGCCCCTGTGGAGGGGCTCATCTGGCCCGCCCGACCACCAGCGTCAGGTCGTCTTCCTGGACCGTGCCGCTGAACAACTGCACCTCGTTGATGATGGTCGTGACCACCTCGTCAATGGGCGAGGACCTGACGCGGCGAGCCAAAGCCAGCAGTCGCTCCTCACCGTACATTTCCTCGTCGTCATCCATGGCCTCGGTCACGCCGTCCGAGTACACGATGGGGGTATCTCCGGGCGCCAGCGTGACCTCGGGCGCCCACGCCCAGAAGCCGAACGTCGAGAACACGTCGCGTGTGCCGGCCGCAACCTGCAGGGCAAGGAAAGGCGTCACGCTGATGGTGGTGCCCCAGACGATCACCCCGATGGGACGGCGTGCCTCGGCGTCCGGGGTGGCGACGTAGTTCCACACCAGCGAGGCCGCGCCGAGCCCGATCCCGCTCGCCGCGTACGCAACGAGCAGAAGTACGGTGGCGTCCCATTCTCCCCAGGTGAG
>JACCRT010000059.1 GCA_013813355.1 Acidobacteriota bacterium | reverse complement strand
GGCCTCCGGCGCGCGGCGAGGCTTCCAGGACCTTGAACGGCAGTCCCCGTTGCGCCAGTTCGAACGCCGCCGAGAGACCGGTGATGCCGGCGCCGACGATGATGATCATCAGCGGAGAGAGGTTAGGACGGCCCCGTGCGGGTCACCTCGTGCACGTGGCGCGCGAGCGCCTGCACGGATTCGAGCGGAGTGCTCGGCAGCACACCGTGGCCGAGATTGAAGATATGTCCGGGCCGTCCGCCGACGCGGCGCAGGATGTCGTCTGTCGCCGAAAAGACGCGGTCCATCGGCCCCAGCAGCCGGGCCGGATCGAGGTTGCCCTGGATGGCGCGGTTGGGGCCGATCACTTGCCAGGCCTCGTCTATCGGCTGCCGCCAGTCGACGCCGATGACGTCGGCGCCGTTGTCGACGATGTCGCCGAGGATGGCGGCGGTGCCGACGCCAAAGTGAATCAGGGGCACGCCCTTGGCCTTGAGCGCAGAGAAGATGCGCGAGGTGTGCGGCAGCGCGAACTCGCGGTAGTCGGCTTGGCTGAGCGCGCCGGCCCACGAGTCGAAGATCTGCAGCGCCTGCGCACCCGCTTCGATCTGCGCGGTAAGATAGTCGGCCATCATGTCGGCAAAGCGCGAGCAGAGCCGATGCCAGGCCTCGGGCTGTGCATACATGAACGCCTTGGTGCGGGCGTAGGTCGTGGAAGGGCAGCCCTCGATGGCATACGACGCCATGGTGAAGGGGGCGCCGCCGAAACCGATCAGCGGCACGCGGCCATCGAGCTCGCGGCGCAGGATGCGGATGGTTTCGAGCACATGCCCCAGCGCCTCGCGCGGCTCGAAGCGGCGGAGCTTCTCGACGGCTTCAGGCGTGCGGATCGGGTGTTCGACCGAAGGGCCCTCGCCCTTGACGAAATCGAAGTCGAGCCCCATGGGCGTGAACGGCACCAGCAGATCCGAGAAAAGAATCGCGGCGTCGACCTCGATGACCTCGACCGGCTGCAGCGTGACCGCGACCGCGAGTTCCGGGTTGGCGCAGATTTCGAGCAGGGTGTAGCGCTGGCGGAGCGCCCGGTAGTCGGCCATGTAGCGGCCGGCCTGCCGCATGAACCAGATGGGGGTCGCGTCGACCGGCTCCCGCCGGCACGCTTGGAGGAAACGATTGTTCACGCGGCAACCAGGGTCTTGGCGAGCGCTACCAGATCCTCCAGCCACATCGGCTTGAAGCGGATGGACGCTCCGAGGGCACGGAGTTCGTTTTGAATTCCGTCCGGCAGGAAATAGTCGCCGGTCACGATGGCGACGGGAACCTCCACGAGGTGCGGCTTGGACCGGATGAGCCGGAGGAACTGCAGGCCGTTGGTGATCGGCATCCGCATGTCCAGGATGACGGCGTCCGGCCGGATGTTGTCCGCCAGCTCGATACCCGACTCGGCGGAGAGCGCGGTGGCGACCTCGTAACCCTCGAGCTTGAGCATCCGGGCGAACGTCTGCGCCACAGATCGATCGTCGTCGACGATGAGGATGGTGCGGATCGATGACGCTACTGGGCGGTCCTCCGCCGACGCAATCACCGCATCATTCTGGTAGGAAGATCCAGGGAAGGTCAAGGGGAACAGAAACCGGACCCCTGGGACCGGGTATACAAATAGTCGACAAAGCAGCTAGAATTACCGATTATTATCAGGTTTCTACAAATGACGCTTCTCCTGCGGGAGGTCGAGTGAGCCCCATATTGGTGCGCCCGGTGCGCGAGCAGCTCGAGCACGATCGAGTGATTCGGCTGCTGCAGGTCCGTCTGAAGCGGCGCAACGAGGTCGCGATCAACATCGGCGAGGATCAGACGGTTTCCGTGAAGATCGGCACCGTGCAGATCTATCCCGACGTCGTCCTCACCTCGGCCGATCGCGGACGCAAGCTGCTGGGAACGGTCGAGGTCGAAACGGCCGAGTCCGTCAACCACCTCGAGGCGATGGCGCAGTGGGCGCACCTGGGCCGCGCGCGGGCGCCATTCCACCTCTACGTGCCTGCCGGCTCGGTCGATAGCGCCCGGCGCCTCGCGGCCGAGAACCACGTGAACGTCGCCGAGATCTGGAGCTTCCACACCATCGGCGATCAGACCCGCTTCACCCTGGTGCACAAGGCGCCGGTGGCGACGGGGCGGCGGCCGGCGGCCGGCGTTGCCGCCAAGGCGCCGGCGCGCCCGAGCGCCGGCAAGGCCGCTGGCTCGGCCAAGGCGCGCACGCCTGTCGCGCGGCGAGCCGCGTCGGGCCCAGCGGCCCGGAAGGCGACGGTGCGTGCCAAAGCGCCGGCGCGCAAGGCCGCGCCCCGGGTCCAGAAGAGGAAGTAATCCTGCCGTACTTGAGGTTCAGCCGCGACAAGCGTGGGTACGAGCATACCTTCGTCGTGCACGGGGAACGGCGTCGCGGCCGCTCGCATTCGCGCGTCCTGTATTGGTTTCGCACGCCTCCTGGTGTCAGGGTCGGGCGCGCGCCGCTCGATGCCGATGCCATTCGGCTGATCGAGGAACACAACCCGAACCTGGAGTTCGACTGGCCGCGCATCCTGAAAGGGGATGGGGCACCGGCCGACGCCATGTCCCGGTCGGAGCCGGCAGAGCGCCGGCCGCGCCAGGACCGACCCCGGTCCGACCGCACGCCAGCCGCACCGCGCATCCCGGCCGTCAGCCAGCCCCCTGAACGTCCGGCCCAGCAGGACGCCCCCCGCGAGGCCATCGCGGAGGAGGTGACGCCCTCGCCCATGGTGCTCGCGGAGCCTGAGCCTGAGCCGGCGCCGGACACGCCCGCCGGTGCGAGGCTCGGCGCCGAAGGCCTGGGGCGTTTGCGCGCCCGGTATGCCGAAGTCATCGCGCGGATCCTGGAGAAGGTGGAGGATCCGGAAGGGCAGACCGAGCTGAAATCTCGCGCCGAGCGTCTAAACCCGGACACGTGGGTCACCGACGGCGAGGTGACCGAAGGGCTCGAACAGTATGAAACCGTGTACGAGGCGCTTCGCGCGGTCGTGGGGCGTCGCCGGACGCGGCGAACCCGGTAACCCTCTGTATAATCGAATCATGCAAGCACCACCCCTTCCGCGATCCGTGTGGATGTCTGGCGCCCTGGCGGTCGTCCTGGCCGGCGCCATCCTCCAGGCGCAGTCCCCACAGCAGCCTCCCGTCGTCCCCGACCAGCGCGAGGTCATCCGTCGCACCTTTGACATCGTGACGCAGGACGTCATTGTCCGCGACAACCAGGGCGTGTTTGTCGCCGACGTCAGCAAGGAAGAATTCGAGATCTACGAGGACGGCGTCAAACAGGACATCATCTCGTTCCTGCTGACCCACGGCGGCCGCATCTATAACCAGATGCTGCCCCCGCCCCCGCCGTCGCAGGAAGGGATCATCCTGCCGCCGACCCGCCCGACGAGCGACGCGGCGGGGCGCATCTTCATCATCTTCGTGGACGACCTCCACCTCGACTTCCGCAACACCGGCCGGATCCGCGACCTGTTCAAGCGGATCTCGAAGGAGCTGATCCACGACGGCGACATGTTCGCCATCCTGTCCACCGGGCCGTCGTCGCTCGCCATCGACCTGACTTACGATCACAAGCGGCTCGAGGAGGCCATCAAGAAGATCTCGGGCGCGGGGCTGCGGCCGCAGGAAATTCTCGAGGGTGGCGAAGGGCAGGAGGGCCCGCCCGAGGTTCGATATCGCGCGCACGTGGCGTTCAGCACTGCGTACGACATGATGCGCAACCTCGAGCAGGTCACGAACCGGCGCAAGGCGTTCATCTACGTCAGCAACGGCTACGACCTGGATCCGTTCCGGGATTCGCGGAACAAGCACCGCGCCGAGATGTACGGGCGGCCGGGAATGGGCGACGGGTCGGACGGGAGCGACATCCCCGAAACCGATCCGTTCATGAAACAGGGGAATCTGTTTGCCTCGGCGGATCTGGCGGCGCAGCTCTCGGAGCTGACGCGTGCGGCGAATCGCGCGAACACGACCATCTACACGATCGACCCGCGCGGCCTCGTGGGCGGTCCGGACCTGGACGAAAAGGTCGACATGGTCGAATGGCAGAACCACGTGAGAACGAGCCAGGACAGCTTGCGGGTGCTGGCCGATTTGACGGGCGGCATCGCGGTCATCAACCAGAACGACTTCAGCCGCGCGCTCCGGCGCATCGACAACGAGACCAGCGATTACTACGTGCTGGGGTACGTGTCGAGCAACCCGGATCCGCTCAAGAAGCGGCGGCGGATCGAGGTGAAAGTCAACCGGCCGGGGGTGCACCTGATGCACCGGACCGAGTACACGCTGCGCCGGCCGCCGGGCTCAGCGTCCCGCTGACCCGGAGCCCCGTTTTCTTACACCCCGTTTACGCCCTTCTGCTATACTTTCGACCGTCGCGGCCTCCTCCGGGCCGCGACACCCCGGACTCTCAACAACTTTTACAAGTTGCACCCCCATGTTGCGTGGAGACCTGCCGAAGTTTCGCCCTGGCGGCCCCCACGATCGTCTGTTTTCGGGTCGTTTTCCGTCGAGTAAACCCCACATGCCAGGGAGTGTTTTGATGAAGTCAGTGTTTCGTTTCCACCTGTGGCGACGCTGTGTGCTCGTCGCCCTTCTTGCCTGCTGCGCGCTGATCGTGCAGTCGGTGCCTGCGTCTGCGCAGGGTGTCACGACCGGCACGCTGGTCGGCCGGGTGACCGACGCCCAGCAGCAGCCCGTCGCGGGGGCCCAGGTCATCGCCATTCACGCGCCGTCCGGCACCGAGTACCAGACGACGACGCGCGCCGACGGCCGGTATTCGATTCCCGGCATGCGCGTGGGCAGCGGCTACATCGTGACGGTCACGCACGCCGGCGGGGGCAGTTCGTTCGAGCCGCAGATCCAGGAAGGCGTGGACATCAACCTGGGGGTGGCGACCGACCTCGACTTCATCGTGCGGGCGCTGGCAGTGGAAGTGACCGTCACGGCGCAGGTGTCCGATGCCGTATTCAGCTCGGAGCGGACAGGCGCGGCCACGTCGGTGAGCCGCGAGACCCTCTCGACGCTGCCGACCATCAGCGGCCGACTGCAGGACATCACGCGCCTGACCCCGCAGGCCGGCGGGGGCGGCACGTTCGCGGGGCAGGACAACCGGATGAACAACATCACGGTGGACGGCTCCTACTTCAACAACTCGTTCGGCCTGGCCGGCTCGCCCGGTGACCGCACGCAGGTGGCGCCGATTTCGCTGGCCGCGATCGAGCAGGTGCAGGTGAGCATCGCGCCGTTCGACGTCCGGCAAGGGAACTTCGTCGGCGCCGGCGTCAACACGATCACCCGCAGCGGCACGAACGACTTCCGCGGGTCGCTCTACTACCAGTTCCGCGACAACAAACTCGTGGGCACCGAAGCCGGCAGTGCGACGATCAATCCCGGGACGTTCGATTATGGCAACACCGGGCTCTGGGTGAGCGGGCCGATCATTCGCAACCGTGCGTTCTTCTTCGTGAACTACGAGAACGAGAACCTCCAGAGTCCACTGACGACGTTCCGCGCGAACCGCGGCGGCGAGCCGGTGGGGGGGAACATCACGCGCGTGCTGGCCTCGGACCTCGATCAGCTCAGCAGCTTCTTGAACTCGAGTTTCGGCTATGCGACGGGCCCGTACCAGGACTACCCGGGCGAGACCCCGGTGGTCAGATTCCTGGCGAAGATAGACTACAACGTCAACCAGCGGAACAAGATCAGCTTCCGCTACAACCACCTGGACTCCGACACGGATGTGCCGCTGTCGAACTCGTCGTCGCTCGGGTTCGGCACCCGCCGGACCAACACCACGGGGCTGAACTTCCAGAACTCGAACTACATGATCATGGAGAACATCCGCTCGGGTATCGGCGAGTGGAACGCCATCCTCAGCGATCGGATGTCGAACAACCTGATCGTGGGCTACTCATCGCACGACGAGAGCCGCAACTCGCGCGGCGACTTCTTCCCGATGGTGGACGTGCTGGAGGGGGGCTCGGTCTACACGACGTTCGGCTTCGAGCCCTTCACGCCCAACAACGAGCTGCGGTACAACACGTTCCAGATGCAGAACAACTTCACCCGCTACGGCGCGCGGCACTCGCTGACCTTCGGCGCCAGCGCCGAGCGCTACGAGTCGGAGAACGTGTTCTTTCCCGGCTCGCAGAGCGTCTACACCTACAGCTCGCTGGCGGATTTCTACGCCGACGCGAACGGGCACCTCGCCAACCCCAACCGCACGACGTCCCCGGTGACGCTGCAGCGCTTCCAGCTCCGCTGGGCGAACATCCCGGGCATGGAAAAGCCCATCCAGCCGCTCGAAGTCTGGTACGTCGGCGCCTACGCCCAGGACGACTGGCGCGTGCGCGACAACGTGCGGATCACCGCCGGCCTGCGGTTCGACATCCCGCGTTTCGGCGATACCGGTTTTGCCAACCCGGCGGCCGACGCGCTGACGTTCCGCGACGAAACCGGCGCGGCGGTGCAGTACTCGACCGCCAAGCTGCCCGATCCCAACCTCCTGTGGTCCCCCCGGGTGGGCTTCAACTGGGACGTCCGCGGCGAGCGCCAGACCCAGGTCCGCGGCGGCACGGGCGTCTTCACCGGCAAGCCGGCCTACGTCTGGATTTCGAACCAGATCGGCAACACCGGCGTGCTCACCGGCTTCGAGACGCTCAACAACACGACGGCCCGGCCGTTCAACCCCGATCCGAACCGGTACAAGCCGGCCAACGTGACCGGCGAGCCGGCCTCCTCCTACGAGCTGGCGCTGACCGATCCGAACTTCAAGTTCCCGCAGATCTGGCGCACCAACCTCGCGGTGGACCAGCGGCTGCCCTGGGGCTGGACGGGCACCGCGGAGTTCCTCTATAGCCGTGACGTCAACGGCATCTACTACATCAACGCCAACCTGCCGGCGGCGCAGACGACCGTCGGCGGCGTCGACAACCGCCCGCGCTGGACGAGCAACCGCATCCACAGCCACGTCTCGAACGCGACGGTCCTGAAGAACCAGAACGTGGGCCGGTCCTGGATCGCCTCGGGCTCGCTCGAAAAGACGATGCGTGCCGGGCTCTGGGTGAAGACCGCCTACAGCTACGGCGAAGCGAAGAACACCGTGAGCCCAGGCTCGATCGCCTTCGGCTCCTGGAACAACAACCAGCACGCCGGTGACCCGAACAACCCGGGCCTCGGCTTCTCGTTCGACTCGCCGGGGCACCGCGTGTTCCTCGCGGCCTCGTATCGCCGGGAGTACTTCCGCTTCGGCGGCACGACGGTCTCGATGTTCCTGGATGCCTTTACGGCCGGCAACGCCACCTACGCCTTTACCGGCGACGTCAACGGCGACGGTGGCACCAGCAACGACCTGATCTACGTCCACCGCAACCAGGGTGAGATGAACTTTGCGACGTTCACGACGGGCGGGCGGACGTTCACCGCGGCCGAGCAGGCGGCGGCGTGGGACACCTTCATCTCGCAGGACCCGTACCTCAGCTCGCGCCGCGGCCAGTACACCGAGCGCGGGGGCGTATTCCTGCCGATGACCAAGCGCCTGGACGTCAGCCTCGCGCAGGACCTCTTCACGACCGTTGGCGGCCGCCGCCACGCGTTCCAGTTCCGCGCCGACGTGCTGAACTTCGGCAACCTGTTGAACAGCGACTGGGGCCTCGGTCACCGCATGGTGAACGCCCAGCCGCTGACCAATCCCGCCATCGTGGGGGGAGATCTGACCTACCGGCTGCGCGTGATCAGCGGCGAGCTCCAGAGCCGCTCGTTCGAGCGCACGGCCGGGATCAACGACGTGTGGCGTGCGCAGTTCAGCCTACGCTACAGCTTCAACTAAGAAGCCTTAAGAAAGGCTGAAGGCTGAAGGCTGAAGGCTGAAAGACGAAGGGTCCGGTTCCCGCGAGGGAGCCGGGCCCTTTCTTGTGCCCCTTCAACCTTCTTCCTTCAACCTTCTTCCTTCAACCTTCAGCCTTTCAGCGAGGCCTCGACGCGTCGTACGGCCTCGTGCAGATAGTGCTCGTCCATCTCGATTCCGATGAAGTCCAGGCCGAGCTGCGCCGCGGCGACGGCGGAGCTGCCGAGACCGAGGAACGGATCGAGCGCCACCGAAATGCGTTCGGCACCGTGCAGGCGGAAGCAGTACTCCGGCACCCTCGACGGGAAGGTGGCGGGGTGCGGGCGGTCGTCCTCGCGGCTCTGGATTGTCTCGTACGGGATGAACCAGGTGTTGCCGCGGCAGCGGCGGTTGCTGCCGCCAGTGCGCCAGCGGGCGATGTTCGATGCATCCTGGTAGGGCACGCCAATCGCCCGACGGTCGAGCGGCGTGCGCCCGTCCGGCGTGAAGTGGAAGATGAACTCGTGGCAGTCGTTGACGAACCGGTCGCTGTTGATCGGTTTGTAGTGCCCGACCGCGATGTCACGATCGAGCGCAGCGCCAGTACCCGCCAGCTCGCGCTCGATCGCAATCGACTTCACCCAGTGAATCGTGTTCTGCAGGTGGAGGTGGCCACGTACCGCCTGGGCCACGTCGAATGCCGCCCAGGGATCCGTCGGTTTGCTGCCAACATTGAGGAAGAGCGACCCGTCGGCGGCCAGGGTCCGGCGTGCCTCGGCCACCCAGCGCGCCGTCCATTCCAGGTAGCGCTCCCGGGGCAGCGCGTCGTGATACGTGCGGTACCGGATGCCCAGGTTGTAAGGTGGAGAGGTGGCAATCGCCGAAATCGACCCAGGGGCGAGCGCCGGCAGGACGTCCAGGCAATCCCCAAGAAAGAACTGAAGCCGGCCGCGCGCGCTTTCGAGGACGGTGTGAGGCTTGATCGGTGAGAGGGGCGTGGGGTGGCCGGGCATCGGCGTTCAGTGTACAGAAAACCAGGGCCGCTACCCACCTGCGATGGTGAGACGACGGCCCTGGGCGGTGGGGGAGCCGTGAGCTGAAATGGAACGCCCTACGACGCTCTTGCAATCAGGTGGCGCGGCCCGAAGCGCGCGCGCGCCAGCGTGTGGTTGCGCCGGTGACCCTGCTGGCCGCAGCTCACACCCTTCTCTTCGACATACGTAACTTCACGGTTCGTGGCCACTTCGCGGTAGTGCCCCGTGACACACCCGCATCCCAATGTCGTGAACCCGAGGAGACGGACGAGACTCATCATCAGGCACCCCCGAATTCGCGTCGAGCAATTCTCGTACCGCTGAGGCTGACGCCCCTCCGCTGTTGTGCCACCAGCCGGGGATGCGCGAATGTGCCGAACGCGCTGAGAATTCTCGCG
>JACCRT010000058.1 GCA_013813355.1 Acidobacteriota bacterium | reverse complement strand
GGCTTTTTGCCGGATCCGGGGCTACATCTCTACGGTACGCAAGCAGGGTGGGGAGGTGCTCGGGGCGCTTGAGGGCGTTTTCGTAGGTGAGCCGTTTGTTCCAGGCCTACGAGGCTGAATAGTTACGGATCTGCAGAGGTTGCTCCGTCCCGGCGGCAAGATATTTATGACCGTGTTCATCGAGGACGGGGTCCCGAACGTGACCGAGAACCCGGAGGGTTACATGGACAAAGACTGGAAGGGGCCTTTGCACTGCGTCCTGTACAACAGGGAGTTTTTCGAGGCCCTGCTGGATGAGAGCGGGCTCCAGGTAGACAGGGTCGACTCCAGCGGGGCCAGAGTACAGAGTGGTCTGTACGTTTCCAGAAAGGGCTAGTGTCTTCCTTGCTGCGTCCGGGCCTGTTAACGTTCCTCTCTGGTGAGCCGGAGGAGGTCCGGGAACGATGAGCAGGAGGGTAGAGCCACTTTGAAGGTCTTGTTCGTAGCCGGTCCCGGCAGGAGCGGGACCACGGCCTTCGCCAACTACCTCAACCAGCACCGGCAGGTACTGGTCTGCCGGGAACGGTACAAGTTTATCCAGGACGAGATCACGCCCGACCTCTTCACCTTCGAGCGCATCCTGGACTACAGAGAGGGCGAGACGAACCTGCCGAGGGAGCATCACGAGGACCTCCTTGCCAAGAAGGACGAGGATGCGCTCGAGTGGGTGGGGGACAAGACCCCATCTTACGTCAGGAGCATGGGGAACCTGGCAAAGAACAACCCCGGAGCGCGCTTCGTGGTGCTCTACCGGCCTGTCGAGGAGGTCGCCGAATCCTACGACGCACGCTCGAAGAACCCCGAAGACGGCTGGCTCGGGGGAAAGAACGGGTTCGAGATCGGCGTCCGGGACTGGAACATAGCCATGAAGAAGACCCGACAGTTCGTAGAGAGCGGCAGGAGCCCGGAGGTCCTGGTCGTCAGCTACCATGACTTCTTCGGCGACAGCGAGGCCAGCATACCGCTCGTATCCCGCTTCCTGGAGCTCGACTTCGACGACTCCGTTCGAGAAGCCTGGAGCAAGATGTCCCGCTCGTTCGAGGGCCGTCGCCGCAAGAAGGAGCCGCTGAACGAGGAGCAGGCGCGCTACATCCAGGAGAACAAGGACTTCGAGTCCGAGGGCTGGATCCTGGACCGCATACAGAAGCAGTACAAGGACCACGAGCTCCCGTTCAAGAAGGCTGTGCCGCGGGAGGCGGGGCAGCGGTCCGCGGAGCAGGAGACGAAGCCTGGAGACCCGGACCCCCGGCAGCTCAAGCAGCGTATAGTCAAGCTGGAGCGGCGGCTGGCCGATGAGCGGCAGAGTTCCAAGAGCCTCGAGGCTCGCTTGCGGAGCCTCGAGGGGCAGGTAAAGGAGATGAGGAGTTCGAGCGTCTTCCGGATGCTACAGAGCCTCGACCGCCTCAAGCGCAGGGTCTTGAAGAGGTAGGTCCCGGTCCCTCGAACAGCGCTAACACTACGTCTACTGTGGAGGATGCGGGTATGCTAGATTCGCCGTCTGTGGAACCCGTCGGCATAATAGGACTTGGGTACGTCGGGCTGCCGCTCGCAGTTGCCTTCGCGGAGGCCGGGGTGCCCGCGATCGGGGTAGATACCGACCCCGGGAAGCTGGCCTCCCTCAACGCCGGGGTCTCCTACGTCGAGGATGTGCCGGCGGAGGTCGTGCGGGAGAACCTCTCGGCGGGGAGGCTCCGCTTCTCCAAGGACTACACCTCCCTCCAGGAGGCCGGGACGGTCATCATCTGCCTGCCGACACCGCTGGACGAGTACCGGGAGCCGGACCTCTCCGTGGTAGTGGAGGGAGTCGAGCTGGTTGCGGAGAACCTGCGCTCCGGCGCGCTAGTGGTGTTGGAGAGCACCACCTACCCCGGAACCACCCGTGAGGTGCTGCTCCCCATCCTGGAGCGCGGCGGGCGGCGTGTGGGGCGGGACTTCTACCTGGCCTTCAGCCCGGAGCGGGTGGACCCCGGTAACCGTCGCTACACCCTCCAGAGCACCCCGAAGGTGGTGGGGGGAATAACACCTGACTGCTCCGAGAGAGCCGGGGCTCTCTACGGCCGGGTGGTGGATGAGGTCTACCCCGTTTCGACCCCCGAGAGTGCCGAGCTCTCGAAGCTGCTCGAAAACGTCTTCCGGGGGGTGAACATCGCGCTCGTAAACGAGCTCGCCATCCTCTGCCACCGGATGGGTGTGGACGTGTGGGAGGTCATAGAGGCGGCCAAGACCAAGCCGTTCGGTTTTATGCCGTTCTATCCGGGGCCGGGGCTCGGCGGGCACTGTATCCCCATAGACCCGTTCTACCTCTCCTGGCGTGCCAGGGCCTTCGACATGAGCACCGAGTTCATCGAGCTCGCCGGCCGGACCAACGTCAACATGCCCTACTACGCCGTCGGCAGGATCACCTCCGCACTCAACGACGTGAAGAGGCCGGTCAACGGCAGCAGGGTACTGGTCCTGGGGGTAAGCTACAAGCCGGACGTCGGGGACCTGCGCGAGAGCCCGTCGCTCAAGATCCTGGAGCTCCTCGCCGGGAATGGGGCCGAGGTCGTCTACCACGACCCCTACGTACCCGACCTGTCCGGGCAAGGGCTCGCCTCCGTGGAGTTGACGCGCGAAGAGATAGAGCGGGCGGACTGCATCGTAATCGCCACCGACCACAAAGTCGTGGACCTCGAACCCGTCGTAAGATTGGCCTCGAAGGTCGTGGACCTCCGCAACGCGGTGCGCCAGAGGCTCGGGCCTCTCCCGGAGAACGTGGAGGTACTCTAGGCGGGCTTGCTGGGGCGGGCCTCGCGGTCGGGACTACGGACCTCGACCTCCGCCGGGAGGTCGATCAGCCCCGCGATGTTGCCCTGCTCTGGGCGCGAGATCTTGAACACCGCCGCCACGTCCACCCAGTCCAGGTAGAGGTTCTTCTCCTTCTGATGGGAGACGGAGGCCGCCACGCTGTAAGGGCCGGGCTGTAACGGGACCTTGAAGGTGAAGTCCACTATTACCCTCTCGCCTTTCTCTCGCTTGCGCAGCGGGTTCTTCTCCCGGTTGGTGCTGGTCGAGAACAGGTCCAGCCCGGCCTTGTTGCGCACCGTTACCCCCAGGACGCTTCCCCTGACCTCCTCCAGGTACTGCAGGTGGACCCGAAGGGTGACGGGGGAGTACGCCTCGACCGCATCCACCGGCTGTCCCCGCTCGTCGAGCACCTCCACGTTCGAGACACGGGCCTCGCCGGTGCCGTGGCGGAGGCTTGCCCTCCTGCCTTCCAGCTCCGGGTTCTCCTTGAAGGAGGGGCCTTCCAATGCGGCGTCCTCCTCCAGGTCTATCTCATAGCCCCCTGGCTGCCCGGAGCCCTGTTCCCCGGCCTTGCGCTGGGCCTCGACCCCGGAGATCAAGGCCTGGTAGCGGTCGAGTGCCCCGCTCGTATCGCCGTGGACGACCACCTCGCCCTTGTGCAGCAGCACCGCTTCGGTGCAGAAGTTCTTGATCATGCCCATACTGTGGGAGACGAAGAGGATGGTGGTTCCGGAGTCCCGCAGGTCGCGCATCTTCTGCAGGCCCATCTGCTTGAATACAGCGTCCCCGACGGAGAGCGTCTCGTCCACGACCAGTATCTCCGGCTCTACGTTCACCGCCACGGCGAAGCCCAGCCGGGCCCGCATGCCGCTAGAGTAGGTCTTCACGGGACGGTCCATGAACTCCCCGAGATCCGCGAAGGCGGCGATCTCGTCGAAGCGTTCGAGCATCTCGTTCCGGTCTATGCCCAGGATCAGACCGTTCATCAGCACGTTCTCCCGGCCGGTGAACTCTGCATTGAAGCCCGCCCCGAGCTGCAATAGAGCTGCGAGCCGCCCGTTTACCTCGACCTCGCCGCTACTGGGTTTCAACACACCAGAGATTATCTTTAGCAGCGTGCTCTTGCCCGCTCCGTTACGGCCCAGGATGCCCAGGGTCACACCCGGCTCCACCTTCAGGTCCACGTCCTTGAGCGCCCAGAACTCCTGACCGTGACGCTTTCTACCGAAGCTCAGGGCCTCCTTTACCCGGTCCTGGGGTCGGGCGAAGATACGGTACTCTTTGGAGACGCCTTTCAGAGAGATGGCGGGCATCAGATCAGGTCCGCAAAGTTCTTCTTGACCGCGACGAACAGTAGGAAAGCGCCGACCAGCAACGCTATAGCAAAGAGGGCGAGGAAGAAGAGCTGCTGAACGTCAGGAAGGGTCCCGGTAAGGACCAGGTCCCGATAGCTGATCACCAGGAGGGCGAGCGGGTTGTAGTCCACCAGGAAGCCGAACCCGCGCTCGTAGGCCATCTCTGGGGGCCAGATGATCGGGGTGGTGAAGAACAGTGCGCGGGTGATGGCTCTCGTGGTCTCTCGTACGTCCGGCAGGTAGGTGCCGACGACCGCCATCAGATAACCCAGGCCCAGCGTGAACACGAGCTGCACCACCATGACGCCCGGAAGCAGAGCGATCGTCCAATGGATCTCCCTGGATATGACGTAGTTGACGGCTACCAGCACCCCAAGTCCGAAAGAGTGGGTTACAAAGCTGGTTATTACCGTGCTGAACGGGATGATCTCGACTGGGAAGATCACCTTCTGCACCAGGTTGGCGTTGCCCCGGATGCTGTTGACGGACTGATTGATGGCCTCGGAGAAGGACAGGAATGGAATCAGCCCGCAGTACAGGTACAGCCCGAAGTTCGCCGCACCCGGAGCTTCCCGGAACCTGAGGCCCACGACCTCCGAGAAGATCAGAGTGTAGAGTACGATCATGAGCAGAGGCGTCAGGATTATCCAGACGAACCCCAGGAACGACTTACGGTAGCTGCTCGAGAGCTGGCGCTGAATGAAGTACAGAACGAGCCAGCGCCGGTCGTAGAGCTTAGATAGAGTCTCCGGGATCGCACCGGGCTTCGGCTTTTTTTCTCTTGCGCTGGTAGTAGACAAGCGCTTCCCTCAATGGACTCCAGGTGCAGACTTTAGCGCCGGTTAGTCTACAACACTGCCTCTGAGATCGCACCGAGCAGGTCGCCTTTTACCTCTCTGATACCCTGATTGCGTCGGCCATGATCACTCCGCCCCGGTCACTGTGGCGCGGGATCTGTATGTAGCGGCGATCCCCGGCCTCCATCCCGAAGGAGCCCAGCCCTACCCACCGGCCACCGTTCTGCTGCTAATTGCGCAGCCGGGTAACCCAGCCGTCGGCGGTCTTTACGCGGAACCGGGTGCGGGGGTTGTAGTTGGAGTTCGACGGCCACCAGGCGTGGATCACATACTCGCCGTCGCGTGGGATCCTAACCTTGAACCTCGCCAGGTCGCTTACTTGCCTGGGCTGGGTGAACCTGTAGTTATTGCCGTACTTCTCGGGGTTGGGGCTGTGTCCCTAAACTTCTGTAAAAGGTGAGTCGCTAGAGAAAGGTGGCCACCGTCCTCCAAGATAGTTGGGTGATTCATGTCCACTATCTAGGGTGAAAATAAGGTCGCTGCGTGGTGGAGGCAGGCTTCGGACCACGCGACAACCTCCACCTTATTTTCAATCATCCGAGGTGGCCCCGCCAGGGGCCATGATCACTAGCACGGAGTGAGCGATGGCCACAGACCAGCACAGAATCAGAGAACAGCTAGTGCAACAGGTCCTGCTTGACGAGCCGGACTTCCTCAAGGAGATCATAGAGCGTGTTCTGCAGCAGCTTCTGGAGGCGGAGATCACCGAACATATAGGCGTCGCCCCATACGAGCGCTCCGAGAGTCGCACCGGACAGCGCAACGGCTACAAGCCCAGAACGCTAAGGAGCCGGGTTGGCACCCTGAACTTGCTGGTGCCTCAGGACCGGGAGCTTCTCCACCTCTCTGTTCGCCCGCTACCAGAGAAACGAGAAGGTGCTGGTCCTGGCGCTCATGGAGATGTACGTCGAGGGTGTCTCGACCCGCAAGGTCGGCGAGGTCACTGAGGAGCTATGCGCCACCAATTTCTCAAAGAGCACCGTCAGCCGCCTGTCTAGCCAGCTCGCCGTCGAGCTGAAGGCCTGGAGGAACCGTCCACTGGAGGCCGAGGCTTACCCGTACTTGTTCGTCGACGCTCGCTACGAGAAGGTCCGGGTAGACTCGCGGATCGTCAGTGAGGGTGTGTTGATCGCCAAGGCAGTGAGAGACGACGGCTTTCGGGAGATCGTTGTCGTGGAGGTCGCCGACACCAAGAGGAGGCCACTTACCAGGATCTGTTCCGCAGTCTCAAAAGCCGCGGGCTTTCGGGCGTGGAGCTAGTAGTCTCAGACGATCATGAGGGGCTTAAAGCCGCCATCGATAGGCACTTTCAGGGAGCTAGCTGGCAGCGTTGCCAGGTCCACTTCAGCCGCAACCTCACCGGCCTGGTCGCCAGAGACAGACGCAAGGAGATTGCCGCGGACCTACGGGCCGTGTTCGCCGCTACGGACAAGCCCGCGGCCCTACGGCTCGCCCGTGAGGCTGCGGATCGCGGTGGACACA
Organism: Acidobacteriota bacterium; assembly: GCA_013813355.1. Classification (GTDB taxonomy): domain Bacteria; phylum Acidobacteriota; class Vicinamibacteria; order Vicinamibacterales; family 2-12-FULL-66-21; genus JACCRT01. The sequence continues at coordinate 827 of JACCRT010000058.1, read as the reverse complement.
GAGAGATACCCAAAGGTAGCCGAGCGCCTCGAAGAAGAGATAGAGTAGTGCCTCTCTTGCCTGGCCTTTCCACGAAACCATCAGAGAAGGATCCGAAACACCAACGCTCTGGAGCGCTTCAACCAGGAGATACGTCGTCGTAGCCGGGTGGTGAGGATCTTCGCCAACAGGGAGTCGTGTTTGAGATTGGTCACGGCCCTCGCCGCCGAGACCAGTGAGGAGTGGATCACGGGTAAGCGCTACCTGGCATGGCCGAGCTTTACGAGAGCCGCTGTGCAAAGATTCCCGCCGACCAGGAGGTGATCGCCATGTAGCGCTAGGCAAAGATCCCTTCTTGGGGGAAATTACAGAAACTTTGGGTCTTGACCTCCTCTATACGCGGCGCACTCGTATCGCGTCGGCGATTATGTAGCCACCAGCAGAACTCCTACTATCGACGCGTATGAAGTACCCGTCGCCAGCACTCATTCGGAAGTCACCTAGATGCATCCACCTACCGCCGTTTGTTCGCTGATTCCGAAGCCTAGTCACCCAGCCGCTCGCGGTGCGGATCAGGTACCGGGTACGGCTGTTGTATCCGGAGTTGGCTGGCCACCAGGCCCAAACACGATACGTACCGTTAGCTGGAATTCTGACCTTCCATTGAGCTTGGGTAATGGTCCGCCTTGGTGTAATGTATCTGTAGTTGTTTCCATAGCATTGAGAACTGTACGAGCTTACCCCCCAAGCCCTTGAGGCTCTGAATCTCCCGGGAGTGGCATTGTTGACTATCTGCTGATACGTCGGGTTAGTGTAGTTTCTCACCAGCCGCATGTACCGGGGCCAGT
>JACCRT010000057.1 GCA_013813355.1 Acidobacteriota bacterium | reverse complement strand
AGGGCGTGGTTGACATGAGCCGGTTGAACCAGGACCAGTCGAACCGTTCCGAGATGCACGCCGGCATCAGGAATGCGACGGCGCTGCTGCAGCAGGAGGTCGGGCAGGCCGGCCGCGTCGCGTTCCCCAATCCCGTGGCGCTCACCGCTGCCGTGGCTGCCGGCACGAACACGGTCGGGGTCACCTCGACGACCGGGATGTTCGTCGACGGCTTCGGCGGCGGTGTGCGGCTCGTCATCGGGCATGGCGCGACTCAGGAGGTCGTCACGGTCACGAACGTGAACACCGGGGCAAACCAGATCACGGCCGTGTTCGGCTCCGCTCATGCAATCGGCGCCCGCGTGGCACCCGCGGCCGGCTTCGGACAGGGTGTGATCCCGACGGACCATGCGAACGGCTCTAACGGCTCTACACCCAGCGTGCTCAAGATCGTCGGCGACATCAACGGTGACGGCAACATGGTGTACGTGGAGTACACGTGCAGCTGGCTCGAAGGCCGTTTGTACCGAAACATGATGCCCTTCACTGCCGGGGCGAAGCCGGGCGTGACGGTGGAGCAGGTCCTGCTCGACAACCTGCTACCCAATCCCCCGGACCCCGACGGCACGGTGCCGCCCTGTTTCTCGTACCAGCAGCACACGATCAGCGGCAGGACGTATGTGGTGAACGTAGCGATCATGACGACCGTGCGGACGCACGATCGACATCCCGTCACCGGCGAGTTCCAGGTGGTGACGAAGGCGCTCCTCAACGTGGCGCCGCGCAACGTGTTTCACACATGGCAGATGGCCAGTCTCGGCTACGCGAATCGGATCCAGCCCCTTCCGGCGACGGTCGTCACCCTGCTGAACTAAAGGCAAGTAGAGGACGTTATGAACCGATCTGACCAGCGCGGCATGGCCATCGTCATGGCGATGTTCACGATGCTGATCATGTCCGCGCTCGGCGCGGCCATGGTGCACGTGGCCAGAACCGAGACCCTGTCGAGCTCGAGCTACACCTCGATGTCTCAGGCCCGCTACGCCGCGGAATCCGGCGTCGCCGCGGCGGCCAACTACCTGCTGTCGAGCGGGTACCAGGTGGTGATGCCAGGGACTGCCGGCGACGCCCTTGCGAATTACAACCTTGCGCTCTCGCCTGTTGCCTCCGGTGGCCAGCCCGTGGTTCTATCGAGCGACGCCGGCACGACGTCCAATTATCCAGTCGCCGCGGTCGTCCAGGCGTTCCAGAACGCCTCGAGCGGCACGCTGAACGTCGGCAACGGCACCGTGACGTACACCGCGCGGGCCCGCCTGCTGGGCATGCGGCAGGTCCCTGACGGCATCACCGGCGCGATGTGGACGCTGCAGACCTGGGAAGTCACGGGTGTCGGCCGGCGGGCTGCCGGGCTGGGTTCCGGCGAGGTCGAAGTCTCGGCGGTCATCGAGCGCTCGACCAGGCCTGTCTTCAGCTACGCAGCGTTCGCGACCGCGAACGGCTGCTCGGCCCTGTCGTTTAGCGGCAACGCCAGCACGAGCAGCTACAACTCGAGCCAGCCGGTCACGGGCAGCTCGCCGGTGACGGCCAGTAGCCAGGGGCACGTCGGCACGAACGGCAACCTCTCGGGAGGAGGCAGCGCCGACATCAACGGGACGCTCTCGACCCCCATGTCAGGCGTTGGGGCATGCACCGCCAACAACGTGACGGCCGCGACGGTCGCCGCGCTCGGGACGGTCTCGGAAGGGCTGATCCAGTTGCCGCAGTCGGTGGACTTTCCGACGCCGGCGGCGCCAAGCCCGATGCCCCCGACCACGAACCAGACCATCCATAACAGCTGCCCTGCGGGCTACGCCGGTGTCTGCCAGGTGATTGGCGGGCAGACGACCTTTACGCCGCCCTCCGATGGCTCGCCGGTGCTGTTCGGCAACCTGAGCCTTAAGGGCAATGCGATTGTCACCCTGAAGGCCGGCACCTACCACATGAACAGCTTGACGATTTCGGGCACCACCCGAATCGTGGTGGACTCGAACTCGGGCGGGCCCGTGAAGATCGTGCTGGCGGGCGAGGGCAGCGTCACCAAGGTGCTGGATGTCACCGGCAACGGGCTCAGTAACGCGACGTGGGATCCTTCACGTCTCACGTTCGAGTATGCCGGTACCAAGCTCATCGAGATGGACGGCAACGGGAACACCGCCGCCCTCATCTACGCCCCCAATGCCCAGGGCAGGTTCTGGGGCAATGCCGACTTCTACGGATCGGTCATCATGAAGACCATGGAATTCGGCGGAAGCGCCGGAATTCACTACGACACGACGCTGCAGCAGAAGGTTCTCACGGCCGGGAATCCGGTGATGACCAGCTTTACCTGGCGCACGTTCTGAAACTCAGAACCCAGAACGCAGAACGCAGAGCTGAGAACTCTGAAGTCAGAACGCAGAACTGAGAATTCAAGGCTCGGAACTCGGGCGGCGGTAGCCGCTTCCGGGTTCAATCTCTGGCGGGTGACCGCCGCGCCCGCCCCTGTCGAGCGCCGCTCAGCTCCTTGAAGTCCTCCCCCCACCTGGCCGCCACCCGCTTGATGACGGCGCTTCGGCGGCTGAGGCGCTCGCGTCGGGCGACGGCCTGGAAGGCCTCGCGGAGCTGTGCTTTCCAGCGCGCGTCCTGCGCCACGTGATGGGCCGCGGCGATTGGCTCCAGGCAGGATTCGTCACCCACGGCGTGCAGCGCGGTCAGGAAGGCTGGTGGCAGCGGCTCGGCGGCCTGCTCGAGCGACTCTCGCAGGTCGTACAGCGCCACCCGGCTGCCCCGGAGTGCCAGCGCCTGGTGCAGCGCGCCGCGCAGCGTGCGCCAATCGCTGCGCCGGTCCGCCCCGACGGTCTGCTCGTGAGCGCGGACGGCCTCGACGAGGCCCTGGAGCCCGCCGAGGGGTGCATGGCTGCTGTAGGTATTCAGCGCCTCCCGCAGCGACCCTGGCAGGTCCGGAAGCCGCCCCTCCAAGGCATCCTGCCAGACGGCGCCGGCCTCGGCCCCCGCCCGGGCGCTATCCCCCTCAGGAGCCTGGTCTGCCATTCCCGGAAGCTCCCGCAGCGCCGCTGCCACCTGGGCGGAGATAGCCGGGACGGCCCGGAGGGCCTCTCCCGCGGCGAACCTGAGGCGGTGTTCGGTCGCGCCGTCCGTGACGACGGTGATGAGGGCATCCAGGGCGGCGGCGGCCGTCGGGGCTTGCCGCGAATCCAGCAGGCTTCGCAGGACGCCGGACGCGGCCACACCCATGTCCCCGCCGGCTCGGAGCGCCTCCCGTGCGATCGCCAGCGCGCGGTCGTCGGCCGAGGGCTCCAGCGCCCGCAGGATGGCGGTCCGCGTGCCGCGGTCGGTCGTTCCGCGGTACGCCGCCAGGAGGCGGTCCACGGCGCGGCTCCCGATGATAGCCAGCCGCGCGACGGCGGTTTCCCGCGCCACCTCGTCGTCACTGCTCAACGCGGTAATGAGCTGCCGGATGTCGGCCGACGCCGACGCCTTGATCACCATTGGGAAGGGATAGTCTAACGCGGTGACCTCGCCGCCTCCGGTGCCTCCACGAAAAAAAGGCCGGCTCCGCGGATGCGAAGCCGGCCCCTGACTGCTGACACCGATCAGGGTCGTGCGGGCGCCCCCGCAGGGTGCGTCCCTACTGGATCCGGACCACCAGCGCGGCGCGGCGGTTCAGGCGGCGAGTCTCCTCCCGGGCGTTGTCGTGCTTCGGGCGCTCTTCACCGTAGCTGACCGTGCGCAGGCGGTCGGCGCCAATCCCGCGGCCAGCGAGGTACTCACGCACCGCGATCGCGCGGCGTTCGCCGAGCGCGAGGTTGTACTCGGCCGTGCCAATGTTGCAGGTGTGCCCTTCGATCTCGAGGCGCAGCGTCGTGTTCTCCTGCAGTGAGCGGATCGCCTCGTCCAGCGCGCGCGTCGCCTCGGGCCGGAGCGAGTAGCGGTCGAAGTCGAAGTGGACGTCCTCGAACGTGAACTCCTTGACGGCCGGCCGCACGACCTGCAGTGTCACCGCGTCGGTCGCCGTGGCGCCGTGGCTGTCGGTGACGGTCACGGTGGCGACGACCGGGCCCTCCTGCATCGGAGCCGTCCACGGTGTCTGTCGATCGTTGGGGCTCGTCAGGGTGCCTGTCGGCACGCTCCAGCGATAGGTCAGCTGATCGCCGTCCGGATCGGTGGCATCGGCCGAAAGCGTTGACCCCTTGCCAATCTCCACCGTGCACGGCTCGCACCGGGCACGCACGGTGGGTGGACGGTTCGCGGTCGTGGGCGGCGGTGGCGGCGGCGGCGCGGGCGCGACGTAGACGCGGACGCCGGGGTGGTAACCAAGCCGGACCTGAAAGCCGAGCGAATCCCCTGTGACGTCGCCGAAGGCGCCGAAATCACTGCGCGGGTCCATCCGCATGTTCCAGTTCACGCCAGCCCCGGCAAAGAGGCCGTTGGCGCCCAGCCACGTCAGCCCGAGGCTGGCGTTGACGGGCCCGCGCTGCTCGGAGTTCACCGGCGGTGCGGTGCCGAACTGCTGGGGCACGGCACCCTCGAGGGTCACCGCGTCTCCGCTGTACACTTCGCCGTGCAGTTCGGCCGTCAGCCGCAGGCTTCCCCGCGTCGGCATGGCGGCGCCGACGCCCCAGCGGAAGCCGTTCAGCAGATTGAACTCGTCGGGATCGCCGCGCACGATGAAGCCGCCGAACCCGGACAGTTCCACCCGCTCATTGATTTCGCTGCTCACGACCGCGTCGATCGCCGCATCCAGGCGGCCCGTCCCTGCCCCATCGTCACGGCTCGCCGTCGGAATCTTGAGCTGCCCGCGGAGCGCAAATGCCGCCGGCGACTGGCGGTGCTGCGATGCCAGGTTGATCTTTGCGCCCAGCCAGAGGTCCCCGAGCTGGTTGCCGCTCCAGCCGTCGTTCACGAACGGGTATTCGTTCACCACGCCGCCGAATCGCGGCCCTGCGGCGACGAAGAGCGGGCGCACGTCCCGGTCGATGCGCCTGACAAGCGTAAACGCGCCGAAGAGTTCCACGCGGTCAGCCAGCCCGACCCCGACCGTCACGGGCCAGTTCGACACGTCGGTGAAGCCCTGGTCGTAATCGAAGTTAACGCGGTACGCGCTCAGCGAAAACCGGCGGGCCGGCAGGATCTCGGCCGTTGGGACGAACCAGAGGCCTGTGTCTCCCTGGACCGTCGTGGTCGCCCGGCGGGTCTCCTGGTCTGCGGGAGCCTGGGCGAACGCCGGCGTGGCGACCGCCACGGTGGCTGCCAGGCACAACGTTGCTGCGAATCTTGTCATCTGCGTTCCGTCCTGTCTCGTTCCGGTCCCGCGGCTGGCAGTGAGCGAACGTCACGCCCCTCCGCAGAGACTACTGCAGAGATTGTAACCCAACTGTAGTGAAAAAGTGACAACCCCTGGATCCCGGCACGACTTCAGGCGAACTGGGAACGACCTGAATCTATGAGGGTTTACGCCGTCCGAAGACCCAGGCAATCCCGATGCTGAGGCCGTAGAGCAAGATCATGGGCCCTGCCATCATGAACTGCGACACGACGTCTGCCGGCGTGAGGAAAGCGGCGAGGATGAAGATGATGAGGACGGCGTATTTCGTGTGCTTCACCAGGAATCCGGGCGTCACCATGCCCATGCGCGCCAGGAACAACACGACCGTCGGCATCTGAAAGATCAGCGCAAAGGCCAAGAGGATCTTCACGTAGAGCGAGAACGTCGGGCCGAGCCTCGGCATGAACTGCACGTACTCGGGCTGAAACTTGACGAAGAAGTCCCAGCTATACGGAAAGGCGAGGTAGTGCGCGAAGGCGGCCCCGATGAAGAAAAACACCGAGGTCATGGCCACAAACGGGATCGCGAACCGTTTTTCGTGCGCGTACAGGCCCGGGGCGATGAAGAGCCAGACCTGCCAGAGGATGAGCGGCAAGGCGACGAAGAGACCCGCCAGCAGCCCGATCTTTAAGTACAGGATGATGTACTCGGGGCCCTCGATCGTCTGGAACGAGCTGCCTTCCGGCAGGAGTTCCCTGAGCGGCAGGAGCACGAAGTCGACGATCCGGTTCAGGAAGAAAAAAGCAATGAACACGCCGGCGACAAGGGAGAGCGCACTATTGATGAGGCGCCGACGCAGTTCCTCGAGGTGCTCGAGGAATGACATCTTGCTCGCGCCGTCCTCGAGGGAGTCGGGGTCGGTGAGCTGAATTTGACGGTTGGGATCTTCCGTCGTGGTGGAAGGGACGAGCGCCATCGCGCGAACGGGCTAGTCGAGGCCGCTCTGCCGGGCCACGACTGGCTCCTCCGGTCCGGGAGGGGCCGCAGGAGTCGCCACACGCTGCCGTTCCCGGTCGCGCTCTTCCTCAATCCGGACCTCGTCGTCCAGCGTGTTCCTGAGCTCATGCGACGCGCGCTTGAACTCCTGAAGGCTCCGCCCGAGCGAACGGCCGAGCTCGGGCAGCTTGCGCGGCCCGAAGATGATCAGGGCGATCGTCAGGATGATCAGAAGTTCCGGCATGCCGACGGAACCGAACATAGTCAACAGTCCTTCAAAGGGCGGCAGTGAACGAAGATCCGTGGGGGAACCTCCCCACCCTCGGGCATTATAACGCAGTGAGCGGCAACCGCGCCTACCGTGCGGCCGTCGAGGTGGTCTGGTTTCGCTTCGGTCACGCTGCTCAGCCCGAAGTCATTGCGGCGCCGTGATTTCGTCTGTTACGATGCGTTCATGCGCCATTCCCGCTTTTTCCCTGCGGCCATGCTGGCGGTGCTCCTGTCAGCGCTGGTCGGTGGCTTCTTCGGCAGCTCTGTGCTGGCAACCCAGGACGAGATCTCGCAGCACTACCGGATCTTTACGTCTGCCCTGGCCGCCGTCGAGCGCGACTACGTCGAGGAAGTTCCGTCCGACCGCCTGGTGTACGGCGCCATCGAAGGCATGCTGCACACACTCGATCCGCATTCCAGTTTTTTCAATCCGCGGGAATACTCGGCGATGCGCGAGCGCCAGCAGGGGAGCTACTACGGTCTCGGCATCCAGATCCAGAGCCTCGACGGTGACATTACGGTCATGTCGGTCTTCGAGAATTCCCCCGCGTACCGCAAGGGGCTGCGCCGGGGTGACATCATCGCGCGGATCGTTGGCGACGACGGTCAGGCCGTAGACGCCAAGGGCTTTACGGCCGACCAGGCCGTCCGGCTGCTGAAGGGGCCGAAGGGCACGGAAGTAGGGATTGGGATCAAGCGCCGCGGTTACGAGGGCCTCATCGACATGCGCATCGAGCGCGACGAGGTCAATATCGTCACCGTGCGTGGCGCGTTCATGATCGACGAGCAGACCGGCTACATCAAGCTTGGCGAGTTCTCCGAGACGTCTGACCGTGAGTTCGGCGCCGCACTCGAACAGCTCAAGGCGAAGGGCATGACGCGCCTGCTGTTCGATCTGCGAGACAACCCGGGGGGCGCGCTCGACCAGGCGATTCGGATCTCGAACCGGTTCCTGCCGCGGGGCGACATGATCGTCTACACGCGCGGGCGCGTGGACAACGCCGACCAGGAATACCGTGCGACCGAGCGTAGCGAGTACATCGACCTGCCGGTCGTCGTACTCGTCAACCGCAATAGTGCGAGCGCCTCCGAGATCGTCAGCGGCGCGCTGCAGGACCACGACCGCGGCCTGGTCGTCGGCGAAACGACCTTCGGCAAGGCGCTGGTGCAGTCGGTCTACAGGGTTTCAGACGGCGCGGGCGTGGCGGTTACCACCGGACGGTATTACACGCCGAGCGGACGGCTGATCCAGCGCCCGTGGGACGGCAGCTTCGACGAGTACCTCACTTATTCGCTGCGCGACCAGAGCGAGGACCGCCAGCGCTCGGCAGCGGAGATGAAACTCACTGACAGCGGCCGCAAGGTCTACGGCGGCGGTGGTATCGAGCCCGACAAGTTCATTGTCGGCCCCGTGGAGGGCTTCAACCCGACCCGGTTCGGCCGCCTGCTGTATGCGCGCCAGGCGTTCCTCGACTACGCTGGCCGCTTCCGCGCCGAAGGGGATACCCGATTGAGCGACGCCAACCAGGCACTTCGGCCGCTCTCGCGTGGCTTCACCGTCACCGACGAGATGCTCGCGGACTTCAAGGCTTCGCTGGCGGGACTGAAGATCAAGATTGACGAGGAAGCGTTTCAGGCCGACGAGGCGTTCATCCGCGCGATGATTCATTACGACATCGACCGGGAGCTCTTCGGCATCGACGAGGCCCGCCGCAACCTCATTGCACGCGATCCCCAGGCCCAGTTCGCCCTGAGCCACTATGCAGAGGCCAACCGGATGACCGAGCTCACGCGGGCCAGGGTGGCGCAGGGGCGGCGCTAGCACAGAGAACGGGTTGGATCGAGGCCTCTTCTGATGGGGCGATGGACCAACATATTGGGGTCTCAATTTGATCTTGCCCCAAGGTATGGGGCTTGTTAGACTGACGGCCGTTCACCGGTTCCAGGGGCCATCCCACTTTGGGTGGGGTGTGGATGCCGGCCAAACGGTCTTTTGTCCAGTCTTTTTCGTTACCTCAGCATCCTGAACATCTTCGAAGCGAACCCAGCCGCTTCCGGGCGGGAGTGTATCTCCTGACGGAAGCGGCTTTTTGATTGAGCAAGGACCCATCCAGCCATGCGGTTGCAACGTCTCGAAATCGCCGGTTTCAAGAGCTTCCCGGATCGCTCCGAACTTACGTTCGACGATGGGGTTACGGCCATTGTCGGCCCCAACGGTTGCGGGAAGAGCAATGTGGTGGATGCGCTGACGTGGGTCCTTGGCGAGCAGAGCGCCAAGAGCCTTCGTGGCGACCGGATGGAGGACGTGATCTTTGGCGGGAGCGATGCGCGGAAGGCCACGGGCGCGGCCGAGGTCAAGCTCAAGCTGGCGGGCGTCGCGGCGCGCGTACCCATGGGCACGCCGGCACGGCCAAAGGCGGCTGGCCCTGCGGACGGCGCACAGCAGTTCGCCGCCGGGGAGTTGCTGGCCGGGGTGGCGGTCGAGGACGAAACACCCCTGATCGTCCGCGATGTGGAGTTGATGCGGCGGCTGTACAGGTCCGGCGAGAGCGAGTACCTGATTGACGGCGAGTCGTGCCGCCTGCGCGACGTCCAGGACCTGCTGATGGATGCCGGGCTCGGCGTGAAAGGCTACGCCGTCATCGAGCAGGGGAAGATCGGTCAGATTCTGAGCGCCCGTCCGACCGACCGCCGCCAGTTGATTGAAGAGGCGGCCGGGGTCACGAAGTTCAAGAGCCGCCGGCGCGCCGCCGAACTGAAGCTCGAGGCCGCCCAGCAGAACCTGACCCGGGTCGACGACATCGTGTTCGAAGTCGAGAAGCAGCGGGGCACGCTCAAGCGGCAGGCGGCCAAAGCGCGACGCTACAGGCGGCTGCGCGAGGAACTCCGGCGCTGGGAAAAGGTGCAGTTCGCCCAGCGGTATCGGCTGCTCGGTGAAGCGATCGATGCCGCGCGCACCAGGCTGTCTGACGCGCGCGCCCGCGAAACCGCGGCGGCTGCGCACCTGGCCACCGTCGAGGCGGTGCTCGAGCGCGTGCGCCTGGAGCTGACCGAAGCGGACAGCCGAACGACGGCGGCGCGGGAAGCGGCGCACGCAAGCGAACTCGAGAGCGGCCGCCTGCAGCAGCAGATTGCCTTCGACAAGCAGCAGGTCGAGAACCTCGCCGTCATGGCATCGGAGATCGAGGCCGAGGTTCAATCACTGGAGTCACGACGCGAGCCCGCGCGGCTGGATCTCGCCGCGCGGCGCGACGCCGCGGCGCGTGCCGCGACGGAGCGCGGCCAGGCGCTCGAGACGCTCCGTGGCGAGGAAGCCTCCCAGGCCAATCTCGAACGGACGATCGACGGACTCGATGCCGACGTCGAGGCGGCCCGCAGCGAGCACTACGCGGCCGTGAACGCCGCAACGGCGTTGCGTCACGCACTGGAGCACGCGGCGGCGGCACAAGGGCGGCTGGCCGAGCAGATGGCGAAACTCGACGGCGAGAGCCACGATCTGCACGTCGAAGCGGGGAGGGCCGCCGACGAGCGCGCGGCCGCTGAGGAGGGGATGCAGCGCGCCCGGACGGCGATCGAGGAACTCCGGCTGGAACGCGCCGCGCGCGATTCAGAACTGACGGCCGCGCGGGCTGACCGAGAGGTCCGCGCGAGCGAGCTGAGAACGAACGAGCATGACCTCGCCGGCGTGTCGGCGCGTCTCAAGTCGCTCGAGGAACTCGATGCCGCGCGGGCGGAATACGGCGACGGCGCCCGTCTCGTCCTCGCCGAATCGGGCGAGGACGTCGGGCAGATGGGATCTGTCGCCGACTATTTGCAGACCGACGCCCGTTACGAACGCGCCATCGAGGCGTGCCTGGGCGATCTGCTCCAGCACGTCGTGGTGCGGACCCACGAGCAGGCGGCCGCGGGGCTGCATTTCGCGCGCGAACGCAGTGCCGGACGCGTGGGCTTCCTCGTGGCTGGCGAGAATGAAGGCACCGCGCAGGACGTCGCATCGCCAGGCGAGGGATTGATTCGAGTCGCTGATGTCGTCGACGTCTCGGGGCCCGCAGCCGCAGCGATCCGCGCCGCGCTCGCCCATGCCTGGATCGCCGAGCACTACGACGGTGCGAGGGCCGCCGCCGCCGGGACGACCGGACGCGTGGCCACGCTGGACGGGGAAGTGTTCCACGGGCCGCACCTGGTCGAGGGGGGCGCCCGCGCGGAAGCGCGAGGCCTCCTGACGACCAAGCGCGAAATCAAGGAGCTCCGCGAGCGCGCGGAGACCGCGCGGCTGGCGGTGGATCGTCTTGGCGAAGGGATCGAGGGTCTCGATGTCGCTGTCGCCTCGGCCGACTCCGCCATCCTGGCCCTCCAGGGGGAACGGCACCGGCAAGAAAAGGCCGCCCTTGGGTTCGAGCTGCAGACGGGCCAGACACGCGAAACCACCGAACGGATTGCCCGGAAGCAGGAGCAGATTGCCGCCGAGCGCCGGAGCGCAGAGGAGCAGTCACGAACGCAGGAGGCGCGGCAGGAAGAGGCTCGCGCCTCGATCGCCCGGATCCAGCTCGACCAGCAGGCGGCCGACGAACAGCTCAACACCGCGCAGCGGCGCGTCTATGACGCCCGCCAGGCGCTGCAGGCGCAGGCGCTGCGGGCCGCCGAGGCCAAGGCCGCCCACGCCGCGCTGGTGGAACGCGCCAGCGGCCTCTCCATCGAGATCCAGCGGCTGGAGGAGGCTGCACAGGAACTCGAGACGCGCGTGGTGACTCGCCGCGACGACCTGGCCCGCACGCACACGCGCCGCACAGGTCTGCTCGAGACGATCGTGGCGGCTGAGGCGAGGCTGGACGCCGGGCTCCGCGAACTCGACGATCTGCGGGATCACGTGCGTGGGGCCGACGAGCAGTCCCAGGCGCTTCGGGCGCACTTCGAGTCGCAGGAGGGGCGCATCCGCGAAGCTCGCAAGGCCCTCGAGGGCGTCCGTGACGAGGCGTCGCAACTCGAGGTGGTGAGGGCGACAGCCGAGGCTGACCTCTCGCACCTGGCGGCATCCTGCGTCGAAACCGTCCAGGCCACTCTCGATGAGGTGGCCGAGGAGGTGGCGCAGCTCGAGAGCGACGGGCTGCTTGCCAGCCCGAAACCGGTCGATGACGCGCCCGAAGCGGCTGAGGTCGAAGACGATCCCACGCTCGTGGCCGCGGCGGCGCAACCCGACGCGGAGCCGCTCGTGGAACCCGAATCGGCGCCAGCCGGGCCTGTGATGACCCCCGACGAGATGGTCGGCGACCTCCGGGCCAAGATTGACAAGATGGGCCCCGTCAACATGATGGCAATCGATCAGTTCGACGACCTCGAGTCGCGGCACACCTTTCTCACGGCCCAGCGCAAGGATCTCGTCGATTCGATTGCCGCGACGGGCGACGCCATCAAGAAAATCGAGAAGACCACGCGCGAGCGGTTCCGTGAGGCGTTCACCGCCATCAACACCAATTTCGAGGGAACCTTCACGACGCTGTTCGGCGGCGGCCGTGCGGGCCTGATGCTGCTCGACGAGAACGATCAGCTCGAAAGCGGCATCGACATCATCGCCCAGCCGCCCGGCAAACGGCTCCAGAGCATCCAGCTTCTCTCGGGTGGCGAAAAGGCGCTGACGGCGATGGCGCTCATGTTCGCCATCTTCAAGTACCGGCCGAGCCCGTTCTGCCTGCTCGACGAGATTGACGCGCCGCTCGACGACGCCAACATCGGCCGATTCGTCGAGATGCTGCAGGGCATGCAGGATCACACCCAGTTCATCCTCATCACGCACAACCGGAAGACCATGGAGATCGCCGACCGGCTCTACGGCGTGACGATGGAGGAGCCCGGGGTGTCCAAATTGATTTCGGTGCAGTTGAACTGAGGAGCTGGCAGTAGGCAGCTGGCAGTAGGCAGTAGGCAGACAGCCAAGCTTGACGCGCCTGATGAAGGGCGCGGCGCGTATCACCCACCAACGTCGAATGTGGCTGACTGCCAGCTGCCAGCTGCCGGCTACAGGATGAACGAAGACAAGTCCGTTCGTTACCATCGGCTGAAGCGGCGGGCGTCCGTCACGTCGCTGCTGGTCTCGGCCGCCATTCCGGTGTCGCTGCTGGCGACCGGTGGGTCCGACATCCTGCGGGATCTGGCCGGCTCACTCTCCGGTCGTGACAGTTCAGCCTTGCTGACGGTGTGGGTGTACGCGACAGCGTTCGTCCTGCTGCACGAAGCGGCCACCTTTCCGCTGGCGTTCTACAGTTCCTTTCGGCTCGAGCGCAGGTATGGCCTCTCGTCCGAATCCTTCCGGACGTGGCTCCGGGACCATGTAAAGGCGCTTGTCATCACCGGCTCCCTTGCGGTGCTGGCCGTCCAGGTCGTCTACGGGACCTTGCGTCTGTGGCCGGGATGGTGGTGGCTCGCATCCGCGGCGGCGTTCATGGCCGCCACGGGCCTCCTCGCGAAGCTGTTCCCGATCGTGCTGATGCCGTTGTTCTACCGGCTCACGCCGCTCGACCGCCCGCCACTGCGCGAGCGGCTCGAGGCGTTGTCGGCGAAGGCGGGCGTCCCTGTGCTGGGAGTCTTCGAGTGGGGGCTCGGCGAGAAAACGCGGCGGGCGAATGCGGCGCTGGTCGGCACCGGGGGCACACGCCGCATCCTGCTGTCGGATACGCTCCTGGCCGCATACGCAGATGACGAGATCGAGGTGATTCTGGCGCACGAGATGGCGCACCACGTTCACCGCGACATCCTGAAGGGGCTGGCCGTGGAGTCGGCGCTGCTCGTCGCCGCCTTCGGCGCCGCGGCGCTGGCGCTGGAGCGGTGGTGGGCCGTGATCGGGCTGCAGTCACGCGCGGACGTGGCCGGCCTGCCGCTGCTGCTCCTGGCCGGCGGCGCCGTCATGCTCCTCTCAACGCCCCTGCTCAATGCCTTTTCACGGTCGAACGAGCGTCGCGCCGACGAGTATGCGCTCAATCTGACGGGCCAGCGCGCCGCATTCGTCTCGGCCATGCGCCGGGCGGCCACCCAGAACCTGGTGGAGCCGAGCCCCTCCAGACTGGCGCTGTGGCTGTTCCACTCCCATCCGTCCATCGAAGACCGGATTGAGAGCGCTCGCGCGCAGCGCGACTGAGCCCCGTTACACCCCGGGGCGCCTTGGACCCGGCGTGGGCCTCACCGCACCCGGTCTGGTCAGTCCAGCGTCTTCCGCGTACCACTCCTCGATGCAATCGGGGCAGATGCCGTGGCTGAAGGCGGCGTCGGAATGGTCCGAGATGTAGCGTTCCAGCTGGTGCCAGCTCTGCTTGTCGTCGCGGATCTTCTTGCAGTGACTGCAGATGGGAATCAACCCGCTCAGGGTCCTCACGCGGGCCAGTGCTTCCCGCAGTTCGGAAGCCTGAGCCTGCAGGCGCGCTTCTGACCGGTGGGTAGAACGGTAGCGCGCGTAGAGCAGCGCGAGGCAGAAGGCCGCCAGCGCCACTACGATGACGAGGCCGGTCCGCACCAGGGCTTCGCGCTCGCGCGCGGCCGCCGCCAGCGCCTGCTCGTGCTCGAGCAGCGCAATCTGCTGCTCGCGGCGCTCGGTTTCATGCGCGGCCTGCAGCCTGCTGATCTGATCCGATCCGAGTTCTCCTGATTGAACAGGCTGTCCTTCAGCGTGACGTGCTCGCGATAACGTTCGAGCGCCGCCGCATAGTTGCCGCGTGCCGCCTCCGCCTCTGACAGGTGCTCCAGCGTCTCGATCCGGATGAGCGGGGCATTCACCTGTGCGGTCAAGTCCAGCGCGCGCTGAAGGTCCGCCGCCGCCCGCGCCGGGTCGCCCATCTGCAGGCGGAGTGTACCGATGTTCTTCCATGTGCTGGACTCACCCCGCTGGTCGCCGACGGCACGGCGCAACGCAAGGGTTCGCTCGTAGATGGCCAGCGCGTCGCGCGGATTGGTGATGGCCTGGATCTGCGCGATGGCGTTGAGCGAGCTGGCCTCGCCCCACTGGTCGCCGATTTCTTCGCGTATCTCGAGCGCCCGCCCGAATGCCGCCAGCGCCCGGACCATGTCGTCCATCGCTCGGTACACGAGGCCGATATTGTGGTGTGAGTAGGCTTCGCTTCGCTGGTCCCCGATCTCGATCTTCAGCGCGAGCGCGCGTGCGTGATAGTCGAGGGCCTTCACGTACTGCTCCGTGGCCCGGTAGATGTTGCCCAGATTGTTGAGGGAATACGAGATTCCGGGGCGGTCGCCGATCCGTTCGCGGATGGCCAGCGCGCGGAGGTGATGCTCGAGCCCATCGGCGAGCTGGCCGCTGTCGGCGGCGATGAGGCCGAGCGTGTTGTAGCCCTGGGCCTCGCCCCGCTCGTCACCGGCCGCCACCGAGCGTTCAATCGAAAGGCGGGCGGATTCGGTCGCGGGACCGGGCACACCCAGCAGCCGGTACGCCGCCGCCATGCCGTTGAGTGCCGTGGCTTCGCCTGCGGCGTCTCCACCCTCGCGCGCCCTCTCCAGCGCGTTGCGCGCGACCGCCAAGGCCTGCCCGGGGTTGCTGTCCAGCAATCTCTCGGACTCGGCGTTGAGTTCCGACACGCTTCGCACCGGCACGGGTGGCGCGGTAGGAGTCTGAGACGCCAACAGAAGGACGAACGCCACGTACAGCATGGTGATGATTCGCAGTCCACGGGCCAGGCTGGGCCGGGAAGCCCTGCCGCGTGCAGCCGTTCACACTGGGGAGAGGAGGTATTCTACCGTACTACCAGCGTGCCCTTCATATTGCGGCAGCCGTCGTCCTGCGTCAGGTTGCAGTAAAAGGTGTGTTCGCCCGGCTGGTCGGCCCGGAACTCGAAGGTCACGGCCTGGCCGGCCCACGCGCGCTTGGCGATGCGGTAATTGTCGATCGTAAAGCTGTGGGCCATGTCGCCGGCCGTGAAGGTGACCTTCACGACGTCGTTCCGCTGCACCTCGATGCGGGCGGGGGAAAACGCGTACTGGCTGCCCGAAATCGACACCTCGCGGACCTGCTGCCCGCGCGCGACCAGGGTTCCGGCTCCAACGACCCCGGCGATGCAGACGAGAGCGAGAGCGCCAGTCTTTCCGAGGGTCATCTGTGCCTCCTGGTGTCGTTCTGGCAGTCGCAGACGGCGTCCTGCACAGCTTGAGACGCCGGGCGGCCCCAATTGGTTGGCCCACCCGGCGCCCTGCAGCCTTATCGGCCTTCGCCTTTACCAACTTCAGCCGGCTTGCCCTGAGCGCCTTCCGGCGGGGCAATCAGCGCTTTTCGGCTCAGCCGGACCTTGCCTGAGGGGTCGATGTTGATCACCTTGACCATCACCTGGTCCCCTTCCTTCAGCTCGTCCCGCACTTCCTTGACACGGTAGTGGGCGATCTCGGATACGTGCAGCAGACCGTCCACGCCGGCCATGATCTCGATGAACGCACCGAAATCGGTAATCCGCTGCACCTTGCCCATGTAGGTCTTGTTCAACTCGGGCGTCGCGGTCAGTTCCTGGATGATCCCGATGGCCTTGGCGGCCGACGCCTCGTCGGCCGACGCCACGTTCACCCGGCCATCGTCCTCCACGTCGATCTTGACGCCGGTGCGCTCGATGATGCTGCGGATCATCTTGCCGCCGGGGCCGATGACGTCGCGGATCTTGTCGACCGGAATGCGGATGGTGACGATTCGCGGAGCATGGCGCGACACGTCGTTGCGCGACTGCGCCAGCGTCTCCTGCATCTTCTCGAGGATGTGCAGGCGCCCCTTCCGCGCCTGCTCGAGGGCATTCCGCATGATCTCCATCGTGACGCCGGACACTTTGATGTCCATCTGGAGCGCCGTGATCCCGGTGGCGGTTCCGGCGACCTTGAAGTCCATGTCGCCGTAGTGGTCTTCGGCGCCGGCGATATCGGAGAGCACGGCGAACTTGCCGGTCTCTTCATTCATCACGAGGCCCATGGCCATGCCCGCCACCGGCGCCTTGAGGGGCACGCCGGCGTCCATCATCGACAGGGACCCGCCGCAGATCGTCGCCATGGAGGACGACCCGTTGGACTCGAGGATGTCGGAGACGACGCGCACGGTGTAGGGGAAAACCTCCTCGGCCGGCATCATCGGCGCAAGCGCCCGCTCGGCCAATGCGCCGTGGCCGATCTCGCGGCGCCCGGGCCCGCGCAGGAACTTGACCTCCCCGACCGAGAACGGCGGGAAGTTGTAGTGGAGCATGAAGCGCTTCCACACTTCGCCGTCGACCGACTCGACCTTCTGCTGGTCGTCGGCGGTGCCGAGCGTCGCCGTAACGAGCGCTTGGGTTTCGCCGCGCTGGAACACGCAGGATCCGTGGGCGCGGGGGAGCGCTCCGACCTCAATCGTGATGTTGCGGATTTCGTCGAACTTGCGCCCGTCGAGCCGCCGGCCGCGCTCGAGGATCTCGTCGCGCAGGATCTGCTCCTTCAGGCCCTTGGCCACCGACTTCGAGTCGGCCTTCCGCTCGGGGTCCTCGTCGGACAGGCCCGCGATGTATTCGTTGAGGACCTTGTCGACCGTCGCATAGTTCTCGAGCTTGTCCTTGATCCGCATGGCGTCGCTCAGCGGGCCGAGGACGGCGGCCTCCACTTCCTTGCGCAGAGCCGGCGCGATCTCCCGCTTCGGGGCTGGGACGCGCTTGGACTTCCCGGCCTGCGCGGCCAGCGCATCGATGCCGGCGACGAGATCCTTGATCGCGGCATGCGCGCGGTCGAGCGCCTGCACCATCTGCTCTTCCGGCACTTCCCTCGCACCGGCCTCGACCATCACGAGGCCGTCCTTGCTGCCGGCGACCAGCAGGTCGAGCGTGCTGCGCTTCCGCTGCTCGTAGGTCGGGTTGATGACGAAGTCGCCGTCCACGTGGCCGACGCGCACGCCGGCGATCGTCCGGGTCTGCGGGATGCTCGAGAGCGCGAGCGCCGCTGAGGCGCCGGTAATCGCCAGCACGTCCGAGTCGTTCTGCTCGTCAGCCGAGATGACCAGTGCGATGATCTGCGACTCGTTCCGCCAGCCGTCCGGGAACAGCGGCCTGATCGGACGATCGATCAGGCGGCTCGTGAGCACTTCTTTTTCTGGCGGCTTTCCCTCGCGCTTGAAGAACCCACCGGGAATCCGGCCCGAAGCGTAGGTGTTCTCCTTGTAGTCGCACGTCAGCGGCAGGAAGTCCACGTTTTCGCGCGGGTGTGCGTCCGCGCAGGCCGTCACGAGGACCATGGTGTCGCCCATCCGGACGACGACGGCGCCATCGGCCTGTTTGGCCAGCCTGCCGGTTTCGAGGGAGAGCGTCTTGCCGCCGAACGAAATCTCGCGTGTATACATGTGTCCGTCTTTCTGTTGTAGCTGCGCCAGCTTATGGAGCGCCAGGAGTGCAGAACTCAGACTGCGGGAGCATCCCCTGTTCTGAGTTCTCCATTCTGAGTTCTGAGTTACTTCCTGATACCGAGACGACGGATCAACGTCGCGTATTTCTCCGTATCCTTGCCCTTCAGGTAATCAAGCAGCCGCCGGCGCTGCCCGACCAGCTTCAGCAGGCCGCGACGCGAGTGGTGATCCTTCGCGTGGGTCTTGAAATGCTCAGTGAGGTAGTTGATCCGCTCGCTCAGGAGCGCTACCTGCACTTCGGGGGAACCAGTGTCGGTCGTGTGAGTCTGATACGAACCGATAACTTCCGTCTTGCGGTCTTTGTCGAATGCCACGTCTTACCTCCACGTACGGCCCAGACCATCGACAGTGACATGCTGCCGGACCAGGCCGCCGTATCCGCCAATTCCAAAGGAATCAATATCTTACACCAGCACGACGACAGGCTGCAAAAGACCTCCGGCGCGCGGTTCGGCCAGCCCCAGCAGCCGCCCACCGGGGTCGAGCAGCCTCACGCGGCCCTCCCGTGGGGCAGGCGCTGGCTCCACGCAGTCCTCCGGACCGACGGCCTGCCCATGGCCCACGCGACGGGCGCCACGCTCGTTCAATCTGGCGGCCGGTAGTTCCGGGAGCAGGTGATCGAGCGACACGAGCCGGGCGGCGGCCCCGGTTCGCTCCCCGGCGATGACATCGAGCCCGACCGCCATCTCGAGGGTGAAACTGCCGGAGCGGGTTCTCCGGAGCGCGGCCAGGTGTGCGCCGCAGCCGAGCGCCGCGCCGAGGTCATGCGCCAGCGAGCGGACGTAAAAGCCCGCTGATGCCGTTACGCTGACGGTCGCGACGCCGCGCGCGTATGCCCGCAGCCTCAAGTCGCTGACGGTGACCTGGACGGCCGAGGGCGTCACGTCCTGTTTGCGTCGCGCCAGCTTGTAGGCGGCGACCCCGCCAATCTTCTTGGCGGAGTACTGCGGCGGCGTCTGGTCGTACGTGCCGCGAAAGCGGGCGAGTGCCGCGTCGATCGCAACGGCGGTGATCTGGTCGGGGGGCAGAATCTCGACGGCCGATGCCACCGGCCCGTCCGGATCCCCTGCCACCCGGCCGGTGGCGTCGTAGGTGTCCGTCGCGCACCCGAACCGGATGGCCGCGTCGTAGGTCTTGGCGGCACCGCTCAGCATCGATGCGAGCCGCGTCGCGCGGCCGACCACGAGCGGCAACACGCCGGTGGCCATCGGATCGAGCGTGCCGGTGTGCCCGATCCGTGGCTCGCCGAGCGCGCGGCGGGCCAGCGCCACGACGTCGTGCGACGTCGGCCCCGCCGGCTTGTCGATGACGAGCACACCGTCCATAGCAGTAGGCAGCTGGCAGCAGGCAGCTGGCAGCTGGCAGTAGGCAGCAGGAAACTGCCAGCTGCCATCTGCCGACTGCCAGCTGTTCACGGTCTCGTCAGCAGTCCCTCGCCGATCGCCATGACGAGACGCTCGATGAGCCGCGGCCGGAGTTCGTCGAGCGGGCCGTCGACCGTGAAGCCGGCCGCGTTCTTGTGGCCGCCCCCGCCGTACTGGGCGGCGACCTGCCGTACATCGACATCGTATTTCGATCGCATGCTGACGCGGACCACGCCGCCTGGCGCGATCTTGAAGAAGACGACGGCCTGGATCTCGCGCGCGGTGAGCGGCAGGTTGATGAGCCCCTCGGTATCGTTGTGCGTGCATCCGCACAGCTGCAGCATCTCGTCGTCCAGGTACAGCACGGCCAGGCGGCCCTCGTCGAGCAGGACCATTGAGTCGAGCACGGCCCCAATCAGCTTCAGCTTCCCAAAGCTGTTGCTGTCAAAAACCCGCCGTGCCATCGCCGCCGGGTTCACGCCGGCTTCAACGGTCTGCCGGCAGATGTCGAACGTTCGTGGCGTGATGTTCGAGTGGTGAAACGCCCCGGTGTCGGTCAGGATCGCCAGGTAGATGTGGGTAGCGATCTGCTCGGTCAGGGGGACGCCAAGGGCGCGGATCAGGTCGAAGACCATCTCGCCACAGGCGGCGGCGGTTTCGTCGTACCAGTTCAGCGCGCCGTACAGCCGGTTTCCAGCGTGATGGTCGATGTTGATGATGAAACGCGAGTCCAACCCGGTAATGCCCGTCCGCGACAGGTCGCTGCACTCCATCACGATCACCGCGTCGGCGTCGGTGTCCACCTCCGTCGTGATCTCGATGCGGTGCATGCCGGGGAATCCCTGGTAGTGGTCCGGCGCGGCATCGGCATTGACAATCCGCACTTCTTTCCCCAGGGCGTCGAGCGCGAACGCCATCGCGAGCTGGGAGCCGATGGAATCGCCATCGGGGCGGGCGTGGGAGGTGAGCAGGAAGCGCCGGCGCTGGAGGATCTCGTCCCGGATCTGGTGGATCACGAAGTCGTCATTCGTCATGCGTATCTTCTGCCATCCCGGCACCGGGCGGCGTCTTGCTGTCCTCGGAAGGAGCCCCGTTGGATTCGCGCGCGGCCGGTGGCTCGTCCGGGGCAGGCGCCTCGGCGCGCTCGCGCTCGAGGTCCAGCAGGATCCGCTCGATGCGATCCTGCTTCTCGACGGACTCGTCGAAGAAAAACTGCAGTTCCGGCACGCGCCGCAGCCGCAGCCGCTGGCCGACAAGGCGCCGGAGGAACGGAGTGGCGCGCTCCAGCGCCTTGGCGGTGTCGCGGCGCGCCTTGTCGTCCCCGATGGTCGTGTAGTAAACGCGGGCCTGCTGCAGGTCCGGCGTCATCTTGACGTGCGTGATGGTCAGGAAGCCTATCCCGGGATCGTGGACCTGCCGCGCAATCAGCTCGGCGAGCTCTACCCGGATCTGGTCCCCGACGCGGGA
This sequence comes from Acidobacteriota bacterium, assembly GCA_013813355.1. GTDB lineage: Bacteria > Acidobacteriota > Vicinamibacteria > Vicinamibacterales > 2-12-FULL-66-21 > JACCRT01. Next base: position 16,260 of record JACCRT010000057.1, on the reverse strand, counting down.
CTGTCGCGACGGACCGGGCATCAGAGCTGGAACACACCTCCGCCGCTCTGTCCGACCGCCGATTCGAGCTCGTGTTCCGGCATGACCGTGTCCCTCATCCGTGTCAATCCGCGGCTAGACCGGTGTGGCCACCCGTTCCACGACGAACGCCTCGATGACGTCTCCGACCTTCAGGTCGTTGTACTTCTCGAAGCCGATGCCGCACTCGAAGCCCGTCTTGACCTCCGAGACATCGTCCTTGAAGCGCCGCAGCGAGCCGATTTTCCCCTCGTGCACCACCACGTTGTCACGGAGGAGGCGCGCCTGCGTGTCGCCTGACCGCGTCATGCGTCCCTCGGTGACCATGCAACCGGCGATGGTGCCGAACTTCGGCGTCCGGAAGGTCTCGCGGACCTGCGCCGCGCCGATCCGCACCTCGCGGAACGTCGGGTCGAGCAGGCCCGACATCGCCTTTTTCATCTCGTCGACGACGTTGTAGATGATCGAGTGGAGCCGGATGTCGACCGTCTCGCGCTCGGCCACGTCGGCGGCATTGCGGTCGGGCCGCACGTTGAAGCCGATGATGATGGCATTCGACGCCGACGCCAGCAGCACATCCGACTCGTTGATGGCGCCCACGCCGCTGTGGATGATCCGGATCTTGACCTTTTCGTCCGTCAGCTTCGTGAGGGTATCGCCCAGCACCTCGGCGGAGCCGCCCACGTCAGCCTTGACGATGATCGGGAGCTCCTTCATGCCGCCTTCGGCGATCTGGGCCTGCAGGGACTCGAGCGTGAGCCGGCTGCCCCGGCCGCCGAGCGCCTTTTCCTTCGCCTGGTTCTGGCGGAAGTGCGCGATCTGGCGCGCCTTGGCCGCGTCGGTGAGCGCCTGGAACGTGTCGCCCGGCTGCGGCAGGCCGCCGAGGCCAAGCACTTCGACCGGCGTCGCGGGGCCGGCCTGCTTCTGCGGCCGCCCACGATCGTCGATGAGTGCCCGCACCTTGCCGACAATCGTGCCGGCGATGACGGTGTCCCCGACGCGCAGCGTGCCGTCCTGGACCAGCACGGTGGCGACTGGACCACGCCCCCTGTCGAGCTTGGCTTCGAGCACGGTCCCGGCCGCGTTCCGCTTGGGGTTCGCCTTGAGGTCGCTCAGTTCCGTCACGAGCAGGATCATCTCGAGCAGCAGCTCCAGGTTCTCCTTCTTCTTCGCGGAGACCTCGACCATGACGGTCTGGCCGCCCCACTGCTCGGGAACGAGCCCGAGGTCAGACAGTTCCTTCTTCACGCGGTCCGGATTGGACTCAGGCTTGTCGATCTTGTTGATGGCGACGAGGATGGGCACCCCGGCGGCCTTGGCGTGGTCGATCGCTTCCTTTGTCTGCGGCATCACCCCGTCGTCGGCCGCAACGACGAGAATGACGACGTCGGTCACCTTTGCGCCGCGGGAGCGCATCATCGTGAACGCCTCGTGGCCCGGCGTGTCGAGGAAGACGACGTTCCGGTCGGTGACCTGCACCGAGTAGGCGCCGATGTGCTGCGTGATGCCGCCGGCTTCGCGTTCGGCCACGCGGGCCGAGCGAATCGCGTCGAGCAGCGTGGTCTTACCGTGATCGACGTGGCCCATGACGGTCACGACTGGGGCCCTGGTGACGAGGTCCGAAGGATCGAGCTCTTCCGATTCGACCTGCAGCATCTCTTCTTCGAATGTCTGCATCTTGACGTCGGCGCCGAACTCTCGCGCCACCATGGACGCCGTCTCGTCGTCGAGCGTGCTGTTGATGGTCACCATCATGCGGCGATCCATCAGCTTCCTCATGACGTCTTTGGCCTTCACGTCGAGCTTTGCGGCGAGGTCGGCGACGGTCATGCCTTCAGCCAGCGTGATGGTGCGGGTCACGGGCGGCGGCGGGGCCGGGGCCTGGACCTGCATCTGGGGCCGCGAGCTGCTGTCGCGGCGTCCGGGCCGAGGGCTCCCCGGCCTGTGGTACATGGGCGGGCGGTATCCCGGCATCCCCGGACGGGGCGGCAATGCGGGCCGGACCGGCTGCGCCGGCAAGGGGCGAGGCCCCCCCATGGGCGGTCGCGGCGGCAGCGGGCCACCCGGCCGCTGCCCCGGACGTACGGCCGGGGCCCCTGGACGCCCGGCGGCTGCTGGTCCTCCGGGACGGCTCAGGTTCCCAGTCGGCGCCTGCGGCGGGGCCGGCGTTGTCGGCGGCGCCGGGCGCACCAGGAGCGGCCGCCGCGGCGGGGCGGGCGGCGCCTTGCCGGTGGTCGGATCTTCCACGCGCAGACGCAGCGTGGGGGGCACGACCCTGCCGGTCGGCCCGCCGGTAGTTCTCGGAGGCGGTGTGACCTGCGCCGCGGCGGCAGGCCGGTCCTCGGCCGGCGACGGTGTGGGTTCGTGAGACGGCTGCGGAGCCTGGGGCGCTTCCGGCGCCTGCGCGGCCACGTCGGCCTCTCCAACGGGGGGCGCCGAACCAGACACGGTTGCCGGTGTCTCGACGGCGGGCGTTGGCGGCGCAGCGTCGACCGGTTCCTCTGCGGCCTCCGGCTCGACGCTGGCGACTGGCGGCGGCACCATCACGTTTTCGGCTGCGGCAGGCGGCTGCGGCTCGGCGGCCGGATCCGCGACCGGCGCCGGCGGCTTTGCGCTCTTCACCAGGCGCGGCGGCGGCAGGACGGGTGCCGCGGGTTTCTGCGGCTCCTGGGCCTTCCCGGCCGGTTTTCGGCCCTTGAGCGCAGGGGGTACGTCGGCGAACGATGCGTTCGACGGAACCGTCAGGTTGCGTTGCCGTGCCAGACGCGAGACAAACTCCCGCGCGACGACCTCTTCGATGGTGCTCGAGGCGCTCTTGACTTCGATGCCGTGGTCGCGCTTCAGGAGTGCGATGACTTCCTGGCTCGAGGTATTGAGCAGTTCCGCGACGCGGTAAATCCGGACTGTGGCCATTCAGTTTCTTTGGTTGCTCTTTGCTTCGTTGCTCTGATTCAGATGCGGTGCCACATCAGCTTTCTTATTGCCGCGGTTCCTGGTCCCCGGCCGAATCGGGCACAGCCGCCGCCTCAGCGGTTTCTTCCACCGCCGCGGCTTCTCCTGGGGTTTCGTCGCCGGCGGCCGGCTCCAGGGCCGCACTCGCCGTCATCTCCGAGGATTCTTCCTCGACTGGAGCCCCTTCGCTGCCGGCCGCAGGCTCGAGCGCGGCCTCGGCCGCGCCCCCGGTGCCTTCCTCGGCTGCGCCCTCGGCGCCTTCTCCGAGTTCGAGTGCGCCGAACTGCGCTTCAACTTCGCGCCGCTTCTCTTCTTCGCTCTTGATGTCGATCTTCCAGCCGGTCAGCTTCGCCGCCAGGCGGACGTTCTGCCCCTTCTTGCCGATCGCGAGCGACAGCTGCCTGTCTTCGACGATGACTTCCATCACCCGCTCGGCGTCGTCGACGATCGAGACGCGCTGGACCTTCGCCGGGCTGATGGCATTGGTCACGAAGAAAATGGGGTCGTCGGACCACTCCACGATGTCGATCTTCTCGCCACGCAGCTCCCGGATGATCGACTGCACGCGAGTGCCCTTCATGCCGACGCAGGCGCCCACCGGGTCCACGTCGCGCTCGCGAGAGTACACCGCCACCTTGGCGCGGTCACCCGCCTCGCGGACCGCGCCGCGAATCATCACGGTGCCGTCGTAGATTTCCGGCACTTCCTGCTCGAACAGCTTGATCAGCAGTGCGGGGTCAGTACGTGACAACACGATCTGCGGACCCTTGGCGGCGCGGTTCACGCCCCGGATGACGGCGCGCACGCGGTCACCGACGGTGTAGTTCTCAGCCCGGGACTGTTCCTTGCGGGGGAGCTGCGCCTCGACGCGCCCGAACTCGATGATGATGTCGCCGTTCTCGAACCGCTTGACGATGCCACTGACGACTTCGCCGATGCGCTCGCTGTATTCCCCGTAGACGTTCTCGCGCTCGGCCTCGCGGACCTTCTGGAAGATCACCTGCTTGGCCGTCTGTGCAGCGATCCGGCCAAGGTCCCCCTTGTCGCGCGGGAACTCCACTTCCATGTCGACTTCGGCCTCGTCGCCGTACATCTCCTGCGCATCGGTCAGCGAGAACTGCGTCAGCGGGTCGGTGACCTCCTCGACGATTTTCTTGACCGTGAGCAGATCGAAGTCGCCCGTTTCCGGGTTGAACCGCGCCCGCAGCTCCTCGCCCTTGTACTTCTTGCGCGCGGCCGCCTCGAGGGCGTCCTGCACGGCCCCGATGATGATCTCGGGCTCGACGCCCTTTTCCTTCGCGATCGCGTCGATCTGCTGGAGCAGCGGATTTATCGTAGCCATATACCTTTATCTTCAGGGTGCTGCCAGGTGCTGAGAGCACCCTTCGGCACCCCATTTCAGCCCCTAGAACTCCACGTCGAGCCGGGCGCGCTTGACCTGCGCCAACGGAATCCGATGGGTCCGCCGGCCTTCTTCGAGGAGCACGTGCCCGTTCTCGAGGCCCGTCAGCCGGCCGGCAAAAGCCGACTGGCCACCAATCGGTTCCATCGTCACCAGCTTGGCCAGCCTGCCCGCGAACCGGCGATAGTCCGCCTCGTGGCGCAGTGGCCGATCCAGACCGGGCGACGACACCTCCAGGGTGTAGGTCTGGCCAAGCGCCGGCTCCGCGAGATCCTCGTCCTCGACATCGAGCAGCGCGCTCAGGTCGCGGCTGACGCGCTGGCATTCGTCAATGCCGACGGCCTCTTCCGGCGTCTCGGGCACGCCGCGATCCGGACGGTCGATCACGACCCGCAGCACAGTGCCAATCGCTTCGCGCCTGAGCTGCACGTCGAAGATTTCCAGCCCGTAACCGCGCGCCACGCGGTCCGCCGCCTCCCGAACGCGCGACAATTCAGCGTTTTTCACGGCTTCGCGAGCCCCACCGGAAGGACAGACAACTGTCCCTCAAAAAGAAAAAGTGGGCACAGGCCCACTCTCGGGTAGTTCCTCGAAGCTGCCACCCATGAATATAGCACACGGGGACGCCCTCGATCCCCGCCCTAACTGAACGGCTGGACCAGGAGGTCGTAGCCGCTCGCCCCGACCACCGTGCCCCTGACCAGGTCCCCCGGCCGATGGCCCTCGACATCGCACCCGGTCAGAAACACGAGGGGATCGATGTCGGGCGCCTGCCCTTCGAGTCGGCCCTGCAGTACCAGCTCGTGTTCGGCGGACGGGCCGTCCACCAGCACGGTCACCTCGCTGCCGATCCGTGCCTTCTGCGCCCGGGCCACGATCCGCTTCTGCCGGCTCATCAGGGCACTGCGCCGTCGCCGCTTCACCACCGCCGGCACATCGTCCGGCAGATCGAAGGCCCGCGTCCCCTCTTCGTGGGAGTACGTGAACACCCCGACATGGTCGAACCCGATCTCCGCCACGAAACCATCGACCTCGGCAAAGTCCGCATCCGTCTCACCCGGGAACCCGACGATGAGCGTCGTTCGCAGCGTCACGTTCGGAACGCGGCGCCGGATACGGTCGACCAGCCGCGTATACGTCTGCCGGCTCCCCGGACGCCGCATCCGCTTCAGGACGGCTGGCGAGGCGTGCTGCAGCGGCAGGTCGACATACCGGCACACCTTGTCGCAGTCCGCCATCGCGTCGAGCACGTCGTCGGTGATCGTCGTCGGATACAGATAGAGGAGCCGGATCCATGCGAGCCCGTCAACGGCATTCAGCTGCCGCAGGAGCCTCGCCAGGGCCCCGCGTTCGCCTCGGTCGATCCCGAAAAATGTTGTGTCCTGAGAAATGAGCAGCAGCTCGCGGACCCCGCGGGCCGCCAGCGCGCGGGCCTCCCGGACGATGGAGTCGGTCGTGCGGCTGCGATACTGGCCCCGCAGCGTCGGAATGATGCAAAAGGCGCAGGTATAGTCGCAGCCCTCGGCCACCTTGACATAGGCGAAGTGCCGTGGCGTGGAGAGGAGCCGCGGCGTGTCGGCATCGTACAGGTAGGTCGGCAGCGTCGGAGCCTCGGGCGTCGCAGTCGCGCCGCCCGGGAAGTCGCCGGCCCTGAATAGCTTGAGCGGTACAGCCGCGCCCATGGGAGTTCGCGTGGGCTGGAGCGCCTCGAGGATGTGGGGCACCTCGCCGGTGCCGAGCACCGCGTCAATCTCCGGGATCTCCTTCCGCAGTTCCTCGCGGTAGCGTTCCGCGAGGCAGCCGGTCACGACGAGGCGCGAGCACTTGCCGTCCTTCTTCTGCCCGGCCATTTCGAGGATGGCGTCGATCGATTCCTGCTTGGCCGAATCGATAAAGGCGCACGTGTTGACGACGATCACATCCGCGTCCGCGGCCGACGGCGTGATCTCGTGCCCGGCGTCGCGGGCCATGCCCAGCATGACCTCGCCGTCGACGAGGTTCTTCGGACAGCCGAGACTGACGAATCCAATTTTCATGGCAATCCTCTCAGGGCGGTTGCCACCCGTCGCTGCGCGGTCATGGGTACATCCGGTAAAGCATCCGCGGGTAAGGGATTGCCTCGCGCAGGTGTTCGAGGCCGCAAATCCAGGCCACCACGCGTTCGATGCCCATGCCGAACCCGGCGTGTGGGACGCTTCCGTAGCGCCGGAGGTCGAGGTACCACTCGAAGGCTTCCTGCGGCAGGTTGTGCTCCTTGATGCGCTGCAGCAGAAGGTCCAGGTCGGCCAGGCGCTCGCCGCCGCCGATGATCTCGCCGTAGCCCTCCGGGGCGAGCACGTCCACGCCGAGCGCAAGCTCGGCACGGGCCGGATCGGGCTTCATGTAGAAAGCCTTGATGGCCGACGGGAAGCGGTGCACGCACATCGGTCGATCGAAGTCCTCGGACAAGGCGGTTTCGTCGGGGGCGCCGAAGTCACCACCCCATTCGAACGGGAGCCCCTTCGTCTTCAGGATCCCGGCCGCGTCGTCGTACGATATTCGAGGAAACGGCGCCTGCACCTGTTCGAGCTTCGACGTGTCGCGCTCGAGGGTCTTGAGCTCCTGCTTCCGGCGGTCAAGGGCGCGGCCCACCACGTACACGACCAGCGCCTCGGCCAGTTCCATCACGTCGTCCAGCGTCGCGTAGGCCATCTCCGGCTCCACCATCCAGAACTCCGTGAGGTGGCGGCGGGTCTTGGATTTCTCCGCGCGGAACGTCGGGCCGAACGAATACACCCGGCCGAGCGCCATGGCGTTGGCTTCGTTGTACAACTGGCCGCTTTGTGTCAGGTAGGCCGTCGTGTCGTCGAAATACTGCACCGGGAAGAGCGTCGTGGTCCCCTCGCACGCGGCCGGCGTGAAGATCGGCGTGTCGGCAAGGATGAAGCCGCGCCCGTTGAAGAAGTCCCTGACGGCGTTGATGACCTCATGACGGACGCGCAGCACGGCCTGTTGCCGGGGCGACCGGATCCAGAGATGCCGCCGGTCCATCAGGTAATCGACGCCGTGCTCCTTCGGGGTGATGGGGTAGTTCTGCGACTCGGCGACGACCTCGAAGCCGGTCACGTCGATCTCGTAGCCTCCCGGCGCACGCGCGTCGGCGCGCGCGGTGCCTTCCACGATGAGGGCGCTTTCCTGGCCGAGGTGATCGGCGCCCTTGAACATCTCCTCGCCGACGGCCTGCGTCGTCATGACGCACTGGATGAAGCCCGTGCCGTCCCGGAGCGTGAGGAAGTGGATCTTCCCGCTGGACCGGCGGTTGTGCAGCCAGCCCCGCAGGGTGACCGCCTGCCCCGCGTGCGTCGCGATGTCTTCGATGTAAGCAATCATGCGTGTGTCAGCGTGCGCTCGAAGCGCTGGCGGGCCCGTCGCGCCTCTTCGAGCACGGCGGCGGGTGAGCCGGTGTTGGCGACCTCCATGAGGTACGTTCCTTCGTAGCCGATCTTCTGCATGGTCACCAGTGAGGCATCCCAGTCGATCGAGCCGAGATACGGCACGAGGTGATCGTCCTGCCGGCCGCGGTTATCGTGCACGTGGGTGGTGATCAGGTGCTCGGCCGCGAGTTCGACCGCGTCGGCGACATCCCCCATCAGGTGCGCGTGACCAAAATCCATACAGATGCCCACGTGGGGCGCTTCGAGGTCGCGTTCGAGCAGTTTCACCAGGGCGGCCGCACTCGAGAGGTCGTTCGGGATGACCTCGAAAGCGATCCGGACGCCCGTGGGTTCCGCGATGCGGGCCAGTTCCTCTGCGCTGCGCGTCGCGGCGGCGCGGCTGTTGTCGGCGCTGCCGTTCTTGCCGGCGGGGACGCCAAGGTGCACGACCATGACCTCGAAAGGGATGCGTTCCGCGATTCGCAACGCGGCTTCGGCCTCGCGCACCGCGGCCTGCCGGCGTGCACCGTCCCCGGCGGCCGTCGAATAGGTCGCTCCGCCCCAGTTGTCGCCGTGGACCGCGTCGGCGATCGGCGCGTGGACGCCGTGGAGGCGGAGTCCCGTCTCGCGGAGCCAGCCGGCCAGCGCATCAATGGAGGAGGGGTCGTGGTAGTCGAAATGGCTCCGCGTCGCAAACAATTCGATCGACTCGAACCCATAGCCCGCCACCTGCGCGAGATGCTTGCGCTGCAGCCGGTGGTCGTGGAACAAGTGGGTCGAGACTCCGAAACGCATGCATACCCTCAGTGACCCCTTCAGGCCTGTCTCTGAAACCACCCATTATAATCGTCAACCGGCCAATCCCCAGCCGGCACCAGGAATCTCGGAATCTCCTGTGTTCTCGCCCTCGCGGATCGCCGCCGCGCGTCGCCGCTCACCCTGCAGCGTCAGCTTACAGCGTGGCCAACAGCTCAGCAGTTCACCTGAGGAAGCGGAGATTTTGCTCCCCCCCCGCACAAGGATCTGCCCCAGGAAGCTGATGCCGCTCGCCAGGCGCCCCACGCCAAAAACCTCGGCGAGCGTCTGCCCCAGGGGCGGAGCGTCCGCATACATCTCATTAAAGAGGGGACGGAGGCAGCGGAGGTCAAAGGCCCACAGGAGACACAGAGACGCAAAGAACGAACGGAGAGCACACGGGTGATCACAACCATCCGCGGCCGTGAGGGCGGTTCGCGCCGCCGGCCCGACGGGCCGGCGACTGGGATCGCGGGCGGGGGCCAGAGGCAAGCACGACTCGACTCTGCCGTGCTTGCCTCTACCCACCGCCCGTGATCCCGCCCGCGCAACGCGCGGGCGCGACCAGCCCTCCGTGCGTCCTCCGTGTCTTCGTTCCTCCTGTAGGCCTTTAAGAGGGGGCCGTTTACGCCTCGACGCTGGTGCGATGTGCGGCTTTCGAGTGGCCTCACGACGCGAGGACGAGATGGGGCTGTCACCGAAACTCGTCGACGTGAGTCGCGAGTAGTTCCTGCATTCGGGCGAACTGCGGCAGGCGGCCGAGATTGTTGCGAACGTACCGCAAGGTCCTCGGGATGTACTGGATGTAGACCGGATTGCGGCGGGCAGTCGTCTGGAAGCCAAAGGTCCCGAGCGCCTTGAGGTTGCGCTGGAGCGCCATCAGGTCGAACCGCTCACGAAACGCATGCTGATCGCCGGTTCTGCCCTGCAGGGCGAGAAAATAGGCGAGCAGCTCGTTGACCGTGTGATCGGGCAGGTCGACATACGAGTCGCGCAGCAGTGAGGCGAGATCGTAGGTGTCGGGGCCCATCCGGGCGTCCTGAAAGTCGATGATGTAGAGCCGTTCCTCGTGCAGCATGAGATTGCGGCTGTGATAGTCGCGGTGGCAGAGCACGCGCGGCTCCGAGGCCAGAATTTCGACCAGTCGCGAGAACTCCCGGTGCAGCTCGTCGAGCTCGGTCTGCCGCATCACGATACCGCGGTAGGCTTCGATGAAGTGCTTGATGAAGAAGTCCAGCTCCCACCCGAGCTTCTCCACATCGAAGGCTACGCCGTACGGCACGAAGTCCGGGGAGGCGAGCTCCGCTCCCCGCCGCTGCAGCGTTTCGATGAGCGCGACCGCCTGCCGGTAGAGCGCGGCGTGTTCGCCGGCGCTCGCGGCGCCGAGATGCGCCTGGAGCGTCACGTCGCCGAGATCTTCGAGGGCGAGCACCGCCAGTTCGTCGGCGTGCCCGAGCACCGCCGGGATTGGAACAGGCATGCGCGCCAGGAGGCCCGCCACGTTGACGAACGAGAGCGTGTCGTACTCGAACGGCTTCGAATACAGCGAGAGCACGATCGACGGGGCCATGGGAAGGATCACGCGGAAGTACCGGCGATCCGAGGCATCACCCGTCAGCGGCACGACCCGCGGGCACTGCGCCGCCAGCCCGCTCTGCTGCAGGTACCCGTCAATCCGTTCTCGCACTTCGGCCAGATCGGCGCGGCGTTTCTCGATCATAGCGGCTTCACCAGCAGCGTTCCCTCCCGGCGCTCCCCCGGTTCCGGCGCGCGATCTCCGGCAGCGACGATCGCGCAGCGATGGTACCTGGCGCCGGCAGGGATCACCGCGCCATCGGCGACGAGGCACTCCACGAGTTCGGCCTCCTTCTGGACGACCACATCATCCCACAGTGCGGTGCGTTCGATCCGCGCCGTGGGGTGGACGCGACTGCCGTCCGACACGAGGTGGCTCCCCTCGATCCCGGCCAGCTCGAGCGATGTGGCCAGGCAGTCGGCAGGTGTGCCGATGTCGCGGAAGACCGCGTCGCTGACGCAGGCGCCGACCGCCCGTCGATCGCGTGCGATGAGCGCCGGGTACAACCAGTTCACCGACTCGGCAGGCGTTCCGTCCTCGAGCCCCCCGAAGACATCCTTCTCCGCGATCTGCACGCCGATGAAGTGAAAGGATTCGCCGCCGCGTCCCCGCCGGGTGAATCCCTCGACATATCCGTCGTCGGATACCAGCACGCCGCCGTACGTGTCCGGGCGCGGGTTCGGAATGAGCGCCATGGTGACGCGCGCGCCGCTTCGGCCGTGGGTGGACAGCACGCCGGGGAGGTCCACGTCCGTCAGCGTGTCTCCGTTGACCAGCAGGAAGCGCTCGCGCCCGCCGCCGGTCAGCAGCGGCAAAGCCCGGCGTGGTCCGCCCGCGGATCCCAGCACGGGCTGTTCCCACGAGTAGCGGACGCGCGCATCCAGATCGGACCCGTCCCCGATGATGCGTGCGATCGACGCGGGGTGGTGATGCAGGTTCAGCACCAGGTCGTGATAGCCGCGGGCCACCAGCCAGCGCACGACCCGGCGGGCGAGCGGCTCGCCGTTGACCGGGGCAGCCGCCTTGGCGCGCCGGTAGGTGAGCGGACGCAGGCGTGTGCCCAGCCCCGCGGTGAGCACGAGCGCGGCCAGGCTCATGAAGAAAGGAGTCCGATGCGCCGTCGCGGGCTCATTCGCCCGGAAACAGCATGTCGTCGCCGGCGAGCCCCACCTTCGACCGGTGACGGATGAACAGGGCGTAGTACGACTGCAGGATGTAGTCGGCGGGGGAGCGGCCGAGGGCGGCGGTCATATCGCTGATCCCCTGCTCGGAACCCTCCAGCTCGACGAAGACCCCGACGGGCGTCTCGTCGATTGCAACGATCACATCCTGGTGTGAGAACTCTTCGCGGTATTTCTGATAGCGAAACCAGACGCGTAACCCCAGTTCTTCGAAGACGCGGTGCAGCACGTCCCCGTCGGCGATGACGGTTTCGAGTTCCTCGCGGACCTTCATGACGTCCGGCTGCACGGGCCCTTTGAACGTCAGCCGCGTCTTTCCGTTGTCGCGGCGCAGCCGCAACGCCGATCGCCGTGCTTTGAGCTGGTCGTCTGCCGTGTCGAACAGCGCATCCTCCTGCAACCGACGCCCGAGGAGCGGCACGGCGCCTGTCTTGAGCACGGCAACCCGTGCCTCTTCCGCCGAGGGGAACCGGAGCTTCACTTCGCGTTCGATGCTGGTCATGGTGGTCATGGGAGAGCAGACCTCCAAACGACGGATTATAGCGGGGATCGAGCCCCGACGCGCCTACGTCAGCCGGCCGCCCGCGAGGCCCTTGAGGCGCGGGGCGCCCACCCCACGGGCGAACACGGCCACTTTCATCGTGCTGCCCAGCCCGCCCGGCACGACGAGGGTCTTGGCGGCCAACCGGCGGGCCAGTGCCGCCCGATCATGGCCTGATTCGAGCCGTTCGGCAAGGTCGAGCGCGCTGAGGAAATACGTCTGGTCCACCAGCCCGAGCGTAGTCAACCCGGCAGCCTCTGCGGCCAGTCGCACGGCGCTGAGGTCGACATGGGTCGTGAGGTCCATCTCGCCGGGCCGGTCGAGCCAGCCGGTCCCGCTGGCGGTGTGCCGGCGATAGGCCATCAGGGTACCGGCCGCGTGCAGCGGCGAATACAGGCCCTTAGCGTCGTGACCGTAGTCGATCAGCAGCAGGAATCCGGCGTCGAGAGCCCGCGCGGCGGTACGAATCCAGTCAATCGCCGCCAGGCTGACCTCGGCCCGCGCGCCATCGTCGAGAACGACGTCAACGCGAGCGAAATGCTCTGCGAGCGCGGGCGTGGACGGGTCGCCCTCGGTTTCGACGAGCCGATCGTCCTGCTCCGTGATGTACAGCTCACGCAGGCGACCGGCGCGCATGACCACGGCGTGTGCGGGCATGGCGTCCAGCAACTCGTTGGCGAAGATGACGCCGTGAACCGACGAGGGAAGGTCCGGGCTCGAGCGGCTCAGCTTTCGTCCGTGCCGCCCGATCACGCTCCGCTGAGCCTCTCGCGCCGGCCCGCTGCGCTCGACCAGCGAGAGTCGAGCGGCCTGGTAGAGATATGAATGGTGCTGTTCGGCCGCGTCAAGCACGTCCCGCGAGAGCCGGCCGTTGCCCGCCGCGACTTCGACGAGATCGAACTCAGTACGTGCGGTCGCGGCATGGAGGATGTGGCGCATCTCTTCGAACTGCACGGCGAGCAGTTCGCCAAACAGCGGCCCGACATCGACGCTCGTGAAGAAGTCGCCCGCGCGTCCGGAGCGCTCCGCGGTCCGCGCGTAGTATCCGCGCTCGGGGTGATACAGCGCCAGCTCCATGAAGGCCGCCAGCGTCAGCGGCCCCCCGGCGCGTATCGCGGCTCGGAGGATCTCCAGCATTAGAGAAAAAGGCCGGCAGGAACCCCGCCGGCCTCGTAGTCACGTGACGACTTCCACATCTCCAACTTCCCACCGCAACGGGAAAGTCAGGCGTTGTCCTGCTAGTCCCCTGGAAACGTGATGTGTCACATACGTCCCGGGCGGGGCATCCCGGCTCGCGGCGTTGCTCCTCCCTTACAGAGGCCCACGATGCGCGGTCGTCGCGCCTGGCGATCCGGGCGCCGCGCTCCGGGACGTAGGCAACGCATCACGCTTCCAGGGGCCTAGCGTCGGGTGATCACCACAAAAATCTGCTGGTTGCCGCGCCAGACGACGAGCGACACCGGCGTGCCCGGGCTCACGCCCTCCAGCGCCCGCGTCACCTGGCTGATGTTGGTGACAGGCTGGCGGTTTACTTCCAGGATCACGTCACCCGGAATCATGCCGCCGTTCGCCGCGGGGCTGCGGGGTTCCACGCTCGATACCACCGCGCCGCCGCGGCCGCCCGGCAGGTTGAGCTGCCGCCCGATCTCGGGGGTGATCGGCTCGAGCGTCATCCCGAAGCCGGTGGTCGTCGGTTCGTCGGGCGCCGGCCCGCCGGGACGACCTGCGCGCTCGGCATCCAGGTCCAGTTCGTCGACCGTGACCTTCAGGGTCACGCGCTTCTGATCCCGCATGACGGTCACGGGCACCGTGGTGCCTGGCTTCGTCGTGATCACCATCGAGATGAGCGCATCGTTGCGGGTGACCGGCTGGCCGTTATATTCCACGACCACGTCGCCCAACTCCATTCCCGCGCGAGCCGCCGGGTCGCCCTCGTTGATGGTCGTCACGAGCGCGCCGGTGCCTCCCGGGAGCCCCCAGGCGTTCGCCTCTTCGCGGCTGATCGGGTCTGGCCGCAGCCCGACGCCGATCATGCCGCGGACGACCTTGCCCGCGCGAAGCTGGGGCAGCAGGTCGCGGATCAGGTTGATCGGCGTCGCGAAGCCGATGCCGATGTTCGCGGCGCGCTGGGCATCGGTGAAGATCGCGGTGTTCATGCCGACGACCTCACCCCGGACGTTCATCAGGGGGCCGCCGGAGTTCCCCGGATTGATGGCGGCGTCGGTCTGCAGCATCGGCTGCTCGCGCCCCTGGACGCCGCTCCCCGGCAGCGTGCGCTCGAGCGCGCTGATGACGCCGACCGTTACGGTGTGCGCCAGCCCGAAGGGATTGCCGATGGCCACGACCCAGTCGCCGGGCTGCATCTGCGAGGAGTCACCGAACCGGACCTCCTGCAGTGGCGTCGAAGGCATCTCGGTGAGCTGGAGCAGTGCGCTGTCGGTCAGCACGTCGCGTCCCACAATCTGCGCCGGGTAACTCTCGGTGCGCCCGCCGCCGAAGAGGCTGACGCGGATCACGTCGGCCCCTTCGACCACGTGGTTGTTCGTGAGAATGAAGCCCGCCTTGTCCACGACGAACCCCGTGCCCGCGCCGGCCGTGGGCGGCGCCTCACCTCTCGGCGCGCGCCGCTGCTGGGGTGTCTGCCCACCGAAGAACCGGCGGAGGAGGTCGTCACCCTCGCCACCTCCGAAGAATTCGCTCAGCTCACGGGTCCGGGCACGCCCCGACGTCTGGATGTTCACGACCGTCGGGACCTGCGCCTGGGCGATGTTCCGGAAGGTCGTCGCGTCGATCGGGCCACCGAGCGGCGCGCTGTTCATCGCCGGCACGGCCATCTGCTGGGCCGACGATGTCGGGGCCAGCTCCAGCCTGGAGGCGATCACCATCCCGACGGCGATGGACGCGATGGAGATGAGAAAAGCGTAGAAAAGCGTGCTCTTGCGCGTGGACATGTGCGGTACTCCCCCTGCTTACGCAAGCAGGACTAACTCTGTCTGGGTGGGCCCGGTAACCTCGGCATCGCGTTCGCCAACGAACATGTTTATTTCGGTACGGACGCCGAATTCCTCGTTATAGATCCCCGGCTCGATCGTGAAACCCGTCCCCGGGATGAGCCGGCGCTCGTCGTGCGTTTCGTAGTCATCCATATGCACGCCGTTTCCGTGCACCTCTTCCCCCAGGCTGTGGCCGGTGCGGTGGATGAACTGCGCGCCGAAGCCGAGCCGGTCGATGACGTCACGGGCCCTCCGATCGACCTCGAAACCGCGGATCGTCCGGCCCTCGCGTGCCGCGGCCTGGACCAGCTCGATCCCGGCATCGCGGCCGTCCCGCGCCGCCGCGAAGGCGTCCGCATACCTCGCGGGCACCCTCGAGCCGGTGAACGCCATCCACGTGATGTCAGCAAACACCGCGCCGGGCTCTGGCAGCTTGCCCCACAGATCGAGTAGCAGCACTTCGTTGCGGCCGATGATGCGGCTGGCCTCCGGGCCGGGCTGGTAATGCGGATTGCCGGCGTTCTCCTGCGCCGCGACGCAGGGCGCCGAATCGCTCACAAGCCCCTCGCCCCTGAACCACTCAACCATTTGCTGCTGCAGCTCGTATTCGTGAATCGCGACCCCGGCGGCCATCCGTTCCCGCACCAGGGCGAACGCGTGATCCTTGATACGGTAGAGCCGCTCTGATGCGGCGCGATGCAGGGCGAGCGCCTTGTCGCTCCAGACCGCCTCGAAACGCTGGACCAGGTCCCCCGACGACACCACGTCAATCCCGTGCTCCCGCACCAGTTCGACTGTTCCGGCATCGACGCGCGAAATATACGGGATGCTGTTGCGCGGCGAATACTCCATCGCGACCCGCTTCATCCCCTGGAGCAGATTGCGCAAGCCCGTGGCGAGCGCCTCCCGGCCGGAATACGACTGCTTCTGGCCCGGCAGCGCATCGAGGTTGTGCGGTTCAATCGCGTGCACGAGCCCACGGGGGGGCCCCTCGGCCGGGACGAGGTAAAACCACCGCCGGGTAGCCATCTTCCGTGCTCCTGCAAGCCCCGCAAGCTGGACCGCTATCGGGTTTGAACCGTGAAAATCGTACAGCAGCCAGCCATCCAGACCATCCTCGCGCAGCGCCTTCTGAACAGCAGGTATGTGAAGCGGCATCTCGAGAGTATACAGCCGGACCTTTGGTGCATAGGACGTCACCGCCAGTCACAAAGTTTGCAAGACTCTCCTTTGAAAAGCACTACCGCCTAAAGGCGGTAGACTCATTGCCGACTGAAAGTCGGGCTGCGGCTGAAGCCGCCTGAAGACTGCCCGGCTCCCGCGCCGGCTCAAGGCTCGGTCGGCGCGGTGATCTTGAACCCGTCCACATCCTCATCCCACCGTTGGTTC
>JACCRT010000024.1 GCA_013813355.1 Acidobacteriota bacterium | reverse complement strand
GGGCTAAATACTCGCGTGTCGTCTGTGGTCCCACTCGGGAGGCTCCCATGAATCCGTCCTTTCATGGGTAACCCGATTGGGGGCGCGATGATGGCTCGCTCGGTAACACTTAGCACGGCTTGATACGCAGTATTGACGCTATATCAACGGCGGTGCACTATGTCCCCTAACCAGGCCCTGCGTCCGGGACGAATCGTGGCCGCGTGCAAGCCGGCTCGCGTCAACGCGCGCGTGATTCCGGACTGGCCCACAGGCGCCCGAGGGCTCCGTTGACAGGTTAAATCTGTATCGGCGGCGCACGGCCGAAGGCATGCCGGCTGGCCATGGATTCCGCGTGATCGACATGTCGCAGCACGGAGACGACGATACTGCATCGGCGCCTGCCTTCCTGGCAGGCGGGGGCGAGGCCGGCGCGCTGGTCCGATCGTTCGACTGGTCGGCCACGCCGCTCGGCCCACCCGAGACGTGGCCGGCGAGCCTGAAGACCACCGTCGGCACACTGCTCCACTCCCGGCATCCCATGTTTCTCTGGTGGGGTCCCGACCTGATCCAGTTCTACAACGACGCCTACCTGCCGAGCTTCGGCACGGGCAAGCATCCAGCGGCCATGGGGCAGCATGGGGTGGAGTGCTGGCAGGAGATCTGGCCGATCATCTGGCCGCAGATCGACGACGTGATGCGGCTCGGCAAGCCCAGCTGGAACGAAGACCATCTCGTGCCGGTCTTCCGCAACGGCCGCCTCGAGTAGGTCTACTGGACGTACGGCTACTCACCTGTCTTCGATGACGCGGGGGGCATCGGCGGCACGCTCGTCGTCTGTACCGAAACCACCAGCCGCGTCCTGGCCGCGCGGCGGCTGCACTCGATGCGCACGCTGGCTGAGGTCATCTCGTTCACCACGAGCGCCGCCGCCGTGTTCGACCGCGCGGCCGCGTTGTTTGCGGACACCCAGGCCGACGTGGTCTTCGCGTTGATGTATGTCGTGGATCCTCGCACCAGCGAGCCGGCACTGCTGCGGACCATCCGGCTCACCGACGACGCCGGCGTGGCGCTCGACGCGGTCGTGCGCCATGAGCTTGGGGCCCTCGCGGCCAGCGGACAGCCGAGACCGATGCCGCCGGAGGTGACGGTCAGGGGCAGCCTGTGGCCGGAAGCCGTCGTGGAGCTGTTCGTTGCACCGATCGACGCCGCACCGCAGGCCACCGGCGGGTATATCGTATTCGGAATCAGCCCGCGCCTGCCATGTGACGTGGGCTACCGCGCATACCTGCGGCAGCTGTGTGGCCAGATCGCACAAGCCCAGGCGCGGATCGAGGCATTTCATCTCCGGTCGGTCGTCGAGAGCGAGCGCAATAACCTCCTGGAGCAGGCGCCCGTGGCCACCGCACTGATGACGGGCCCGCGCCACGTCTTTCGCCTGGCCAACCCCCTTTACCTTCAAATCGTGGGGCGCACCGACATTGTCGGCCTGGCATACCTCGAGGCGTTTCCTGAACTGGTCGGCACCGAGCTACCCGCAATACTGGATCGCGTCTACCAGAGCGGCGAGCCGTTCATGACCAACGAGATGCTGATCCGGCTGGACCGCAGGGGGAGCGGCTCGCCCGAAGACTGCTTCTTCAAGTTCAACCTGGAGCCCATGCGGACGCCCTCGGGGCGCGTCTATGGAATGATGGCGATTGCCGTCGACATCACGCCACAGGTACAGGCGCGCAGAGCGCTCGAGAAGGCGCATGCGGAGCGCGAGGAACTGGTGCGACAACTGGAACGCGCCAGCCGGGCGAAGGACGAGTTCCTCGCGATGCTCGGGCATGAACTCCGCAATCCACTCTCCCCCATCCTGACAGCCCTGCAGCTCATGCGGTTGCGTGGCGTGCAGGGGGCCGATCGGGAGCGCACCATCATCGAGCGCCAGGTGCGGCACGTCGTGAGGCTGGTAGACGACCTGCTCGACGTCTCGCGGATCACACGCGGGAAGATCGCGCTCAAACGCGAGCGGCTTGCGCTGGCGGAGGTAGTGGCCCGGGCGATCGAACAAGCGAGCCCTCTCATCGAACAGCGGCGGCACCGGCTTCGGGTGGACATCCCCGAGACACTCGCCGTCGATGGGGACGGCGGGCGCCTGGCGCAGGTCGTGGCCAACATCCTGACGAATGCGGCCAAGTATTCCGAGCCAGAAGGCGCGATTGACGTCACGGCCGTCAGGCGTGGCGACGAGATCCGGCTGCGCGTGCGCGATACAGGCGTGGGTGTCAGCGCGGAGATGCTACCCCACGTGTTCGGCGCGTTTGCCCAGGAACGACAGCGGAGCGACCGCTCGCAAGGCGGCCTCGGGCTTGGCCTGGCCATCGTCAAGAGCCTGGTGGAGCTGCATGGCGGCACGGTCACGCTGGAGAGCGAGGGGGTCGGCCGGGGCGCCGAGTGCATCGTGCGTTTGCCGGTGTCATCCGGAGGGAGCTTGCCGGACGGCCGACGGTCGACGGCGCTGGTATCGGTGCCGCCTCGGAGCGGCCGTCGCATTCTGCTCGTCGACGACAACGAGGATGCCGCGGAAATGCTGGCCGAGTCGCTCCGGGGGCTCGGGCACGTCGTGGAGCTTGCCTTTGACGGACCCTCGGCGCTGCACCTGGCGACCCGGTTTGTCCCGGACGTCGCGTTGCTCGACCTCGGCCTGCCGGTGATCGATGGCTACGAGCTCGCGAACCGGCTGCGCCAGGTCGGCGGCTGGGCGCCGTCCCGCTGGCCGCTCTCACCGGTTACGGCCAGCCGAACGACCGGGAGCGGACGTACACGGCGGGCTTTTCGGCGCACCTGATCAAGCCCGTCGACTTGAGCGAGGTCGATGCCACCGTGCGGCGCCTCGGTGGATCCGGATAGCCGAGGTTCACGCCAGCCGTGCGTGCCTCACTCGACGATCACATTGTCGAAGGTCGCGGTCGTCAGCGTCCCCTGCACGTGGCTGGTCACGGCCAGCCCCACATAGACGTTCTGGTTCATGGCGATGGTCTGGCTGCCGACAAGCGTCCAGTTCACGCCGTTGCTGGATTCATGCGCGAAGATGACATTGCCGCTTCGCTCCAGCGCAACCCACTGCGGGGCGGCCGATCCGCTGCCGGCCGTTTGGACCGACTCCCCTGACGTGGAGGGACGACGCTGGAACGCCATGCCCATGGAGGGCGACGTGACCATCATCGCGTGACGCGACCCCGCCGTGAGACTCTCGCGGATCATCACGCCGGCCTTGGCCCAGCGATGGGTGTCGTTGAGCCCGGTGACACGCGCCACGATGCGACCGTCGCCTGATATCTCCCGGTAGGCAAAGTGGAATGCGTCGGCGGTCCCCCAGATGTCTGCCCCCGCGCCGCGCACCGTGTAGACGCCGGTGCTGGCGGAGGCCGAGCCGGTGGCGCCAACAGCGCCCAAGTCGCGGCTGCTCCACCCGGAAGGCAACGGGGTCGTGGGCGGTGGAGCGGTACCCTGGGTCACCCGCACGTTATCGAACGTCGCCGTGGCGAGCCTCGAGTTGTCGTGGCTTGTCAGCGCCAGCCCGACATTGACGGTGCTGCCCATGGCGATCGTGTCGGTACCGACGAGCGTCCAGCTGGACCCATTTGCGGATCGATACGCGTCGATCCGATTCCCTGTGCGCACCAGGCGCACCCAGACCGGCGCCGTGCCGCCGCCGCCATCGGTGTGTGTAGTGACACCGCCGGTCTGCACCCTGCGCTGGAACGCGACGCCGCGGGCCGGGGACACGAGCATCATGGCATGGCGCGAATTCGCCGTCAGCGATTCACGAATCATCACGCCGGCCTTCGCCCAGTGGTGGCTCGCCAGAAGGGAGCCGACCCGCGCGACGATCTCGCCGTCACCGCTCATCGATTGATAGGCGAAGTGAAACCCGTCGGCTCCATCCCATATGTCGGCGCCCGATCCCTGCGTCGTGAACGTGCCGCCGCTCTCGCTGGCGTTGCCGGCGCGCCCGACCGATCCGATGTCGCGGCTCGCCCACCCGCTCGGAAGCGACGGCGAGGGACCCGGCGGCGGCGGCTCTGGCGCCGTCCCGGCCGTGGTGAAGCTGCGGATCGGACTGCTCCGCGCCAGGTCCGCCATCGTCTTGCCCACCACCCGCCAGTAATAGGTGGTGCCAGGCTGGAGGTTGCTGACAGTCAGGCTCTTGTAGTCGGTGCCGTGCATGCTCGGCCCGAGCTCGCGGTCCGCGACCGCCAGCGGTGGGTTCGAATCCGTCCCCAGGTAGAGGTCGTACACGTGGGTCCAGACCCCCGAACCCCAGCTGAACGTCACGCTGCTGGTGGACACTTCGGTCGCGCCGTCGGCGGGCGAAACCAGTGTCAGCGGATCGGGAGGCATCGGCACCAGTGGTTCGGTCTCGATCGCACCCACCGGGTTACTGTTGTTCCACTTGCGCTCGAACTGATCGCGGAAATACTGAAAGAAGACCGGCCGCGTCGTGAAGTAGTTATGCTCTTCCTGCGAGTCTGTTGACGGGCTCGTCCAGTTCGAGGAGCCGAAGACCGTCATCCCCTGGCTGTAAAGGAGCGTGGACTTCTGGTGCATCGTGCCCCAGTGACCTCGGCGGGGCGCGGCATTAAGCCGGTCTCCGCTTTCGCCCGCCACCCGGATTTCGGCCCCGGCCTTATAGAGTCGATCGACGTTCCAGGAGTGCCACAGGCGTTCGCTCCACGTGTACTGACCCCAGTCGGTGAGCAACCTCACGCGGACGCCGCGTCCAATCGCCGCGATGAGGGCGTCGGTGTGCTGCCGATCCGTGATCCTGAACATGACGGCGTCGATCTGCTGGGTTTCCTTGTTGTAGGCCGATACCGATCGCGAACGAAAACTTTCGAGTGGAGGAAAGTTCAGCTCGGGGTCCTTCGTGAACCGGGGATAGGTCCGCGTCAGCGCTCCGCTGATGTTGGCATAGTTGGAGTACCCGCTGGTGGTGGTCCAGAGATCGTCGAACTTCGTCATGAAGCTGTTGACCACCGACGATACCGTCGAGAAATACACGACCTCGTCCGTATAGTTCCGGTAAGGGTCTGACGGCACGAAGCCGAAGGGGCTGTAGTTCGCCGCGCTGAACTCGACGGTATTCTGGCCGGCAAAGAGCATCATCTTCCAGTGCAGGATTCCACTGCTGACCTTCTGTCGCATCGGGATGCCCGCGTCCTGCAGTTCCTTGAGCCGGTCCGCGTTGTGTGGGTAAGAGGAGTTCGCTCTTGGGTCGATGATCACCCGAACAGGGACACCTTCCTTCCACTTGCGGATCAACTCGGTGGTGTAACGGGCATCGGTCATGAACCACCAGGCCGCGTCGATTCCCACCTTTTCATTGCGGATGAGGTCGATGAGGGGAACCCTGCAGTTCTCGAAGGATGTGTCGCACAGGCGCTCCTGGGCGGCGGCAGGCGCGGGAGCGAACAGCATCGTCGCCAGAGCCACAGCCGCGAGCGTCGTGCGCCAGGAGCGCGGTCCACCTGAAGGGTTAGTGGCAGGAGTAGATTCGGATGGGCTCATACGTGAGCCGTCCACAGCAAGAGGTATTCCGTGAGTCCGCGACTGCCCGCGCGACTGCCGTAGTCAGCCGGCAATCCAGCTCGTCTGAACGGACTCTTAGCGGCCGAGGGCCGCCGCGACAATACGGATCAGCTGGTCGGGGGTCACCGGCTTGGCCAGGTGATGGGGGTGAAACATGGTGCTGCCCGGCGCGACGTCGAACAGCGCCAGGCGTACCAGGACCGCGAACAGCGTGAGGATCCCGACCCCGGTAAGGACCCTGAGGCGGGTGAAATCCGAGCGCGTGAGAATGGGCATCGCAGCCACATCTTACGTCAGCGCGGCTGCTGAATCGACGCTCGCTTTCGCCGCGCGGGAGAAGGGTGTGCCTGGCGTCTCCCCGTCGCAGTTCGCCGTGTTCGTGGAGTCGAGATCCGGTAACCTCGGAGAATGCACTTCTTCATTCGGCTGCTGATCAACGCCGCGGCCCTCTGGGTGGCCATCCGGTTCGTGCCGGGCATTACCTTCGCCGGCGACGAACTCAAGCTCCTGCTCGTCGCGCTCGTCTTCGGTCTCGTCAATGCCGTCATCCGTCCCATTCTGACGATCATCTCGCTGCCCATTCTCATCCTGACGCTGGGGCTGTTCACGTTCGTCCTCAACGCCGTGATGCTCTGGATGACGAGCGCCCTGTCTGGAATGCTGGACCTCGGGTTCCATGTCGCGGGATTCTGGCCCGCCTTCCTGGGCGCGCTGGTGGTGACAGTGGTCAGCGCGCTCCTGTCGCTGGTGGTGAGGGACGCGACGCGGCGGAGCGGCCGGCGCTTCTGAGCCATGCGGGAACAACCGATGCACGCAAAACGACATCGATGAGTGAGCCTTATGAGCACGCTCGAGCGATTCCGGAAACACACCAGGCCTATCGCCCGCTGGGGGTGTGTCGCCATCGGCACGGTGTACGTCCTGGTTGGTGTGCTCGCGCTGCTCGCGCTGTCGGGCAGGTTCACGGGCCACGCCGACGAGGACCGCATCATCCACGTCGTGATGGACTGGCCCGGCGGCGCCCTCCTCATCTGGACCATCATCGGCGGCCTGGTTGGGTACGTCATCTGGCGGGTGATCGAGGTGTTCGCCGATCCCTACGAGTTCGGCAGCGACCTGCGCGGCATGACCAAGCGCGTGGGCATCGGCCTCTCGGGCCTGGCATACGGCCTGGTAGCCTACTCCGCCGCGCGCATCGCCCTGGGGCCGGCAGGGGACAGTGAATCCTCCGAGGAACAACAGCAACTGCTGGTCGCACAGGTCCTGCAATGGCCGGGCGGCTCGTGGCTGGTCGGCCTGACGGGCACCGCGCTGATCCTGTTCGCCGTGATGCAGTTCTGGCTGGTCGCCAGGCAGGCGTACACGCTCGAAATCGACATGGACAGCCGTTCTCGCGGCACGCGCCGCCTCATTCACGTGCTCGCGTGGGCCGGCTACTCCGCACGTGGCGTCATCCTCGCCGTCCTGGGCTACTTCCTGATCAGGGGAGCTCTAAGCCGCGATCCGGCAGAAGTCGGCGATACCGACACCGCCTTCGACTTCATCGGCGGGGGCCTCGCCGGTGACACGGCCTTCTTCTTCGTCGCCCTGGCGACCGTGGGCTACGGCGTCTTCATGTACCTGTGCGCGGCGTTCTACCGTTTCAGGAAGGAGTCGGAAGCGACGTAAGTCGCGGCGAGCTGCCGCACGGCGGCCAGCAGCCGATCGGCGTGGACGGGTTTCGTCTGGAAGTCATCGAAGCCCGCGGCCTGTGCATGCTCCCGGTCTTCGGGACGCGCCAGCGCCGAGACGGCCACCACGGGTACCCCGCCGTGCCTCAGCCGGATTTCGTGAATCAGCGCATACCCGTCCACATCCGGCATCGCAAGGTCGGCCATGACCAGGTGGACCGGAATCCGCTCCATGATGGCGAGGGCTTCGGCAGCGGACGCCGCTTCCTCGACCCGCGCCACCGTGCCGGCGAGCAGTTCGTGCAGGAATTCGCGGCTGTCCGAATGATCGTCCACGACGAGCACCGTCAGGCTCCCGACGGCGCTCGCCGGCGGAGCGTCGGGCGCCGTCATGCCGGGCGACCCCGCCAGCGTCACCAGGGGCAGCTCGACAACAACCGTTGTTCCGCGGCCGTGCCCTTCGCTCTCCGCGCGGATGCTGCCGCCGTGCTCCTCGACCAGGTGTCGGGCGATCGCCAGGCCCAGCCCCAGGCCGCCGTGACGCCGCGTGGTGCGGCTGTCGCCCTGCCGGAAGCGGTCGAACACGAAGGGCAGGATGTCTGGAGCGATCCCGAACCCGGCATCCGCAACTTCGACGCGGGCGCCGGCGGCCGTCACCGCGACGTGCACAGACACCCTCCCGCCAGGCTCCGAAAACTTGATGGCGTTGCCGATGACGTTGTCGAAGACCTGGCGCAGCCGCCGGGCGTCACCATCGACGGTCGCCACGGGTGTGGGCACGTCGGCCATCAACCGGATGTCGCGCGCCTGCGCGAGAGGCTCGGCCGCGCGCACGGCGTCCTGCAGCACGTGCTGGAGCGCCACTGGCGAGCGTTCGAGTTCCAGCTTGCCGGTGATGATCCGCGACACGTCGAGGATCTCTTCGATCAACTGTGCCTGCTGTCGGGCGTTGCGTCCGATGATCTCGAGCACTTCCGGCAGGCGTTCCGGGGTGTGCTGAAGGATGTGTAGCCAGCCCAGGATGGCATTCAGGGGCGTTCGCAATTCGTGCGAGAGCACCGCCAGGAACTCGTCCTTCTGGCGCGCGACTTCGTGTGCGGACTCGAGCCGGGCCAGTTCCGCCTCCTTGCGCCGTGTAACGATCATGCAGATGCCGCTCATCCGCATGGGCCGGTCGTTCTCGCGATCGACTCGCCCCTTCCCTTCCGCCCAGCGAATCGTCCCGTCAGGCGCGACGAGGCGGTACTCGACGTCGTGCTGCGCCCCTGCTTCTATGGCATGGCGAATCGACGAGAGCACACGCTCGCGGTCGTCGGGGTGAATCTCTTTCTCATAGCTGGCGAACGTCCCGTCGAAACTTTCGGGGGGCAGCCCGTGGATCCGCGCCAGGTTGTCGGACCAGTGCACCGTGTTGCGGGCGAGATCCCAGTCCCACGTGCCCATCTCGGCGGCGTCGAGCGCGAACCGCAGGCGCTCTTCACTACGCCGCGCCGCCTCTTCGGCCCGTGTTCGCTCCACCGCAAACGCCACCTGCGACGCGACCAGCGCCGCAAGCTGCAGTTCGTCGTCGGTGAAGACGTGCGGCGCGGGGTAATACAGCATGAACTTGCCGATCACCCGGCCGAGGCTCACCAGCGGAATGAAGGCGAGCGCCGCGATGCGTTCCCGCCGAAAGATGGGATGGTACTCGCCCAGCGTCGGATCCGCAGCGACATCCGTCACGGTAATCGGCTGGGGGTCCGGGGAGTCAGGGGTCCAGGGGGTGTGCCCTTCCACGGCCCCGCGGTACTCGTCGGAGAGCCCCCGCCACGCCTTGAAGCGCATGACGCCGTCCGGGTCGAACAGCAGAATGGACGCGCGTGATACCTGGAGCCCCTCAGCCAGCGCATCGAGCGCGGCCGCGTAGATCTCCTCGACGGTTTGCGTCCCGCTGATGGCCGCGATCAAGTTCAGGCAGACGCGAATGGGTGACTCGCTCACGGCCCCTCCGCGCGTATTCTACGCTGAAGAGCCGGCGCCGTGGGCACTGTTTCTCGCCAGCCGGCGGCGCCTCGGGAGCCGATGCGCTAGCTGGTCCCTTTCAGCATGACGAGCAGCATCCGCGCCGGTGCGACCGCCTCCACCCCGTGCGGGATTTGCGCCGGCATACGGACGATTGTCCCTGGCGTGGCCCTGACGGCGGGGCCGCCAATGGTGAGCGTCAGTTCCCCGCTCAGCACGAGCACCAGCGCGTCGAACGGGGACGTGTGTTCGGTCAGGCCCTGCCCGGCGTCGAACGCAAAGAGGGTCAGGTTGCCGCCCCCCGTCCGCGCCAGCACGCGGCTGGCGATGCCGTGCTCGGTCGGAGTGACGAGTTCATCAAGCTTCAGCGCTTCCGCTGGTCCAATCGTGCCGGGTGTCGTTGCCATGCTGGTGTCGGAAACCTCCCCCCAAGCATGCCTCAGGCGGCACCCGGGGCGACATGATCGATATCATGACGTGGCCCTCCCGGGCTTCCTGACCTCCTTGGCTCTATTCGCCGCGTGCGCGGGACTGTATCGCCTTGTCGTCCGGCTCGATCGCTCCCCCGGGCCGGAGGATCGAAGTTCGAAGCACGGCCCGTGGGCCGGGGGCTGAAAAAAGTCCAGCTGGCTGGTGTGTAAGAACTGCCGCGCGCGGATAAAGGCTGGCCACTGAGGCGGCGCCAAGCGCTTCGATCCGCCCCTGTAAGCCACTGAACTGACGCCCACCTACGCGGAATTTTCGGCGAAACCCGCCCGGCCCGATTCTTGGACGCACCGGGACGATGGGTCCGAAATTGAAGCACGATGGTCAACCTGGGCGCCACGCTGGCTCCGGACTGTTGCGATCGCAAAACTGGGATCTCGCGCGCATGGCCACCGCCAGCGTCGTGACCGTGGCGGCGCTTGCCGGCGTGGCGTGGTCCCTCTCGCCTGCCACTGCGCCGGCCGCTGATCAGGCCAGAAGCCATCCGGCTGAACAGCACCAGGCCGAGGCCCTGGAGCCTGAGACCATGCCGTCAGTGACCATCCGGACTGCCGAACTCGTCGTGCCAGAGACAACGCCCGGACTGCGCCCGCTCACCGTGCGGGCCACGCCACCGCCAGCTCGCGCCCAACGCGTGACGCCCCCGGCGCGCCAGGTCACGACCGCATCGGCAGGCAAGCCGGATGCCCTGCCGAGTCGGCTGGCGCGCTTCATCACCGGTGATGGCCGCCACGAGGTGCGCCCGTTCCCCACCGTACCGCCTGAACGCCGCTAGTCCCCTGGTCCTTTGAAGCCCTGCCGCAGAGCCCTCACACCTCGTAGACCGTACGGTCAGGGTGCCGCGCGGTGCCGCCGAGCACCAGTGCCGCCGCAATGATCAGCAGGTTCTTGATGATGTACTGCCCCTCCAGCGTCGGCGCGTAAGGCACGTGGCCGGCCTGGAAGGTCACACCGGGCAGCAGGACCAGCGGCATGAACGTGCCGGCCATCTGCAGGGCCAGCAGCCCGATAGCGATGCGGACCGTACGCTGGAACAGGAAGGTGGCGCCGATGAGGACCTCCCACCAGCCGATCACGTTGACCCATCCCTCGGGCGTCAGGCCCGGCATCCACGCGACCGTGTCCCTCACCAGCGGTGCGGCCGGCGACAGCCCGAGCGGTTTGAGGAGCCCGAACCAGATGAAGATGACGGCGAGCGACAGCCGAAGGGCCAGCAGGCCCCACCGACGCGTGAACAGGTCGATGGCACGATCCACCGGCTCGAGCGGGCGCGGAAACTTGGGCATGATGTCTCCAGCGTACCGCGGCGCCAGACCTCTTGTGCAGATGATCCTCAGGAGCCCGCACGCCTGATGGGCAGGATCGTCTGATCGTCGAACTGCTCACCGTGCAGGCGCACGCCGGCAATGAGTTCCCGCGCAATCTTGTCGAGCAGCCAGAACCGATCGACCACGCGCTATTGTGGCGGACAGGGATACTGCGGGAGAATCGGACCACGCGCCGG
The DNA here is from genome assembly GCA_013813355.1 of Acidobacteriota bacterium. Taxonomy (GTDB): domain Bacteria; phylum Acidobacteriota; class Vicinamibacteria; order Vicinamibacterales; family 2-12-FULL-66-21; genus JACCRT01. The sequence goes on along the minus strand of JACCRT010000024.1, from coordinate 8,081 downwards.
GCAAGTGGTGCACCGCTTGCAGCCGCCGGGCTGCGGAGGCCCCCATCGTCGTGCATGATGCCAATCCGCTGGACGTGCCGGCCCCGCCGTGGGACTACAATCCCTCCGCGTGGCGGCGGCGAATTCCGATCTGCGTCCTGGCTGGCGTGGCGTTCGTCATCTCGGCGTACCTCGCGTTGTACCAGTGGCGACTCATCGGCGCCGTGTGGGACCCGCTGTTCGGCGAGCAAAGCCAGCGCGTGCTCGACTCCGACGTCTCCCACGAGATGCAGCGGTGGCTGGGTGTGCCGGACGGGGCGTTGGGCGCGATCGCGTATCTCGGCGATGTCGTCCTCGGCCTGGCGGGGTCGACCAGGCGCTGGCAGTACCGGCCGTGGCTCGTGGCCCTCTTCGGCCTGCTCGTCATCCCGGTCGGCGGCGTGAGCGCGCTGCTCGTGCTGACCCAGTTCGCGGTGCTCGGCCAGCGCTGCTTCCTGTGCCTGGCCGTCGCGGCGATTTCACTGACGATCCTGTACCTGGCGTACGGCGAGGTGTGGGCGAGCCTGCAGTATCTCCGGCGCGTGTGGCGCAGAACGCGGAACTGGCGTTCGGTGGCGCGGGTATTCTGGGGCCGCTCCGATGCCGACGGTGAGGCCGCGGCCCTGGAGGTCCGCTGACCATGTGGGCACGTGTGGTCGAGTTGATGCTCGGCGGCTGGCTGATCATCAGCCCGTTCGTGTTCCGCGACACGCCGGGCCTCGAGCGCTACGTGGTGAACGACGTCATCTCAGGAGGGCTCGCGATCCTCTTCGCCCTTCTGTGCTTCTGGCCGCGAACGTCGCGCGCACACCTCGCCACTCTCGTGCTGGGGGCCTGGCTGGCGAGCTACGGCTACTTCTCGGCGCCACGCCCCGGACCACCAGCCGCGCAGAACAATATCGTCGTCGGGTTGATGCTGATCGTGTTCGCCCTCGTGCCGACCGACGCCGCGCGCCCGCCGGGGCCCTGGCGGCGCCGGTCATAAGAATGTGCAGGGGTTCAGGGAATCAGACGCCCGGGGCCGTTTGATCTCCACCCGGGAATGGGCCGCGGGGTGCCGGCCGCCGTAGCCCCCGGCCAGGATGCGAAAGGCGAGACCTGAATCCGTGAAAGTGGCGTCGGGCGGCGGGCTGCGCACGTCGGTCGGGGGCAAGGCGCCCCTGACCTGCTGCTCCTGCTGGCAGGCCATGCCGCAGGCACCCGCCAGTACGACTGCCAGGCAGCCGACGAGTCTTCGCATCTGCATCGCGTCCTCCCGAGGCACGGCCACGACGGCGGCCGGCACCGTCCGATTCGCGCTGGGGCGGATGCTATCACCGCAATGATGGGGGTGGTGGAGGAGAGCGCCGGCACCGCAGGAGCCCCGACACCGCCGTGCGGGCGGCGTCGGGGCGGCGAGTGTCTAGGTGGAGATGAGCTGCGGCCTCGGTGCCGGCTCGGTCTTGACGTCTTTCATCCCGCTGAGCACGTCCTCGGCGGATGCCTGGTAGTTGTGAACCGAGCTGGTCCACTTACCCCAGACAGCAGGCTCGATCTTGTCGCCGTTGTTCCCAAGGTTCTGGAGGCGGCGCGTGTCTTCGTCGGTCAGCACCTGGCCCGGAAGCGGCTCGAGCTTCTTGACGTCAGCGGCCGTCATGCCGAGTGCCTTGCCGACGCGGGTGCCGTAGTCGTCGTGCACCAGGAACAAGTGCCAGAGCATCCGCTCCTGCACGTCGCGCTCGCACTGCCCCAGGAGGTCTCCCATGTTGTGGACGAGGTCATCGCGCTCCCAGTCCATCATCGTGCAGTAGCGGCCGCGCGGCTGGACGTAGTCGTTCCGCCGTTCGAGGACGGTCTGCGTCAGCCGGCCGCGGACCTCCGGCTGATTGTTCGGCTTGCGCGGCGCTTCGTGCAGCCCGTTGTGGATCGACGGCTCGAAGTTGACGTGCGGGTTCTGCCCCGGCGCGAGATCGACGTCATACGACATCTGGCCGCCGCGCTGGTTCGTGTGAACCCCTTCGACCCCCTTCGGCTGATTCACCGGCAGCTGCAGGTAGTTCGGCCCGACGCGGTGCCGCTGGGTGTCGGAGTACGAAAAGGTCCGGCCGACCAGCATTTTGTCATCCGAAAAATCGAGGCCGTCGACGAGCACGCCCGTGCCCATCGCGATCTGTTCGTTCTCGTTGTGATGGTCCTTGACGTTGCGGTTGAGCGTCATGACACCGGCGTGACAGAGCGGGAACTGGTGCTCCGGCCAGATCTTCGTGTCGTCGAGCGGATCCCAGTCGAGTTCCGGGTGCTCGTGATCCTCCATCACCTGCACGTACAGGTCCCACTGCGGAAAGTCGCCCCGCTCGATGGCGTCGAACAGGTCCTTGGAGGCCGAGCCGAGGTCCTTGCCCTGCACCTTGTCGGCCTCGGCCTGCGTGAGGCTCGCGAGGCCGCTGCGCGGGTGGAAGTGATACTTCACCAGTACCGTGTCGCCGCCGGCGTTCACCATCTTGTAGGTGTTCACGCCGAAGCCTTCCATGAACCGGTACCCCGCCGGGATGCCGCGCGGGCTGAACAGGTGCGTCAGCATGTGCATCGACTCGGGCGTCTGGCTCATGAAGTCGAAGATCCGGTTCGGCTCCTGGCGGAAGGTCACCGGGTCCGGCTTGAGCGAGTGGATGACGTCCGGGAACTTGATGGCATCGCGGATGAAGAACACGGCGAAGTTATTACCGACAAGGTCCCAGTTGCCGTCCTCGGTGTAGAACTTGACGGCGAACCCGCGCGGATCGCGCGCGACCTCCGACGAATCGCGCCCGCCAATCACCGTCGAGAACCGGATCGCCAGCGGCGTCTTCTTGCCCTTCTCCTGGAACAGCGTCGCACGCGTATACTTCGCGGCCGGCTCGTCGCCGATCATCCCGGTAGCCTCGAACTCGCCATAACAGACGAACCCGCGTGCATGAACGACGCGCTCGGGGATGCGCTCGCGGTCGAAGTGGCTGATCTTCTCGAGGAAGTGGTAGTTCTCGAGCGTGGCGGGACCCCGGCTGCCAACCGTGCGCTGCGACTGGTTGTTGGCGACCGGATGACCCTGCCGGGTCGTGAGGGTCTTCTCGTCGTTCTCGGGCTTCTTGGCCATCCACAGACTCCATTGACGGATGGGTGCCGGGGCCGACGGGCGGGCCGGGGGGTGCCGGATATACGCCGGACGCCTGCCGAGCTTCCGGCGCCCCGGACCGCCTGGCGGAGCCGAGCACGCGTGTATTTGTAGCGTCTTGCGGGGGCCCGCACCGCGGGCCCAGACGATAAGTATAGGCCGCAAGCAGGTCCCGCGCCCGCCTTTAGACCTGCAGAGGTGTCGCCGACGCAGACGCCGGAACAAAAAGCCTACAGAAGGAGGTCCTTTCGTCTCCGTGCCCTCAGTCCCCTCCGCCGACCCGCCGTTCGAGGCCCACCAGCTTCCACCCGTCCGCGAGGCGACGGAAGTACACGTCCACCGGCACAGCCCACGACGGCTCGGGCGGCGTCAGGGCGCGCACCTGCACCTTGATGTAGGCGCCGGCGCCGGTGGGCAGGCCGGGAGGCGCTTCGATTGAGGGGCCCGCACCCGTGGTCTCGGTGCCGATCGGCCGGGTGTCCTCTGTGGTGTTGTCGAAATGCGCCCAGGTTGCGCTGTAGCCCTGCGGAGCCGTCGCCACGCCCGCGGCCTCGGCGGCGTTGGCGAACGTGAGGCGTCCCTGCGCGTTGAGCGCGAAGTCTACCAGCGGGTTGATGGCTGGCAGGTACGCCCGCGCAATCCGATCGCGCCGCGCCATCAGGATCCTGGCAAGGTACGGCGCCGCGTTCGGATCGCTGTACTCGCCCGCGCGCGCGGCCGCCAGAATCTGCTCGTCGGTGAACGCCGCAACCCGCCGTGCCGCCCAGAACGTATCGTCGTCACGCGCGCGGAGGTAGGCGCTCGTCGGCACGCGGGGGCGCCACGTCCGCGGCTCGAACGCCTCCGCTTCGAACCGGCCGATCGCCGGCACGTCCTCGTAGCGGGCGGTCTGCCACGCCGAGCGGTACAGCCCCAGCGTCACAAGCCGCCTCAAGAGGATGCCACCCTCGTAGAGGAACTCGAAGCCCTCGTCGTAATCGTGCAGCCCGTGCGCCCCCACACCGAACGTCGAACCAACATCCTGCAGATAGTGGCGCACCACGTGCCGCCCGTTTTCCTCGATCAGCGTGTCGAGCGTGTTGCCGGCCTTCATGTCCACGAGGTTCGTCCAGGCCCCGAAGACACGGAGCCCGCGAAGTTCCCTGCGGTCCTCGTGCGGGACGATGTCGTTCGGATCGTCGGGGCGGGTCCCGTGATACTTGAACCCGCCGAGCACGGTGCCGGGGATCGCCTTCCCGGCGGCCGCGCGGTAGGAGCCGTCCGCGCGACGATGGGAGTGCGCGAACACGGCATCGAGATCCGACTTCCGCATCGGCCGGTTGGAGCCGGACGGGGGGCGCATGCGCGCCGAGTCCGCGATCGCGATCCGATCGGGGTCGATGGCAATCAGGTAGTTCTCGACCTGCCAGTAGCCCAATGCCCAGAACAGCTTGTTGGCCACCATGATGGCGCCAGTCGCGGCATCTGGATGGCCAGCCGCATCCAAGCTGACGAACCACACGTCGCCGCGTTCGTCGCGCGCCGTGAACCCGGGAGCGGCGCCCGCCTGCTTGGGCCGTATCACGGTGAGCTGGCCGGAGGGCCCCTCCCCGGTCTGCGGCCCGCGCGCGATATCCGCGGTGCTGAGCGGCCGGGCACCAATCCGGTTGGTGAACCAGTTCGAGTCCGGCACCTCGTCGATGGTATTGATGTTGCCGGCGCGCGGCGGGTCGAGCGTCCGTCCCGGACGAGCGAAGGTGTTCAGCGACAGATCCCAGACGAGATCGATCTCCCAGGGTTGTGCCCCCGACGCATCTTCTGTATCCACCTCGATGGCAATGGGATCGTCGTCATAGAACTTACGTCCCGTCCCCCCGACCAACACCGCTGACACCAAGAGCGCGGCACACGTGCACCCTGTCAGGAGCGCGGCCGACATCCGACCATATCTGCTGTTCATGACCAACCCGCTACTGAGCCCAAATCCTTGTTCATCCGTTCCCGACAAGTCTTCATCCCTGTCAATCCGTGTGCATCCGACGGCTAGAACGACGCTCCCCCGGCAAACACCAGCTTGAATCCCTCGCGTCCGCGCGCCAGTTCCACGCGCAGCGGCGTCATCGCGGGCCCATGGAACCGCACGCCGATCCCCACGTTGCTCTTCATGCCATTCAGGTCGAGGCCGCTGCGACGGTCCGCCACTTTTCCGGCGTCGTAGAACAACGCCAGATCCAGGCCGGTGCGGTTGACAATCCAGCGCCACTCCGCCTGCAGCAGCAGGGCGTGGCGATCGCGGAACCGGCCCGTCGGGTAAGCGCGCAGGGTGCTCCCGCTGCCGAGCGACGGCAGCAGGAAGAACGGCACCTGGTCGTTGTCGTTCAGCGTGGACTGCATCATCCCCCGCATCGACAGGACCCAGTTCTCCCGGAAAATGGGCACGTGCTGCACGACGGTCGCGTCGAGCCGGTCGAAGCTGAACGTGTCGGCGCGGTCCTGATACGTGTGGTACTCGGCCTGGAGCAGGCTGCCACGACGCGCATACCCGGCCGCCGGGCGCGTGTCGATGGCAGCCGTCGCCGCCATGTGCACGAACTGTGGATCGACGCCGAGGCCCGGTGCCGTGTCGGACGTGAACCGATCCTGGATCGGGGGACGGCGCCCACGGCCCCCCGAGGTGGAATAGTCTTCATAGGCGAGCGCCGCCCCCAGCAGCAGCGGCCACACCGGCCGCAGGCGCGCCTCCGCGCCGGCATATGTTTCCTTCATCCGGAAGTTTGCGCCCCCGGCCGCGGTCGTCTGCATGCCGCGCCCAAAGTAGCCGACCTGGGTCGCGTCGAGCCAGCCGATGTCGGCGCGCAGCGCCACCCGCCCACCCGCCAGCGAGGGCCAGAGCGACGTCAATTCCGCGCGCTTGTACTGGCGCATCGACATGAGCGCCTTGCCTTCGATGAAAGACTCGTCTCCATGGTAGACACGCACCGCCGGGCCGGCGGCCAGGCCGCCACCCGGGTAAATGCTGCCGAACGCCGGATACAGGCCGCGCGGCAGTTCCACCAGGCTCGCGCCGATCCGGGTGACGAGGCGCTCGGCCGTTCCGGGCGCATAGGGGCGGAGCGCCTGCGCCTTCTTCGCCTTTTCCTGTGCAATGACTTCCGCGCGCGTGTCCTGCGCCAGCGCCGGGCTCGTGGTGGCGAGCAGTCCGACCATCCCCATGGTCAGCGCCGCACCTCGTAGCCGGGCGCGTCGGCCGAATCCCCTGACACCGTTCTTCATAAAGTGCCTACTGCCCCCGTTGGGCCGATGTCGTCGTGGTGGGCGCGGGCCGGCCGGCCGCCCCCGGCATGTCATTCCAGTGCAGCACCGCGTTGAACACCATGTTGAACTCGCCGTGGTTCTGCCAGCGATAGATCGGATTGGTCGAAAAGAGAATCACGCGGCCCCGGCCGCTGAAGCCGCCCGGCACGTCCACGGCGAACGGACGGTCGCGGATCTCGTCGGCGCCGCGCATCAGCCCGCTGAGCACGCCGGCATCCCCGCCGACATAACGCCCCAGCACGCTGCCGCGGTCCGCCTCCGGCACGGACAGCAGCGGCCCGCCCAGGTACTTCACCGGGATCAGCACGTCGGCGTAACCGTAGAACACCGGGTGGTCCTGCCGGAGGATCTCGGCCTGCACCAGCGGACGAGGCGCGTAGAAGTCCCCGGACGTCGTGCCTGAGGCGTCCACGCTGCGGGCGAAACCGAAGTCGGACGGGAACCGCGACGCATTGCCCATGGTGATCAGCGTGCCACCGCCGTCGAGAAATTTCGCAAAGGCGTCCACGCCCTCGCCTCCCATGCCGCCGGTGATGTCCGGCGACTCGCCATACATCCCAAGGAAGCGGTATTTCGGATCCTTCATGTACGGGACCGCGCGTGCCGCCGGCGCGGCGAATACCGACTGCCTGGTCAGCGTCTGCGTCGGCATCACGATGACGTCGTAGACCTCTCGCAGGTGTCCGGCCCGGACCCGCTCCTTGAAGATCAGATCGTAAGGAATGCCAAAAGTATCGAACGTGAACCGCACCCAGCCGATTTCCTGCGTCGAACGATCCCACGAGGAATAGATGGCAATCCGCGGTGGATCGGCGTCGTGCATGGCAACCGAGGGTGCCGCCGCGAGCGCCACTGCCGTCAAGCCGAACTCCTCCACCGCGTCGCGGACGGCGGGGAGACTGCCGGCATCGGTGATGACGAAGGAACCGGCCGGTAGCTCCACGCTCCCCACCTTGATTGCCTCCCCGATGACCCGCATCGGCACGTCCCGGAGCCTGTAGCGGAATGCGATCATGTTGTTCGAGCCGTAGTGGGCCACGGCGAGCCCGGCCGTGCCTGTTCCCGCGACACGGCCCCGGAGGACGCCCTTGTCGACGAGGGTCGCCGGCACCTCGAGAATCGCCGTATCGGCGATCTCCTTGACCTCCACGTTCAGCGCCAGCCCCATCGTCCAGCCGCTGTCGTCGTAAGTGCGCAGGTTGGGATCGGGGTAGTTCTGGCGCTCGAGCAGGTTCTTGGCAAGACGGCCGTACGGCTGATTCCGCTTGACGACGTACGACCCGGCCGGGTACGTGGTGTCCTCGATCTTGAACTCGCGCGTGGCTTCTCCGACCTCGACGCGCTGAACGCGCAGGATATCGACCAGCGTCGCGACGCGGGTCATGTCGCGCTGCACCGGGATGACATACCCGAACGGCGGCTCGTGATGGCCGGCGTCAATCGAGTTCTGCGTCTTGCGGTAAAAATTCTCGACGACGAGGTTCGGGAACATGGACGTGAGCTGCAGCGCGGTGAGCACGCCAGTCTGCATGTAGTTCGTGTTGTTGCGGCGTGAGAAATTCGCGGCGGCATTGGGCGGCACCGGGATGCCGCGGTACCACTCGCGCGGCTGCCCACCCCCGCGGCCGGTCGGCGGTCC
>JACCRT010000021.1 GCA_013813355.1 Acidobacteriota bacterium | reverse complement strand
GGCGTGGCGGCCACTGACCAGATCGTCGCCGCGGTACGGGCGCGCAGGGTTCGAGGCGAATCGCTGCGTGCCCTCGTGAAGGCCGAGATCCGCGCCATCCTGGCCGGGGTCGATCAGCCGGTGGCAGGCGGTCACACTCCACACGTGGTGCTGGTGGTGGGCGTGAACGGGACCGGCAAGACGACCACCGTCGGGAAGCTGGCGCACTTGATCAAGGAATCAGGAAAAACGCCTCTCATCTGCGCAGCGGACACGTTCCGCGCAGCCGCCGTCGAACAACTCGAGGTCTGGGCGACACGGGCGGGGGTCGACTTCATCCGGGCCAAGGCCGGGTCGGATCCGGCCGCGGTCGTCTTCGACGCGGTCGCCGCCGGCAAGGCACGCAAGTCCGACGTCGTGCTCGTCGATACGGCGGGCCGCCTGCACACCAAGACGAACCTCATGAACGAGCTCGACAAGATTCGACGGATCGCGGCCCGGGAGGTGGAGGGCGCCCCCCATGAAGTCCTGCTCGTCCTCGATGCCACGGTCGGCCAGAACGGGCTGTCACAGGCGCGTGAGTTCATGAACGTGGCGGGCGTGAACGGCATCGTGCTGACGAAGCTGGATGGCACCGCGAAGGGAGGCATCGCCGTCGCGATTGCCCACGATCTGAAGCTGCCGATCCGATACGTGGGCGTGGGCGAGGGTATCGATGATCTGATCCCGTTCTCGCCCGACGAATACGTTGATGCCCTGTTCGAGAACAAGTGGTGACGGTCCGCCCTGTGATTGTGGTGGGGGATGGATCGGGGATCAAGCGAGGTGACCCCGCATTCCTGATGCGGCCTGGCCGATGAACGACGATCGATTGCACATGGTGCGGGCGCTCGTGCTTGCAGAGCGAGGGCGGGGTGGTACCAGCCCCAATCCCATGGTCGGCGCCGTCATCGTGGATCGGGAGGGTGTGGTCATCGGTCGCGGGGCGCACAGGTATGCGGGCGGACCGCACGCGGAGATCCTTGCGCTGGGTGAGGCGGGGGAGCGGGCCCGCGGCTCGGTCTTGTACTGCACGCTCGAACCCTGCAGTCACACGGGACGAACCGGCCCGTGCGCGCCAAGAATCATCGAGGCCGGCATTCTGCGCGCCGTGATTGCCGTCGAGGATCCGAACCCGCTCGTGGCGGGCCGCGGTCTCGCTCTGCTCAGAGCGCACGGAATCGAGGTCGCCCTGGGCGTGCTGCGCGAGGAGGCACAGCAGCTCAATCGTCCGTTCTTTACCGTCATGCGTCGGCGCCGGCCGTTCGTGACGATGAAGGTGGCGCTGAGCGGGGACCTGCGAATCGCGGCGGCCCCCGGGGTGCGCACGCATTTGACCGGGCCGGCCGCCGATCGGCTGGTGCATCTCGAGCGGTCTGAGGTCGACGCGATTGCCGTTGGATCCGGCACGGTTGTGGCCGACGACCCGCTGCTGACGCCTCGAGTGGCCTACCGCGCGCGCCCCCTGACCCGGGTGGTCTTCGACTCCAGGCTCCGGACACCCCCTTCGGCACAGCTCCTCTCGACGCTCGAGAGCGGCCCGGTCATAATTGTGACGACGCCCGCAACCGTCACGGAGGCACCGGCGCGTGTCCGCGCCCTTGTACAGGCTGGCGCGCTGGTCGAGATCGTCGAGGAGCCCGATCGCCTGGCCGCAGCGCTGGCGCGGCTGGCGGCCCGCGGTGTGACGTCGCTCGTCGTGGAAGGCGGAACGACGCTGCATCGGGCGTTCTGGGACGCCGGTTTGATCGACCGCGTCCAGATGATCTTTACGCCGCACGTGCTCGGCGCGGGCGGTGTCGAGTGGTTGCCGTTCTCCCTGCTGGCCACCCCGGCGCCGTACAGTGTGACGGCGCGCCCGGTCGGCGCCGATATCCTGGTCGAGGTGTATGTTCACGGGCCTGATTGAAGCGGTGGGCACAGTCGTCGAGGTCGAGCCGGCTCCCGCCGGGCTCCGGCTTCGGCTCACGACATCCATGGCACCGGAGCTGACACCGGGCGACAGCCTTGCGGTCAGCGGTGTCTGCCTCACGGTCGTGTCGGCCGACGCCGACGGTGTCAGCGCCGACGTGTCACCCGAGACCGTGCGGGTCACGTCGCTCGGGTCGCTGACGCGCGGCGCACTGGTGAACCTGGAGCGCCCGCTTCGCGCCGACGCGCGCCTCGGGGGTCATTTCGTACAGGGGCATGTCGATGCCACCGGGGCGCTCGAGGAGGTCCGGCAGGAGGGTGAGTCGTACTGGGTGACGGTCCGCTATCCGTCCTTGCTGGCGCCCTACATCGTTCGCAAGGGATCTATCGCGGTGGATGGCATCAGCTTGACGGTCGCCGGCGTCAACGAGCACCGCTTCGACGTCCAGATCATCCCCTACACCTGGGCGCAGACGAACCTCCACGCCATCCGTATTGGGGACCCCGTCAACATCGAATGCGATATTCTCGGGAAGTATGTCGTCCGCGTGGCCGAGCTCGCCGGCATGCAGCCAAAGGCGCCGCATTGACCATGAGTGACACGAAGCCGGTGACGAAGAAGAAGCCGTCGAAGTCGCCGTTCGCCTCGATCGACGTCGCCGTGGACGCCTTTCGCGACGGCAAGATGATCATCGTCGTCGATGACGAGGATCGCGAGAACGAGGGCGACCTCACGATCGCGGCTGAGAAGATCACGCCGGACGCGATCAACTTCATGGCGAAGTACGGCCGGGGCCTCATCTGTCTGCCGATGACGGAAGAGCGGCTCGAGGAGCTGGACCTCCCGCTGATGGTTTCCCAGAACACGGCGCGCTTCGACACGGCGTTCTGCGTTCCGATCGAGGCCAAGCGCGTCACGAGCACCGGCATCTCGGCGGCAGATCGCGCGGCCACCGTGCTCGCGGCGATCGACGCATCCACCCGCCCGGCTGATCTGGCGCGCCCCGGCCACATGTTTCCGCTCCGCGCGCGGACCGGCGGAGTCCTCGTGCGGGCGGGCCAGACCGAGGCCGCGGTGGACCTCGCGCGGATCGCCGGGCTGTATCCCGCCGGTGTCATCTGCGAGATCATGAACGATGACGGCACGATGGCGCGGGTCCCGGACCTGGTCAGGTTCGCCAGGCGGCACAAGCTGGTGATGATCACGGTGGCGGATCTCATCCAGTACCGGATGCGGACCGAGGCGCTCGTCCGGCGCGTCGCGGCCGCGTCGCTCCCCACCGACATGGGCGATTTCCGCGTGCTCGCGTACGAGAGCCTCATCGATCAGGAGACGCACGTCGTGCTGGTGAAGGGGGAGATCGGCGACGGCGAGGATGTGCTCGTTCGCGTGCACTCCCGGTGCCTGACGGGCGACGTCTTCCACTCGGCCCGGTGCGACTGCGGGCTCCAGCTGGAGGCGGCCACGGCCCGGATTGATGCGGAGGGGCGCGGCGTGCTGCTCTACCTCAACCAGGAAGGACGGGGCATCGGCCTGGCCAACAAGATCCGGGCCTACGAGCTGCAGGACCAGGGCTTCGACACGGTCGAGGCCAACGAACGGCTTGGTTTCAAGGCGGACCAGCGCGATTACGGAATCGGCGTGCAAATCCTCAAGGATCTCGGGGTCCACTCGATGCGCCTCCTGTCGAACAACCCCCGGAAGCTGGTCGGTATCGAGGGGTACAAGCTGCGGGTCGTCGAGTGGGTCCCGCTCGAAATCCCTGCCTCCGAGCACACCCGGCGGTACCTGCGGACCAAGAAAGAGAAGCTCGGCCACAGGCTCCGATCGGTCTGATATTTGACAGAATCCCGCTAATTGCTCTAGCATAAGCGTTTGCGCCTAAGCAGGTTAGAGCGCCCAACCGGTCATGTTTGATTCGCTCTCTACGCGTCTGCAAGGGGTCTTCAAAACCCTTCGCGGTGAAACCCGGCTCACCGAGGAGACGGTCGAAGCCGCGCTGCGCGAGATCCGGATGGCGCTGCTCGAGGCCGACGTCAATTTCAAGGTCGTCAAGGCGTTCATCGACCGGGTGCGGGATCGCGCCGTCGACCAGGAGGTCCTGAAGAGTCTCACGCCGGCGCAGCAGGTCGTGCGCATCGTCCGCGACGAGATGCTGGCGCTCTTCGGCGACTCGCAGGGCGGGCTGCCAGACACCGCGTCGCGCCCGCGGGTCATCCTCATGCTCGGCCTCCAGGGCTCGGGCAAGACGACGACTTCCGGCAAGCTGGGGCGCTGGCTCGCCAAGCAGGGACGTCATCCGCTGGTGGTATCGACCGACGTCAGGCGGCCGGCGGCTATCGAGCAGCTGTCGCTGGTGGCCAAGCAGGCAGGCGTCCGCGTTCACGATCCGGAAGGGGAACTCGACCCCGTGCGCCGCGCAGGCGGAGCGCTGACCGAAGCCCGCAACGCCGGCTTCGACGTGGTGATCGTCGACACTGCCGGGCGGCTGCACATCGACGACGAGTTGATGGACGAACTGCAGGCCATCAAGGCCGCGGTGCAGCCATCGGACATGCTCTACGTGGCCGACGCGATGACCGGCCAGGACGCCATCAAGAGCGCCGGCGAGTTCAACCGCCGGATCGGCGTGACCGGCGTGGTGCTGAGCAAGATGGACGGCGATGCCCGTGGCGGCGCCGCCCTGTCGGTCGTCGGCGTCGTCGGGGTCCCGATTGCGTTTGTCGGGAGCGGCGAGCGGCTGCAGGACCTGGAGCCTTTTCATCCGGACCGGGTGGTGTCGCGCGTGCTCGGGATGGGCGACGTGCTCTCGCTCATCGAGAAGGCCGAGGAGGCCGTCTCGGCGGAGGACGCCGAGAAGCTCGAAGAGAAGATCCGGAAGAACGCCTTCACGCTCGAGGACTTCCGCGACCAGCTCAGGACCATCAAGAAGATGGGGCCGCTCGAGCAGATCATCGGGATGATTCCGGGCATGGGCAACATGAAGGAGCTCGCGGCGAACCGCGAGAAGGTGGACGACCGGCAGCTGGGGCGGGTCGAGGCCATCATCAACTCGATGACGCCCAAAGAGCGGCGGAACCACCAGTTGATCAACGGCAGCCGCCGGAAACGGATCGCGAAGGGCAGCGGCGCGTCGGTCGAAGACGTCAACCGCCTGCTCAAGCAGTTCGTGCAGATGCAGAAAATGCTGAAGCAGATCGGCGGGATGGCGGGGCTCGGCGGCAAGAAGCGCGGCGGGATGGGGATGATGAAGTCGATGATGGGGAAATAGGCAGCTGGCAGCCTGCCGCTGGCAGCGTAGGCCCGACCTGAAGGTCGGGCGTGAAGAGGAAGAATGCTCGCAATTCGTTTGACACGCACGGGATCGAAGAAGAAGCCGTTCTACCGGGTCATCGTGACCGACTCGCGCTCGGCGCGCGACAGCAGCTATGTCGAGGTGCTGGGCTACTACAATCCGCGCACCTCGCCGGAGACACTCGAAATCAAGCGCGATCGGCTCGAGCACTGGCTGAGCGTCGGGGCGACCCCGTCGGACACGGTGCGCACGCTGGTCGATCGCAAGCCGGCCGCCGTGTCCGCCGAAGACGCGCCGAAGGCGGACCTGTCCGCATCGTGAGCCGCACGGCTGCCGTCGTTGACGTCGTGGCGCGGGCGCTGGCAGATCACCCGGAGGGTGTGCGGGTCACCGAGCGCGACCACCGGGGGGAACGGCTCGTGGAGCTTTTCATGGCCCCAGGTGATCTCGGGCGCGTGATCGGACGGCAGGGGCGCACGGCCGCGGCCCTGCGGACCCTGGTCACGCTGGCCGCCGAACTCGAGGGTACTCGTGCCACGCTCGAGTTCAGGGACGATGATTCGCGCCGACAGTAGGTACGGGCGGCCGGTCGCCGGAGCCGGCGCAGGCCACCGCAGGAATCCTCGTGGACACCGATGACGACCTGCTGCTCGTAGGTACCATCGCCCGGGCACACGGCCTCAAGGGCGCCGTCGTCGTGAATCCGGAGACCGACTTTCCGGACGAACGGTTCCGAGTCGGCGAGGTGCTGCTGGTTGGATCGCCGGGTGAGCCTGGAGCGGGCGGTGTTCCGCGGCGGATTGTCGAGGCGAGACTGCACCAGCGTCGACCGGTGATTCGGCTGGAAGGAATCGAGTCGGTTGACGATGCCGAGCGGCTGGCGGGGCTGGCCCTCCGGATCCCGGCATCATCGGCAGGGCCGCTGCCGAAGGATACGTATTACCGGCACGATCTGGTCGGCTGTGAGGTCCACGACACACACGGCGCCATCATCGGTCGCGTGAGGGCTGTGGAAGGCACACTCGACCGCAGTTACCTGGTGGTACCGCGGGAAGGCGGGGAAGCGATGATTCCCCTCGTCGACGGCATCTGCGTCCGCGTCGACATTGCGGCGCGCCGGTTGGTGGTCGATCCGCCCGAGGGGTTGCTGGACCTGTGAAGTTCGATGTCGTGACCATCTTTCCCGGGATGGTGACGGGGCCGATCACGGAAGGGATTGTCGGGCGCGCCATCGCGCGGGGGATGCTGGACGTGCGCGTCCACGACCTGCGGGACCACACGACCGACCGGCACCGTGTGGTCGACGACACGCCGTTTGGTGGCGGGCCGGGGATGGTGATGAAGCCGGAGCCGCTGTTCCGCGCGGTCGAGCACGTCCGCGCGACACGCGGGGTACCGGGGGGCGTCATCCTCACGTCCCCGGATGCGCCGCGCTTCACGCATCGCGATGCGCTGCGGCTGTGCGGGCTGGATCACCTGGTGATCCTGTGCGGCCGATACGAAGGCGTGGACGACCGCGTCCGGCGGCACCTGGCGACCGAGGAGCTGTCGATCGGCGACTACGTGCTGTCGGGCGGGGAACTGGCGGCGCTGGTGATTGTCGATGCGGTCGCACGGCTGGTGCCCGGGGTCGTGGGCCACGACGAGTCAGTAGCGCGGGACACGTTCGCGCGCGGGCTGCTCGATTTTCCGCAGTACACGCGACCGGCGGAGTTTCGCGGAATGGGCGTGCCGCCGGTGCTGCTGTCGGGCCACCACGCCGAGATCGAGCGCTGGCGCCGGCGTGAAGCACTGGCAAGAACGCTGGAGCGCCGGCCGGAGTTGCTCGAGGGCGCGGAGCTCGGGCCGGCTGACCGGGCGTTCGTCGACGAACTGCTGCAACAACGAGAGAAGCACTAAGGGTAAGGGAAGAAGGGAGCATTGTGATGACTGCCGTAGAGACCGTCGAGCGTGCCAACATCATGGAACGCCCGGCGATCAAGTCTGGCGACACTGTCCGCGTTCACGTCAAGGTGCGCGAAGGCGACAAAGAGCGCATCCAGGTGTTCGAGGGAATCGTGATCGGAATGCACCGCGGGGGCACCCGCGCGACATTCACCGTTCGCAAGGTGTCGTTCGGGCAGGGGGTCGAGCGCATCTTCCCGCTGCACTCGCCGACGATCGACAAGATCGATGTGGTGCGCTCCGCCAAGGTCCGCCGCGCGAAGCTGTACTTCCTGCGAGAGCTGAAGGGCAAGGCCGCGCGGATGAAGGATGCCGCCAGGAAGCAGACGGCCTGAAGACGGCCTGAAGATGAAGGTCGAAGGCTGACAATCGACGTGGCACGCCTTCGAGCCTTCCGCACCGTCGAGAACGCTATCCGCCGCATGGGATTCAACCATGTGGCGGGTGTCGATGAGGTCGGGCGCGGCTGCCTGGCGGGCCCGGTGGTGGCTGCCGCGGTCGTGCTCGATCCGGAACGCTACGTTCCCCGCATTTCAGATTCGAAGACCGTCACGGCCCTGGAACGCGCCCGGCTCTATGACCGCATCACCCGGGCGGCCTGCGCCTGGGCGGTCGCCGCATGCGAACCGGGTGAGATCGACGCGATCAACATCCACCAGGCCTCCCTGCGCGCCATGCGGCGCGCCGTCCTGGCGCTTGTGCCCCTGCCTGATTTCGTGCTGGTTGATGCGTTCCGGGTGCCGAATCTTCCGATGGCGCAGCGAGGAGTCGTACATGGCGACTCGCGCTGCACGGCGATTGCCGCCGCATCCATCGTGGCAAAGGTCACGCGCGACCGGTTGATGATCGAACTGCATCAGCAGGACCCGCGGTATGGCTTCGACCGGCACAAGGGGTATGCGACACGCGACCACCTCGAGGCCGTGTCACGGTTCGGCTACTCCGAGGCCCACCGCCAGTCGTTCCGGCCGCTGTCCCTGTTTGATACGATTGACCGGGTAGCCGAACTGCCGCCGGAAGGGCGGCTCCCGTCCTGAACGCCAGTCGCCGGGG
>JACCRT010000019.1 GCA_013813355.1 Acidobacteriota bacterium | reverse complement strand
CGTCTTCACTCGAAATGTCCTTTCGCGGCAGAGCGTTCTGGTTTAGCCACTGTGAAACTCTGCTCTGAAGTACGGACATTTCGAGTATTTCGTTTACACGCCAAGCCGCAAACGCGCTTGTACTGGGTCTAGGCGGAGTGCTGCGGGGGCGGCTTGATCTTCGCTTCCTGCAGCTCTCAGCTCTCAGGGCTCCAGGGCTCGCACAGCACCTTAGAACTCGAGATTCAATCCGGCATAGAACCGCTGCGGCCGTTCGTACAGTGGATCCCCGCGCAGCGTGAACACCCGGTAGTCCAGGCGCAGCCGTAGCGGCCCGGCCAGGGTCATCTTCACGCCGCCGCCGACATTCATCCCGGCGTGGGTTTCCGACGCGTTGTGCAGCGTCTCGCGGTAGCCGCCCACCCCAGCCGTTCCGTAGAACTGCATCCCCGCGATCGGAATCGGCGTCTGCACGAGACCGTTGATCATCACCGTCCGCAGCCCGGGTGCGTTTTCGGCGGCGTCCTCCGACGTGTTCGCGTACTCGAATTCAAAGCCAACCACCAGCAGCCCCACGCCCGCCGAGATGCCCGTCAGCGTCCGGTTGGTCGGTGTGACGTTGACGCCGAGAAAGGCGGTGATGTCGGCCGATGCGGTGGAGGGCCCGAGCAGCGCCAGCGCGCAGATCGCGGCGGCGGGGATCCAGCGGAGACGTGTGTGCATGTGTCACAGAATACTCTTCACCGCTTTTGCCTGTCACGCTGCACGCGCCGACGGCATTCGGTTCTCGGCGAAGCGGCCGTCGGCGCGTGCAGCGTGACGGTGCCAGCCGCCCGAACCTTGCTCAGGCCCCCCCCTCGGGATAGCATTCTCCTCGATGGACTTTCGCCTGAGCGACGAACAGGAGATGCTGCGGCGCACGGTCCGCGAATTCGCGGAAGCCGAAATGCGACCCCACGTGATGGAGTGGGATGAGGCGCAGCACTTCCCGATGGAACTGCTGCCAAAGCTGGCCGATCTCGGCCTGCTGGGCATCCAGTTCGCCGAGGCGTACGGCGGCGCCGCGATGTCGGCGGTGGACTACTGCATCTGCATCGAGGAATTGGCCCGCGTCTGCCCGGCCATCGCGCTGTCGGTCGCCGCCCACAACGGGCTCTGCACCGCGCACCTGGCGATGTTCGGCACTGACACCCAGAAACAGACCTGGCTGCCGCGGCTCGTGCAGGGCCAGGTGCTTGGCGCCTGGGGGCTGACCGAGGCCAACGCCGGCAGCGACGCGGCGGGGATGCGCACGGTCGCGGTGCAGGCCGGAGACGGGTGGGTGCTCAACGGCGCGAAGACTTTCATTACCCACGGCAGCATCGGCGGCGTCATGGTCGTCGTGGCCGTCACGGACCGCACGAAAGGCCACCGAGGCATCACGGCCTTTGTCGTCGAACACGGCACCCCCGGCATGTCGGCGGGGAAGAAGGAAAACAAGCTGGGGATGCGCGCAAGCGACACCAGCGAGGTCATCTTCCAGGACTGCCGCGTGCCCGCCGCGCAGATGGTCGGCGAGGAGGGGCAGGGCTTCATCAACACGCTTCAGGTGCTCGATGCCGGCCGCATCGGTATCGCGGCGCTGTCGGTGGGCCTGGCACAGGGCGCCTACGAAGCCGCGCGGGCCTACGCGAAGGAGCGCCGCCAGTTCGGGCAGCCGATTGCCGCGTTCCAGGCTATCCAGTGGAAGCTCGCCGACAACGCGACCCGGATCGAAGCGGCCCGGCTCCTGACCTACCGGGCAGCCTTTCTGAAGGACCAGGGCGTGCGCATGACCCGCGAGTCGGCGATGGCCAAGCTCTACGCGAGCGAGATCGCGGTCAAGGCGGCCGATGACTGCGTCCAGATTCACGGCGGCTACGGCTTCGTAAAAGACTACCCGGCCGAGAAGTACTTTCGCGACGTGAAGCTCCTCACCATTGGCGAGGGGACGAGCGAGATCCAGCGGCTCGTCATCGCCCGCCAGCTGCTGGGAACATAGGCCACCGATGCACACCGATTACACGGCCATCGTCTGTTGCGCCACCGACCACCTGCCGTGATTCTCGTGCCGCTTTACCCGGACGCGTTCTTCAGGACGACATCGTGACCCAGGCCCCCTTGTCAGACCGCGTCCGCCAGGGTGATCCTCGCGCCATCGCGCGCGCCATTTCCCTGATCGAAGACGAAGCCCCTGACGGCGCCGAGCTCGTGCGGCGGCTGTTCGCCGACACCGGCAAGGCATACCTCGTTGGCGTCACCGGGCCGCCCGGCGCCGGGAAGAGCACGCTCGTCGATCGGATGACGACCGAGTTTCGGCGGGGCGGCGCCACCGTGGGCGTCGTGGCGGTGGACCCGACGAGTCCCTTCAGCGGCGGCGCCATCCTCGGCGACCGGGTCCGGATGCAGGGCCACGCCGGCGACCCGGACGTGTTCATCCGCAGCATGGCGACGCGGGGCCATCTCGGTGGCCTGGCGCGCGCCACCAGCGAGGTCGCGCTCGTGTTCGACGCCGCCGGCAAGGACATTGTCCTCATCGAAACCGTGGGCGTCGGCCAGGACGAGATCGACATCGTCCGGACCGCCGACGTGTCGATCGTGACGATTGTCCCGGGAGCGGGCGACGAGGTGCAGGCGCTCAAGGCCGGCATCATGGAGATCGCCGACATCTTCGTGGTGAACAAGGCCGACCGCGAGGGAGCCGACCGGACGGTGGCCTCGATAGACGCCCTGCTCTCGCTGCAGCACTTTGCGGAGGGGGAGTGGCGGCCGCCGATCGTCAAGACCGAGGCGACCACGGGCCGCGGTGTGCCGGAACTCCTCGAGGCGATCGAACGTTTTCGCGCGCACACGGCCGAGACCCAGGGGAGCCGGAGGCAAGCCCGCGCCGAGTGGCGGGTCCGCGAGCTGCTCGGCCAGCGGTTCCTGCGGCACGTCGAACGCCACGTGCTCGCCGAGGGGGAGTTCGAGCAGGTGCTGGGGCGGATCGCCAATCGCGAGATCGATCCCTACACGGCGGTGGACGGGATCCTGGCCCGCGCGGTGGGAGAACACAGTCGCGAGTCCGTCCCCGAAGAGTGAACAGGAGATCAGGAGATCAAGAGGCTCTATTGTTTGCTGATCTCTTGACCTCCTGCAAGGCACCCTATGAAAGCAACAATCGATCATATCGGCATCGCGGTCGGGGACCTGGAGGCATCGCTGCGATTCTTCCGCGACGCGCTGGGCCTGGATCTCGACGCGCCGGAAGAGATCGCCTCCCAGCGCGTCCGCGCGCATTTCCTTCAGGCCGGTGAGACGATGCTCGAACTGCTCGAAGCGACGGCCGACGACTCGCCGATCGCGAAGTACGTGGAGACGCGCGGCCCCGGCCTGCACCACGTCGCGCTGCTGGTCGATGACATCGTGGCAGCACTCGCGGCGCTGAAGGGCAAGGGCGTGCGCCTGATCGACGAGAGCCCTCGCACCGGCGCGCACAACTCGCTGGTGGCTTTCATCCATCCTTCGAGCGCTCACGGCGTGCTGGTAGAGCTGAAGCAGAAGCGGTGAAGCGTGTGCGTGCCTGGAGCTGATTGCGAGTGATCCGATTTGGTGACCTGGAACTCGTCCCGCTGCTCGACGGGCATTTCCGCCTGGACGGCGGGGCGATGTTTGGCGTCGTGCCGAAACCGCTGTGGGCCCGGCGTGCGCCGGCTGACGAGCGCAACCGCATTCGGCTCGGGCTGCGGCCGCTCGTCGTCCGCGGCGAGCAGACCCTCATCATCGATGGCGGCATCGGCGACAAGATGGACGCGAAGAGCGTGGAGATCTACGGGATCGATCGGTCGCCGGGCCTTGACGCGAGCCTGGCGTTAGCCGGCCTGGCGGCGGCGGATATCGAGATCGCGCTGGCGTCGCACCTGCATTTCGACCATGTGGGCGGGTTCACCGTTCGTGATGACGCCGGGCGGCTCGTGCCGCGGTTCCCGCGCGCGCGCTACGTGGCCCGGACGGCGGAGTGGGAGGATGCCACTCACCCGCACGAGCGGAACCGTGCGAGCTACCTGCCGGAGAACTTCGCGCCGCTGCGCGAGGCCGGCGTGCTCGACCTGGTGGACGGCGACGAGACCATCATGCCGGGCGTGCGCGTGGTGCGTAGCGGGGGGCACACCATGCACCACCAGGTCGTCTACATCGAGTCGGGCGGCCGCACGGCGGTCTTCACCGCCGACATGGTCCCCACGGTCGCGCACATCGACGAACCCTGGATCATGGGATACGACCTCTTTCCCATGGACACCCTGGCCTTCAAGCGCACGTTCATCCGCGAAGCCATCGATCGTGAGTACCTGATATTCTTCGAGCACGATCCCGACATTGCCGCCGGCTATATCCGCGAGAAGGAGGGCCGGAAATACGTGGAGGCGGTGTCGTGATCGGCATCGGCGGAGACCGGACGGATTTGACCGGTTCGGAACCGCCGTGTGACCCTCATCGAGCAGGCAGGGAGTGGAAATGATCGGAATCATCGGTGGAAGCGGGCTGTACGACATGGAGGAGGTGACCGACCGCGAGGAGCGGCGGCTCGAGACGCCGTTCGGGGAGCCGTCGGCGCCGTACCTGATCGGCACGCTGCGCGGACAGCGCGTCGCGTTCCTCTCGCGGCACGGTCATGGGCACCGCTACTCCCCGTCCGAGGTGAACTACCGGGCGAACATCTTCGGGTTCAAGCTCCTCGGCATCGACTACATCCTGTCTGCGAGCGCCGTGGGCAGCCTCAAGGACGAGTACAAGCCTCTGGACCTCGTGATCCCGGATCAGTTCCTGGACCGCACGCGCGGGCGGATCTCGACCTTCTTCGGCCGCGGGCTCGTCGCGCACGTCGGGTTCGCGCACCCGTTCTGTCCGCACCTGAGCGACCTCGCGCACCGCGCCGCCCTGGCCGCCGGCGCCACCGTGCACAAGGGCGGGACCTACGTCTGCATGGAAGGGCCGCAGTTTTCGACGCTGGCGGAATCGCGCCTGTACCGCTCCTGGGGCATGGACATCATCGGGATGACGAACCTCCAGGAAGCCAAGCTGGCCCGCGAAGCGGAGATCTGCTACACGACGATCGCCCTCGTGACCGACTACGACTGCTGGCATCCGGATCACGACCACGTCACCGTTGACATGATCGTGGACAACCTCACGCAGAACGCGCGGACGGCGCAGCAGGTGATTGCGTCGGCCGTCGCCGCGCTCCCGTTCGAGCGCACCTGCGAGTGCGCCACGGCCCTGAAACATGCCATCATCACGCGACCAGGTGCCATCCCCGACACCATAAAGCAGGAATTGCAACCCCTCGTCAGCAAGTACATGTGACCGCAGTTCCCATGCACCCGTAGGCCCGACCTTCAGGCCCGACCTTCGGGGGTCGGGCGTGCGCCGCATCAGAGCCACAGACACCATGTCCATCATCGTTACTGGTTCGATCGCCTTCGACTACCTGATGTCGTTTCCGGGGAAATTCACCGAGCACTTCCTGCCGGACCACATGCAGCGCGTCAGCCTCAGCTTCCTCGTCGACAGCATGGACAAGCGGCGCGGCGGGTGCGCCCCGAACATCGCCTACACGCTCGCGCTGCTCGGCGAGCGCCCTCGCCTGATGGCCACGGCCGGGCAGGATTTCGGCGACTACCGCCGGTGGCTTGACGCGGCCGGGGTCGATACCTCCCTCGTCAAGGAGGTGGACGGCAAGTTCACCGCCTCGTTCTTCTGCAGCACCGATCAGGAGAACAACCAGATCGCCTCCTTCTATACCGGGGCGATGGCCAACGCCGGCGAACTGTCGTTCCGGACGGTGGCGGACTGCCGGATCGCGATCGTGTCGCCGAACGACCCCGGCGCGATGCTGCAGTATGCGGAGGAGTGCCGCGCGCTGGGGATTCCCTACGTGTGGGATCCGGGTCAGCAGTGCGCCCGGATGTCGGGTGTGGAGTTGAAGGACGGTATCGTCGGCGCCGCAATGGTCATCTGCAACGACTACGAATTCGAGTTGATCCGGCAGAAGACGGGGCTCGACGAGCAGGCGATTCTCGGGCACGCGGAGGCGCTCGTCGTGACGCGTGGGGAACGGGGCTGCTCAATTGTGGAACGCGATCGGCGCACCGACGTGCCGGCTGTGTCGCCGACCAGGCTGGTGGATCCTACCGGCGTCGGCGATGCCTTCCGGGGTGGACTCTTGAAGGGAATGGCGCGGGGCGCCGACTACGAGATCTGCGCCCGGCTCGGCAGCGTGGCCGCGACCTACGCCCTCGAGCACCTGGGCGGCCAGAGCCACGCATACACCTGGCCGGAGTTCAAAGCGCGATACGAGCAAAACTTCGGGGAGGTGGACGGCGTGGAGTGATCAGCGCGCCGGTGCGGCCGAGTCAGGCGCCTGGAGGATCGAGCCTTGCATTGGGCGTGGACGAGGAGGAGTGTTGAGGCAGATTCCCCTGGTCCCGGTGCTGCTCGGTGCGCTTGCCATTGCCGCTTACGCGCAGGAACCCGACTCGTCCGTCTCCCGGCAGGCGCCGGTGTTCCGCAGCAGCACGAGCCTGGTGGCGCTCAACGTGAGCGTCACCGACGGCCGGCAGTTCGTCTCCAATCTTCGGCGCGACGATTTCGCGGTGTTCGAGGACGGCGTACAGCAGGAGGTCCGGTTCTTCGAAGCTCGTGAAGTGCCCCTCGACCTGGTCCTGCTGATCGATACCAGTTCCAGCATGCGCCACCGGATGCCGGACGTCCACACCGCGGCGATCAACTTCGTCAACACGCTGCGCGAGCAGGACCGGGGCGCCATCGTGACCTTTGCCAGTTCTGTGCAGGTCGCCCAGGCGCTGACCTCCGACAAGGCTGCGCTGCACGCCGCTATTCAGCGTACGGAGGGCGACGGTGGCACTGCGCTGCACAATGCTCTATACATCGCCCTGAGGCAGTTCGCCGCGGGCACCAGTGGAAAGGAAAGCGAAGAGGTCAGGCGCCAGGTATTCGCCGTGCTCTCCGACGGCCACGACACCACCAGCCTGCTGTCGTTCGACGATGTGCTCGAGGAAGCACGACGCAGTCGGGCAACCATCTACACCATCACCCTGCGCTCGGAGTATGCGCCTCACACCGCTGAGCTCGCTCGGCTGGCGTCTCGGGCCGAGTTTGCCATGCGCCGGCTGGCCCAGGAAACCGGCGGGCAGGCGTTCGTTGCCGCGCACGAGCGGGAGCTGCGCCATATCTATGACGGGATCGCCGCGGAGCTGTCGAGCCAGTACGCCGTTGGCTACGCTCCGTCCAACACCCGGGCCGACGGCCTGCTGCGGCGGATCCTCGTGCGCGTGATCTCGCGGCCCGAACTCCGCACCCGCGCACGCACGGGCTATGTCGCCGAGGGCTCGAGGCTGGTGGGCGCCACCCGCTCGGGCGGCGATTGAGACGTCAGAAGACTCGACAGCGGCAGGTCGTCGCCGCCACAATGGTCGCGTGCCCCGCGCGCTTGCCCTCCTGCTGACTGCGGCTGCCATTACGTGGACGGTGGTTCTGTTCGCGGCCCCGGCCGCCATCGAGCGGGGCGGCCCCGGCGCCGCCATGGGAGCGGTACCCATCTACGCGTCTGCCAGCCGCATCTGTCACCAGCAGCCGGAACGCTCCTTCACCTTTGATGGCGTCCAGCTGCCTGTCTGCGCGCGGTGCTCCGGGCTGTACATCTCGGGGGCCGTCGGTGCGCTCCTGGCGTGGGTGCCGCGCCGGCGTCGCGAGGGCGTTCACGATCGGCGCCTGCTCGTCATCTGTGCATTACCAACCGCGCTGACGTGGGGGCTCGAGTTCGGCGGGGTCGCGTCGTTCACGAATGCGGCGCGCGCGCTGGCGGCTGTTCCGCTCGGGGCGGCGGCAGGCTGGGTTTTCGTCCGCGCGCTCGCTGACGAAGCCCGTGCGGCCGAACGGCGGCGGATCCCCTGCCCTGAACCGCCTGCGATATCATGACACCGGGTATGCGGACGAAATCCACCACCGCCAGCGCGCCGGCGGAATCTGGCGCGCTCGCGCTGGTGTGTCTGGCCGCCTGGGCCGTCCCGGGGGCCGGGCATCTGTGGCTGGGCCGCCGGCAGCAAGGGTTCGTCTTCCTGGGTGCGCTGCTCGCGATGTTTGCGCTCGGGTTGATCCTGCAAGGCCGCATCTTCCCGCTGGAGCTGTCGGAGCCGCTCGTGGCCCTGGCGGCCGTTGCCAATGCCGGGCTCGGCGTGCCGTGGCTGTTCGCCCGCCTGTTCGACCTCGGCACCGGAACTGTTACCGCCGTCACCTACGAGTATGGCAACTGCTTCCTGATCGTGGCCGGGCTGCTCAACTTACTGGTCCTGCTCGACGCGTATGACATCGCGGTGGGGCGCAAGTGACCAGCCACTTCCTGCTCATGGTGATCTTCGCGTTGCTGGTTTCGACCGTCTTCGCCGCCCTGCTGCGCGACGAACCACGGCAGCAGGTGAAAACCGGCGCCCGGATGTTCGCCGCTTTCGTCCTGGCCGGCCTCACCCTGGGCTGGCTCATGTTCCCGTTCCCGCTGTAATCCTCATCCTTCAACCTTCAACCTTCAGCCTTGATCTACTGGCTCCCCGCCGTCCTCTACATGGCGGCCATCTTCGTGGCCTCCTCACTCCCCGATCTGGGCCCGCTGCCCGGTGACGTGTCCGACAAGTCCGCCCACAGCGTCGCGTATGCGGGGCTGGGCGTCCTGGTGCTCTATGCGCTCGCCCGGGGACGCCTCGAGGGGGTGACCTGGCGCCGGGCGGTGCTCGCCGTCGCCATTTCGATTCTGTACGGCATGAGCGACGAGTGGCACCAGTCGTTCGTGCCTGGACGTACGGCCGACTGGGCCGACGTGCTGGCCGACGCCGTCGGCGCGGCGCTGGGCGTGACGCTCGTCGGCGCCGTGATTGCCCTACGTGCGTGGGGTATACTCAGGGTTTCGGCCCGACAGCGGCGCGCCCCCTGAGGTGCACGATGTCGCGGGTCGCGCAGCTGACGACACCGACATGGACAATCTGGAAAACCTGCTCGTCGAACGCGACGGGGGCATCGCGACCATCACCATCAATCGCCCCAAGGTTCTTAACGCCCTCAACACCCTCACCATTGAGGAGCTGCAGCGCGTGCTGCTCTCGTGCCGCGACGACGAGTCGGTGCGGGTGGTCGTCATCACCGGGGCGGGCGAGAAGTCGTTCATTGCCGGGGCAGATATCAACGAACTCTCGGTCCAGACGCCCGTCGGGGGCCGCGAGCACGCGATCCACGGCCAGCAGGTGTTCGACCTCATCGAGAATCTCGGCAAGCCGGTCATCGCGGCCATCAACGGGTTCGCCCTCGGGGGGGGCTGCGAGCTGGCGATGGCCTGCACGATGCGCGTCGCCGCCGATACGGCGCGGCTTGGCCAGCCTGAAATCAACCTCGGAATCATCCCCGGTTTTGCCGGCACGCAGCGTCTCGCCCGGCTGATCGGCCGCGGCCGCGCACTCGAACTGCTGCTGACCGGTGAACACGTCACCGCCGCGGACGCGCACCGCCTCGGGCTGGTGAACCGGGTCGTGCCGGCGGCGGATCTGATGGCGGAGGCGCGCACGCTCGCATCGACGATTGCGGGCAAGGCGCCCGTCGCCGTGCGGTACATCATCGACGCCGTGAACCGGGGGCTCGAGATGCCGTTCGCGGAGTCGCAGGCGTACGAGGCGACGCTCTTCGGCCTCGTGTCGACCACCGATGACATGCGCGAAGGCACCAAAGCCTTTCTGGAGAAGCGCAAGCCGGACTTCAAGGGGAAGTAGTCGCGTGCGTCCAGGACTTCCCGACACGCCGCCGGCCGCGGTCCCGTCCGCCGCCGGGTACCGCTTCGCGCTGGTGGTCTCGCGTTTCAATCCCGCCGTGACCGAATCGCTGCGCGCGGCGGCCGAGGCCCTGCTGGCCGAGGCTGGCGCGGACGCGGTCGAGACTTTCCACGTGCCTGGCGCGTACGAGTTGCCGCAGGCGGCCCGGTGTGCGGCGGAGACCGCCCGGTTCGACGCGGTGGTCAGCCTTGGCTGCGTCATTCGCGGCGAGACGCCGCACTTCGACTACATCTCCTCAGCCGTCGCGCAGGGCATCATGCAGGCTGCAGGTGAAACGGGCATCCCGATCGCGTTTGGCGTGCTGACGACCGACAACGAGGCGCAGGCCATCGCCCGCGCGGGCGCGGGGCACGAGAACAAGGGCCGCGAGGCGGCCCTCGCGGCCATCGAGATGGCCGGCCTGTTTCGCAGGCTTGGCCGTCCCCCGGCCCGCGCCGGCGCCGGCCGGCCGTTCGGGTTCGAGCCGGCCGGGCGCACCGGCGCCTCATGACGGGCGTCGATGCCGCAGGCCGCCGCGCCGCCCGCGAGGCGGCGCTCCAGATGCTCTACCAGTGCGAAGTGGGGCGTGCCGGCGCGTTCGAAGCGATTGCTTCCTACTGGCCGGCGCGGGATCCCGACGATGGCCTCGATGAGCCGCTTCGGGAATTCGCCAATGGCCTCCTGCGCGGAACGCTCGACCGAATGCCCGAGATCGATGCGTTGCTCACCTCCCACGCGCAGAACTGGCGCCTCGAGCGCATGAACGTCCTGGATCGTCTCGTCCTGCGGCTGGGCGTGTACGAGCTGCTCGCCGAGCGGTCCACTCCGCCAGGGGTCATCATCAACGAGGCGCTCGAGCTCGCGCGCCGCTTCTCGGGCGATGAGGCGGTCGCCTTCGTCAATGGTGTGCTCGACGCCGTGCGCAAAGAACTGAAGGCAGTGCGAAGACCAGATGACGAGTGAAGACACCCGGGAATCCGACCTGCTGCTCCAGCGCCGGACCAACTTCGAGGAGCTGGTTCGCCTCGGCGTGGACCCGTATCCCCGCCAGTTCCCGCGCACCGACACGATTGACGCCCTCGTGCAGGCGCACAACGCGACGTCCAGCGAAGAGCTCGAAGCCGCCGGCATCCGGACGGTCACCGCCGGGCGCGTCCTCGCCATCCGCAGCTTCGGCAAAGCGAATTTCGTCGTCCTGTCCGACGGCGTGGCGCGGATCCAGGTCTACATCCGGAAGGACTCGCTCCCCGAGCGCGATTTCGCCATCTACAGGCTGCTCGACTTCGGCGACTTCATCGGCGTCGAGGGGAAGATGTTCCGCACGAAGACCAACGAGCTGACGATCTTCGCGTCCCGCATCGAGTTCCTCGCGAAGTGCTTCGTGCCGCTACCAGAGAAATGGCACGGGCTCACCGATATCGAGACGCGCTACCGCCAGCGCTACCTGGACCTGATCGTCAACCCCGACGCGCGGCAGGTGTTCGAGGTCCGCAGCCGGGTGCTCGCCTCGATTCGAGGCTTCCTCGATGCGCGCGGGTACCTCGAGGTCGAGACGCCGATGATGCAGCCGATTGCCGGCGGCGCGCTCGCGCGGCCCTTCGTCACCCATCACAATGCGCTCGACATGCAGCTCTTCCTGCGCGTGGCGCCCGAGCTGTACTTGAAGAGGTTGACCGTGGGCGGGATTGAACGCGTCTATGAGATCAATCGGAACTTCCGGAACGAGGGAATCTCGACCCAGCATAACCCCGAGTTCACGATGCTCGAGTTCTACCAGGCCTACAGCGACTACCAGGCGCTCATGGCCATGACCGAAGAGATGCTCGCGACCGTCGCCCGCGAGGCGATCGGCACCGACCAGATCCGCTACGGCGAGCACGAGCTGTCCCTCGCGCCGCCGTATCGCCGCGTCTCGCTGCGCGAGGGCGCGCGGGCGGCTGCCGCGGCCCGGCTCAGCACGGACATCGCCGACGCCGATCTCCGCGACCGCGACGCTGCGGCCGGCCTGGCGCGACGGCTCCACATCGACGTGCAGCCGGGCTGGGGTGCAGGCAAGATCGCCACGGAGCTCTTCGAGCGGCTGAACGAACACGACCTCGTGCGGCCCACCTTTGTGTACGACTTTCCGACCGAGGTCTCGCCGCTCTCGAAGCAGAAGCCCGGGGACCCGGAAACGGTCGAACGCTTCGAGCTCTACGTCGGCGGCTTCGAGGTGGCCAACGCCTTTAGCGAGTTGAACGACCCGGCCGAACAGCGCCGTCGCTTCGAAGCGCAGCTGGCGGACCGCGACGCGGGCGATCTCGAGGCGCACGCCATGGACGAGGATTACATCCGCGCGCTCGAGCACGGGATGCCGCCAACCGGGGGTGAGGGGGTTGGCATCGACAGGCTGGTCATGCTGCTGACCAACAGCCCGTCGATCCGCGACGTCATCCTCTTCCCGCTCATGCGCCCCCGGAAGGACTGAGTCCCGACTCATGGACCTGCCCTTCGAGCTGCACGTCGCCTTCCGCTACCTGGTCGCGCGGCGCAAGCAGGCATTCCTCTCGCTCATCTCGATCATCTCCATGCTCGGCGTGATGGTGGGTGTGATGGCGCTGCTCATCGCGCTGGCCTTGATGACCGGGCTCCAGGGCGAGCTCCGCGATCGCATTGTCGGCTCCGCCGCACATGTGTACGTGCAGAGACCAGGGGACCCTGGGCTCGAGAACTACGAGGCTGACATCGCCGTGCTCCGTCAGGTCCGCCACGTCGTCGGCGCCGCGCCGGTGATCGTGGGGCAGGGGATGATCTCGAGCGCGCGCAACGACGGGGCGTTCGTCACCATCAAGGGCGTCTTGCCGGCGCTCGAGGGTGAAGTGACCAATGTCGCCCGCTCGATGGTTTCGGGCAGCCTTGACGCGCTGGAGCCGGCGCCCGAGGGCATCGACGGGATCGTCATCGGTCGCGAACTGGCCACCAAGCTCGGGGCGTTCGTCGGCGATGATGTCGAGCTCCTGACGCCTCGGGGGACGCTGTCGCCGCTCGGGATGGTGCTGCGGCCCCGGCCGCTCCGGGTCGTCGGGATCTTCAACCTCGGACTGTTCGAGTACGACGAGGGTTACGGGTTCGTGCACCTTGACGCCGCGCGACGCCTGCTCGGGCGCGAGCGCCCGGACTTCATCGAGCTGCGCGTGGACGACCTGTTCGCCGCGCAGCGCGTCTCCGACGAGATCTCCGATCGCCCAGGTTCGGAATACATCGCCCAGGACTGGTCCGACATGAACCAGTCACTGTTCCAGGCCCTCTGGCTCGAGAAGATGGCGATCTCGATCACGATCGGCCTCATCGTCATGGTGGCCGCGTTGAACATTGTCGCTTCGCTCATCCTGCTCGTGATGGAGAAGAGCCGGGACATCGCGATCCTCAAGACCATGGGCAGCTCGGCGGCGAGCATCCGGCGGATCTTCATGTTCCAGGGGCTGGTAATCGGCCTGGTCGGCACGACGGCGGGGGCGATTGCCGGGTACGG
Source organism: Acidobacteriota bacterium (assembly GCA_013813355.1). GTDB lineage: Bacteria > Acidobacteriota > Vicinamibacteria > Vicinamibacterales > 2-12-FULL-66-21 > JACCRT01. The sequence goes on along the minus strand of JACCRT010000019.1, from coordinate 18,652 downwards.
GCTGATCTATGTGCTGGACCGTTACCGGCTGATCCAGGTCCCGCTCGACGTGTACCAGATCTCGCACGTGCCGTTCACGCTTCTGCCTTTCGATTTCATCGTCGTTGTCACCTCAGCGGTGGTGATTTGCTTCGTGGCCACCATCTACCCGTCACGCCAGGCCGCCAGGCTCGATCCAGCGCAGGCGTTGAGATATCAGTGAAACTCAGAAGTCAGAATGTTGAACTCAGAATGAATTCGGGAATGTGGAGCTCAGACGGGTTCGGGGTTCTTCGAGGCGTTCGAGCATGCAGCATTCTGATATCAACATTCTGAGTTCAACATTCTAAGTTCTAAGTTTTCATGTCTTTCATCGAAGTCTCCGGCCTGACCAAGAGCTACCCCGTCAGCGGGTCGCGCCTGACCGTGCTGCGGGGGTTGGACCTCGTGGCCGAACAGGGCGAGATGATTGCCGTGGTTGGCGCCTCGGGTGTGGGGAAGAGCACGCTGCTCCACGTGCTCGGGGGGCTCGACGCGGTGGATGAGGGAACGGTGCGGATCGGGGACACCGACCTCGGCCGGCTCTCGGACGCCGACCTGGTGGCGTATCGCAACACCCACGTCGGATTCGTTTTTCAGTTTCACCACTTGCTGCCGGAATTCTCGGCGTTCGAGAACGCCGAGATGCCGATGCGGATTGCGCGGCGTCCGGTGGAGGAGCGGCGTGGCCGCGCGCTCGAGCTGCTCGAGCGGGTCGGCCTTGGCGAGCGGCTGGAACACCGGCCGGGGATGTTGTCGGGCGGCGAGCAGCAGCGGGTGGCGATTGCCCGGGCGCTGGTCATGCATCCCGCCCTGCTGCTCGCGGACGAGCCGACCGGCGACCTCGACGAGCACACCGCGGACACCCTGCACGACCTCCTGCGGGAAATGCACCGGGAACGCGGGCTGACCTCGATCATCGCCACCCACAACCCCCGGCTCGCGGCGGCATGCGACCGCATCCTGCGGCTCCACGACGGTCGACTAGCACCCGCATAGCCAGCGCGCCGAAGCCAAAGGCGAAGGCGGGCGGCTCCACGACGGCCGACTAGCCCCTGCATAGCCAGCGCGCCGAAGCCCAAGGGCGAAGCGGGCGGCTCCACGACGGCCGATTAGCACCCGCATAGCCAGCGCGCCGAAGCCCAACAGGGGGGCACTGAGGACGAACGGTGAATACGCCGTCACCGACTGGTCGCCCCCGCGCTCCTGCGCGGGCTGGGCGGACGTGGAACGGTCCACGTTCGCCCGCCCGGCCGGCCCGGAGGCCGGCCGGCGCGACCAGTGCAGCCCCAGCGTGATCCCTCCGTGCGTCCCCCGTTTCTCTGCGCCTCCTGTAGGCCCTTACTCCGCGCCCTCCGTCCCCTCCGCTCACTCGCCCGTCCCGCGAGGATGTAACTCAGCCGGGGGTGCAAGTCGTCTTACGGATTACCGACTCCGGCGCCGCCCGCGAGGGCGTTCGACTTAAATGCAGGAGGGCGGAGGACTTACGCGTAAATCACACTGGCCGGACCGCTGCGGATGCCGTATAATGCGGGCAGGCAAGTCCCTCCTTTCACATAGGTTAACCGGATGTTCGAACGTTACACCGAACGGGCCCGACGGGTCCTCTTCTTCGCGCGGTACGAAGCCAGTCAGCTGGGGAGTATCTCGATCGAGACCGAGCACCTCCTGCTGGGCCTGATCCGTGAAGGCAAGGGCCTGACGAGCCGCATCTTTGCGCGCTCGCACCTGTCGCTCGAGAGCATTCGCAAGGAAATCGAAGGGCGCACGGTTTTCCGTGAGAAGGTGTCGACCTCGGTCGAGATCCCGTTCAGCGCCGAGACCAAGAAGGTCCTGCAGTTTGCCGCGGAAGAGGCGGACCGCCTCCTTCACAACTACATCGGTACCGAACACCTCCTGCTCGGCATCCTGCGCGAGGAGCGCTCGGTCGCGGCCACGATCCTGATGGAAAAGGGGATGCGGCTCAACGCCGTCCGCGAAGATATTGTCGCGCTGCTCAACGAGAAGACGACCCTCACGCGGGTGAAAGAGACGCCGCTGCTGGCGGAGTTTTCGCGTGACCTGACCGATGCGGCCATGAAGAACCAGCTCGACCCGCTGGTCGGCCGGCACATCGAGGTCGAGCGCGTCCAGCAGGTCCTCTGTCGCCGCACGAAGAACAACGCCGTGCTCATCGGCGAGCCGGGCGTCGGCAAGACGGCCATCGTGGAAGGGCTGGCCCAGAAGATCGTCTTCGGGGACGTGCCGCACTTCCTGGCCGACAAGCGCCTGCTGGCGCTCGACATTTCGCTGATCGTCGCCGGCACCAAGTACCGCGGGCAGTTCGAAGAGCGCCTCAAGGCGATCATGAAGGAGCTGACCGAGAACCCGAACATCATCGTGTTCATCGACGAGCTGCACACGCTGGTCGGGGCCGGGTCGGCTGAGGGGTCGCTCGATGCGGCCAACATCCTCAAGCCGGCGCTGTCGCGCGGCGAGATCCGCTGCATCGGCGCCACCACGCCGTCCGAGTACCGCAAGTACATCGAGAAAGACCGGTCGCTCGAGCGCCGCTTCCAGGCCGTCAAGGTGGATCCGCCGACAGAGGGGGAAACGATCGAAGTCCTGATGGGTGTGAAGGACCGCTACGAGTCGTTCCACCACGTCGAGTACACGCGCGAGGCGATTGAAGCGGCGGTGTACCAGTCGAACCGGTACATCACCGACCGGTTCCTGCCCGACAAGGCGATTGACCTCGTTGACGAGGCAGGCGCCCGCGCCAAGCTGCGCGAGGCGGGCTACAGCGAGGAGTTCGGCGAGATCAACCGCAGCATTCGCGTGGCGGTCGAGCAGATGGAAACCGCGGTCTCGGAGAAGAACTTCGAGAAGGCCCAGTTCTTCCGCGAGCAGGAAGTGCAGGCGCGCGAGAACCTGCAGTTCGTCCGCGAGAAGTTCGACGTCAAGACGAACACGCGCCGCGTCGTGGTCGGCAAGACCGAGATCGACGAAGTCGTGTCGAAGTGGACCGGCGTGCCGCTGACCTCCATCAACCAGGACGAAAGCGACAAGCTCCTTCGGATGGAAGACGAGCTGCACCGTCGCGTGATCTCGCAGAATGCCGCCATCTCGGCGCTGTCTCGTGCGATCCGCCGGTCGCGCGCCGGCCTGAAGTCGCCCAACCGCCCCGTCGGCAGCTTCATCTTCCTTGGGCCGACCGGCGTCGGCAAGACGGAGCTCGCGCGCGGCCTGGCCAATTTCCTCTTCGGCAGCGATCACGCGCTCATCCGCTTCGACATGTCCGAGTACATGGAAAAGCACTCGGTGTCGAAGCTGATCGGGTCGCCGCCCGGGTACGTCGGCCACGAAGAGGGCGGCCAGCTCACCGAGAAGGTGAAGCGGAACCCCTACTCGGTCGTGCTGCTCGACGAGGTCGAGAAGGCCCACCCGGACCTGTTCAACATCCTGCTCCAGGTGTTCGAGGACGGCCACCTCACCGACGGGCTCGGCAACCGGGTGAATTTCAAGAACACGATCATCATCATGACCTCGAACATCGGGGCGCGCTTCATCCAGAAGAAGGCGTCGTTCGGGTTCCAGTCCGCCGATATCAGCACCATCGCGCGCAGCGTCAGCGACATGGTCCTCGGCGAAGTCCGCAAGACCTTCAACCCCGAGTTCATCAACCGTATCGACGAGATCATCGTCTTCGAAGCGCTCTCCGACGACGACCTCCGGACCATCACGAAGCTGTTACTCGACCAGGTCAACGAGAACCTGGTCGATCGGCGGCTGCACCTCGATCTGGAGCCCGAGGTCATCGACTGGATCATCGAGCAGACGTGCAAGGACCGCTCGTACGGCGCCCGTCCGCTGCGTCGCGCCATCCAGCGCTTCATCGAGGACCCGCTGTCGGAAGAACTGATCCGCGGGAATCTGCAGGGGGGCGATTTCGAGGTCTATCTCGACGGCCCGAAGCTGGCCTACCGGCCGGCGGGTACTCAGGACGGCCGGCAGCTGGCCTGATGCGTCTTAACCCTGAGTTCGCCTCCGTGGATGTGTTGAAGGGTTAGATCCAGTAAACTCATGGCCTGGCGCTGGCGGGGGCGGTACGCCCGCAGCCTGCCGGTGGCCCGAAGACCCCAATCTATGCGTGTAGTAGCACTACTGTTCGTGGCCCTCGCGGCTGTGGCCGGGCCCCGCCCGGCTGCCGCCCTGCCGGCGTCCCTTCCAGCACTCGCCGACGTGGCTCCCCCCCGGGGCGCGCCCGCTGGGGCTGTGCAGGACCCCGTCGCCCCGGCTGTCCCGCTTCCGGCGACCATCTGCAATCTCTCGATTCCAGCCCCCAGCAAGTTGCCGCCCGCCGAGTCCGGTCCCGTGGTGTACCAGATCCTGCTCTGTTTCGAGCGGCAGGGCGGGTTCCCCACCGTCGAGGCGAACACGTATCTCCACTACATGGAGATGACCAAGCGTGTCAGCAATGCGTCCGAGAACCGCTGGGTGGAATACACCGACGACGTCGAGGCGACGATTCTGCGGGATTTCCGCAGCCTCTGGGGGATCGGCTTTCTCGATGACCTCCTGATCGAGGTCCGCGACGTCCGCTTCGACAACGGCGTGATCGGCAAGGTCGTCGTCTTCGACATGGAAGAGCGGCAGCGCATCAAGATCGTCGACTACGCCGGCAGCACGAAGGTGGACCAGTCCGCGATCGAAGAGGAGCTGAAGAAGCGCGGGATCACCATCCGCCTCGACACCTTCATCGACCCGGGTCTCGTGCGGCGCGTCTCGGGAATCGTCCGTAACGTCTACATCGCCAAGGGCTACCAGTACGTGGACGTACGCCCCGAGGTGCGGCCGATCTCGGAGCAGGCGAAGACCGTGCACCTGACCTTCCACATCAACGAGGGACCCCAGGTCAAGATCCGTGAGGTGGAGTTCGTCGGCAACAGTGCGGTCGGCGATCGCCGGCTGCGCCGCCAGTTGAAGGAAAACAAGGCCCGCGGGCTGTTCTCGTTCATCACCGGCGGCGGCGCGTTCAAGGAAGAGGGCTTCGAAGACGACGCGGACAACATCATCGCGTATTACCGGGACCGCGGATACATCGCGGCGCAGGTGGGGCAGCCCGACCTGAAGGTGCTGGAAGACTCCGCGGACGGCACGACGCGGTGGGTCCAGATGCGCGTGCCGGTGACGGAAGGGCAGCGCTACCGCATCGGTGAGTTCACCTTCGCCGGCAATACCGTCGTCGCCGCCGACGCGCTCCGTCCGCTGTTCAAGGTCAACCCCGGCGAGGTGTACAGCGACAAGAAGATCCGCAAGGGGCTCGACAAGGCGCAGGAGGTCTACGGGGCCGGCGGCTACTACGAGTTCACCGGCTATCCCGACCTCGCGCCCCGCGACCGCGCGAGGCCTGACGAGATGTCTTCCGGTCCCCCCGCGCCGGGCGACGGCGCGGAAAACGGACCGCCGGTCGTGGACGTCACGATGCGGATGCAGGAAGGCCAGCAGTACTTCGTCAACCGGATCACGTTCACGGGCAACACGACGACGCGCGACAACGTCATCCGGCGCGAGATGCGCCTGGTCGAGGCGGGCGTCTTCAACACCGAGGCGCTGAAGCACAGCATCCGGCGGCTCAACCAGCTCGGGTACTTCAAGCCGCTCGAGGGAGGCGACGCGATCAGCGTCGAGAAGACGGCCGACGCGGAAAACAAGGTGGACGTGCGGCTGCGCTTCGAGGAGCAGAACCGCAACCAGCTCACCTTCGGCGCCGGCGTGTCACAGTTCGAGGGCTTCTTCGGACAGCTCGCGTTCCAGACGTCGAACTTCCTGGGCCGCGGCGAGACGTTCTCGGTGTCACTGCAGCAGGGCAGCCGCGCGAAGAACTACCAGGTCGCCTTCACCGAGCCGTTCCTCTTCGATCGGCCGATGACGGCCGGCATCGACATTTATCACCGCGAGATCGATTACATCGGGCTCTACACGCAAGGCTCGACCGGCGGCAACCTGGTCTACGGGATCCAGGTGGGTGGCTTCGCCCGCGCCTTCATGAGCTACAGCTACGAGCAGGTCCATGTGAAGAACCTGAACGAGCTGCTCCTGGATCCGCGCGTGGCGGCGGGGAATCCGTTCCTCCAGGATTCGCTGCTCATCGAGCAGGGGCAGCGGCGGACCATCAGCAAGGTGGTGCCGAGCTACGTCTACAACTCGGTGGACCACCCGATCTTTCCGACCACCGGCAAGCGCCTGACGCTCTCGACCGATTTCGCCGGGATCGGGGGCAACACAAACTTCATCAACCCGCGTGTGGAGGGCATCTGGTATATGCGCCACACGAATCGCACGTCGCTCGGCTTCCGCACGCAGGCGGAGTACATCACGCCGTACGGCAGCACGACCGTGCTGCCGATCTTCGAGAAGCTGTTCCTCGGCGGCGAGTACAGCATGCGCGGGTTCGACATCCGCTCGGTAGGGCCCCGCGACCCGGTGTCGGGCATCGTCATCGGCGGCAACAAGAGCATCCTCGGCAACGTCGAGTACCTGATTTCCATTGCCGGCCCGGTGCGCCTCGTGCTGTTCGCCGATGCCGGCCAGGTCCGCGATCGCGGCGAGAACTTCACCTGGAAGGAGCCGACCTACCGGCTGGAGTATCCGGATCCGAATTTCCCGACGCTGACCGACCCGTTCGCCTCGATCCAGCTGCGCGACCCGAACGCGCCTCAGGTGCAGCTGCCGATACCGACGCGCGTGCGCGCCGGCGAGCTGAGCGCCTTCAAGACGTCGGTCGGCGCCGAGATCCGGTTTTTCATGCCGGTGCTGAACGTGCCGTTCCGGCTGATCTTCGCGATGAACCCGAGCCGCGGCGGCGTGTTCGACAACCAGTTCCAGCCGGAGAAGAGGTTCAAGTTCCGGTTCGCGGTGGGTTCGACGTTCTAGACAGGAAGTACACGGATCGATGCCTGGCCAGGGGGCCCGGCCAACTCGGAAAGGGACCGCTAGATGAGATCGTTGAAGAGCATGATTGTGATTGTGGCGCTTGGGTTTGTCCTGGTCGCAGGGCCGGCCATCGCGCAGGGCACGGCTGGCCAGCAGCCGCCCGCGACACCGCCGGCCGCGCAGGCGCCCGCTCCGAAGCCCGAGGCCCCGGTGCCGTTCCCCGAGGGCGCGAAGGTGGCCTATGTCATCGTCCAGCTGATTGCCGACAGCTCGTCGCAGGGCAAGGCCGCCACGGCCCGCCTCCAGGGGCTCGAGAAGAAGCTGACCGAGCAGATCCAGGAGCGGTTCAAGGCGCTCGAGGCCAGCCGCACCAAGCTGCAGCAGGGCGGCAGCGTGATGAGCCCGCAGGCTGTGTCACAGCTGCAGAAGGAAATCGAAAAGCAGGAGCGCGACCTTCAGTTCGCGCAGCAGGATGCGCAGAACGAGCTCAACGAGCTGCGGCAGGACCTCCTCGAGGAGTTCCAGGAACGGCTCAACCCCGTGCTCGAGGAGATTCGCAGGGAAAAAGGCCTGCACATGATCTTCAGCGCCGGTGACGGCGGCCTCGCGGCGGCCGACCCCGGCCTGAATATCTCGGGTGAAGTCATCAAGCGACTCGACGCAGCCAAGCCCGCCGCGCCGGCCGAGAAGAAGTAAGGCAGGAAGTCCATGCTCCGAACGTTACTGCACGCGTCGCTGGTCGTCACCCTGGCCGCAGGCCTCGCCGGGTGCGACAACATCGACGAAAGCCCGTTTGCGCCGCCCCCGCCCAATTACGTCACAACCACACTGGAGGGGGCGCTGGCGCGTGGAGGGGCCGAGACGAGGATCTTCAACGTCACTCCCACCGGAACGACCGTGACCGTGACGGCTACGATCACGGGCATCAGCCGCCAGGACGAGCAGGTGCCCGAAGAGCCGATCGTCGTCGGCATGGCGCTGGGCACGTGGAACGGTGCGATCTGCCAGCTGGTGCTCGTGAACGACAGTGCCCGTGCCGGTACCACGATCGTCGGATCGGTCACCGGCTTCGGCTCGCTCTGCGTCAGGATTTACGACACCGGCCGGCTCGAGACGCCGATCTCCTACGCGATCGACGTCACGCACCCAGGCCCCCCGGCCTGACGGGCGTCTTCGACTCAAAAACGCCAACTCCCAGCTCCGGAGCCGCCCTCGTGACGGGCACCCCGGGGTTGGGAGTTGACAGCGTTCAGTCCTCGCCGCTCTCGTCCAGCCGTCTGCTCGGCCGCCGCAAACCCACCCCGCGGCTCGATGACCTGATGAAGTCCACCACGTACTGAACTTCCGCGCACTGGAGCGTGCGATCTTTCTCGATCTGCGCCAGTGCCCGGCTCGTGTTCGAGTGCAGCAGGATGCGGTACGCCCGCCGCAGCTTCGCAATCGAATCCTGCGAGAACTTCCGCCGGACGAGCCCGATGGTGTTCAGGCCGTAGATCCGTGCGCGATTGCCGACGGTCCTGGCAAACGGCAAGGCATCCTTCGTGATGACCGAGAACCCGCCGATGAAGGCGTACCGGCCCACCCGGCAGAACTGGTGCACCCCGGAGAAGGCGCTGATCGTGGCGTAGTCCTCGACCCTGACGTGGCCGCCGAGCGTGGCGGCGTTGCCGAAGATCGTGTAGTGGCCGACGTGGCAGTCGTGCGCCACGTGGGCGTAGGCCATGAACACGTTATGGTTGCCGATGGTGGTGATGCCGCCGCCGCCAGCCGTGCCCCGGTGGATGGTCACGAACTCCCGGAAGACGTTGCGGTCGCCGATGACCAGCCGCGTGGGCTCCCCCTGGTACTTGAGGTCCTGCGGGATGAGGCCGATCGACACGAACGGGAAGAACTCGTTGCCGTCGCCCACGATCGTGTCGCCATCGATGACCGACGAGGCGCCGATCCGGCAGTCGCGCCCTATCCGGACGTGCTCGCCGACGACGGCGTTGGCGCCGATGACCGTGCCGGTGCCGATGATCGCCCCCGGATGGACGCTCGAGGTCGGATCCATCGTTACGCCTTCACGGATGCCGCCGGTACCGTCGGCAACAAGGCCCATAACGAGGGTGGCTTCGGCCACCACCGAGTCGCCGATGTAGGCGACGGCGCGGGCGCGGGCCATCTGCGAGCGGCGCGCGCCGAGCGTCACCTCGAGGCGCAGGCGGTCGCCGGGCACCACGGGCAGCCGGAACTTCGCGTCGTCCACGCCCCGCAGGAACGCGCGGCCGGCCGGGCGCCCGTCACGCGGCTGCATGAGCAGGATGGTAGCGACCTGGGCGAGCGATTCAATCATCAGCACGCCCGGCATGAGCGGCGCGCCCGGGAAGTGCCCCTGGAAGAACTCCTCGTTCACCGTAACGTTCTTGATGGCCACCAGCCGGCGGCCGGGCTCGTGCTCCGTGATGGTATCGACCAGCGGGGACGGGTAGCGGTAGCAGAGGCGTTCGAGGGCCTGCGGAATGTTGATGGACACGACCGCTGAGTCTATCAGCTTTGCCGCCCACCCGGGCCGTGGCCCTCCACCGGGGATCCCGGGCGAGAGGAGCTTTTGATAAACTTGGTCGGTTCCATGCCCCTCATCCGGAACGCACTGGCGTTGTCGCAGCCGGCCGTGGGCCCGAGCCCGTTTTCCGCCCGGGAACGGCACTCATTCCTGTCGACCCGCGTGCATTGGCGGTCAGGTAGCCGCGGATGAGCCGTGTGGGCCTGATTGCCGGAAACGGACGGTTCCCGTTCCTGGTGCTGCAAGGGGCGCGGAGTCTCGGCCGCGAGGTGACGGTCATTGCCGTCAAGGAGGAGGCGTCTCCCGAGCTGGAGGGCGCCGCCCGGGACGCCGGCGCGAACCTGCACTGGGTGTCGCTCGGCCACCTCGGCACGTGCATCAGTATCCTCCGGGAGGCTGGCGTCACCGAGGCCGTCATGGCCGGGCAGGTGAAGCACGTCAAGATCTTCTCCGGCATCATCCCGGACCTGACGCTCCTCTCGGTGCTCACGAAGCTGAAGGCGCGCAACACCGACGCGCTCATCTCGGCGGTCGCCGAGGTGATGCGCGGCAAGGGAATAGAACTGCTCGATTCGACCGCGTTCCTCGCACCGCTGCTGGCCCGGGAGGGCGTGCTGACGATGCGGGCGCCCGACGATCCGGAACAGGCGGATTTCGAGTTCGGCTACGGGATGGCCGACGCGATTGCCGCGCTGGACATCGGGCAGACGATCGCGGTGAAAGACAAGGCGGTGGTGGCGGTGGAGGCGATGGAAGGCACCGACGACGTGATCGCGCGGGCGGGGCAGCTGGCCGGTCCTGGAGCGCGGGTCGTGAAGGTGGCGAAACCAGATCAGGACATGCGCTTCGATGTCCCGGTGATTGGCCTGGCGACGGTCGCGGCGATGCGGGCCGCGGCGGTTTCGGCGCTGTCGATCGATGCCGGGCGGACGCTGGTGCTCGACGGGGAAGCGGTTTACGCGGCCGCGAACGATGCGGGGATTGCGATCGTGGGGCGTCCCCGGAGCCGGCAGCGTGGGTAGCGTGGAAGCAAAGGCGCCGCTGCGCGCCGCGGTCATCGGCATCGGCCACCTGGGGCGGCACCATGCCCGGATCCTCGGCGGGCTGGACGGGGCACGCCTGGTCGGCGTGGTCGACACCGTGAAGGCGCGCGCGGACGAGGCGGCGCAGGCCACCGGCGCGAGGGCCTGTACGGATTTCCGCGAGCTGCTCGGCGAGGTCGATGCCGTCTGTGTCGCGGTGCCCACCGAACTGCACCGCGAGGTGGCGATGCCGTTTCTCGAGCGCGGCATCGCGGTGCTCGTCGAGAAGCCGATGGCCCGCACGCTCGCGGAAGCGGACGAGCTCCTGGCGGCCGCTGCCGCCTCTGGTGCGACGCTGGCGGTGGGTCAGACGGAACGCTACAACCCCGCGGTCCAGGCCGTGTTGCCGCTGGTGACCTCGCCGCGCTTCATCGAGGTTCACCGCCTGGGAGTGTTCCCAGACCGCAGCCTCGACATCGACGTCGTATTCGACCTGATGATCCACGACCTCGATATCGTCCTGGCGCTCGTCGGCTCGGAGGTGACGGGGATCGAGGCGGTGGGGGTCCCCGTGCTGACGCCGAAGTTCGACATCGCCAACGCGCGCCTGCGGTTCGCGTCCGGGTGCATCGCCAACATCACCGCCAGCCGCATCAGCCGGGACCGTGTCCGCAAGATCCGCTTCTTCCAGCCGGACGCCTACCTGTCGATCGACTACGCGGCGCAGGAAGTCGAAGGCTGGCGGCTGGTTCGCCGGGAGGGTGCGCGCCCCGAGATCCAGGGCGGTCCGGTCCCGGTCCAGAAAGACGAGCCCCTGCGCCGTGAAATCGAGGACTTCATCCGCGCCGCGCGCGACAAGCGTCCGCCAATAGTCGACGGCACCGCCGGCCGCCGCGCGCTGGAACTGGCGACCCGGATCGCGGCGAAGATGGAAAGTGTGTGATGGTTCACTGTTGGAAAGGCCTACAGGAGGAACCAAGGAACAGAGAACGCACGGAGAAGACATGTGCCATGGTCCCGACCAGCCGAATGCCGATCCCGTTCGTCCTCCGTGTCTTCGTTTCTCCTGTAAAGCCTTTTCCCGTTAACTCTGTCTCCTTCATCCACTCATGTATAAAGACTTGACCGAGCCTCTCGCCGCCCTGGACAACGCCGAGGCGATCTGGCGGAAGAGTGAGGCGGGATGGCAAGCGTGATCGGCGCAATCGCGGAACGGCTGTCGCAGGGCGGCACGATTGACGCCTCTGATGCCCACGCCATCCTCGATACCCACGATCTGATCGCCGTCGGCGCCCTGGCCGACGATGTGCGCCGCCGGATGCACGGGACACGGACGACGTTCCAGCGCGTGCTCGAGGTGCACTGCGACGGCGTGCCGGCGTCGCTGCCCGACGCCCTGGCAGCGGGTGAAGTGAGGCTCGTGGGCTGCCCCCCGTCCGCGGAGGCTGCGATCGCGGCCGTGCGGGCCGCTTCGGCGCTGGTGGGCGCGATCCCCCTGAGCGGCTTTGCGCTCGCCGATTTGCAGGCGCTTGCTGGTGGCGGTACGGACGCGCTGGAGCAGTTGTGCGCGACGCTCCGGGGCGCAGGGCTCCAGATGGTCGCCGAGACGTCGGTGGATGCCGTGAACGACGCCGGGGCGGCCATTGCGGCGGCGCGGCGCGCCGGGCTCCTCGTGACCACCCTCGCCGTCCGCGCCCTGCCGGCCGATCGCGGGGTGAGCCTGCTGGGCCTGGCTCGCACGCTCCAGGACTCGCTGGGCGGCTTCCGCGCGCTCGCGCCGCTGCCGCGGACGAGTTCGACGTCGCTGCCGACCACCGGGTACGACGATGTGAAGCTGGTGGCGGTGGCGCGGCTGCTGGCGACGAACATCCCGTCGATCCAGGTGGACTGGGCGCTCTACGGACCGAAGCTCGCGCAGGTCGCCTTGACGGCGGGAGCCGATGATGTGGACGGCGTGTCGGCCGTTGAAACGGGCATGCTGGGTCCTCGCCGGAGCGCGATGGCGGAGATTCGCGGAAACATCGAGGCCGCTGCCCTGGTGCCTGTCGAGCGCAACGCCCGCTGGGAGGCGGTGGGCGGGTGAGCGCGATTCGCCTGGGCGCCGTCGATTACTTGAATGCTCGTCCGCTCGTCTACGGCATCGAGCTGCGGACCGACCTCTTCACGCTGCGGTTCGACACGCCCTCGAAATGCGCGGCGCTGCTGCACGAAGGGTCCATCGACGTCGGGATGATTCCGTCGATCGAGTTCCTGCGAGGCCCCTCGTACCGAATCGTGCCCGGGATGGCCATTGCGTCGGATGGGGCGGTCGAATCGGTGGCGCTGTTCAGCACCCGGCCGCTCGAGCAGGTCCGATCGATTGCGGCCGATACCAGCTCGCGCACCTCGGTGGGCCTGCTGCAGATCCTGTGCGCCGAGCGGTTCGGGATGGAGCCCGTGCTGCATCCCATGGCGCCGGACCCGGCCGCGATGCTCACAGCCTGTGATGCCGCGCTCATCATCGGCGATCCCGCGCTGTTCCTGGATTATCAGGCGGGCGGCCTGGGGAAAACAGACCTTGGCGTAGAGTGGACGGCGCTCACCGGCCTGCCCTTCGTCTGGGCGTTCTGGGCCGGGCGACCTGGCGTGGTGCCGGCCACCGCCGTCGAAGCCCTGCGGGAGGCGCGCGATCACGGGGTGGCGGCGTCTGACGAGCTGGCGGCCGCCTATTGCGGGGCGGAACGCGCGGCACGGGGTAAGGCGTATCTGAGGCAGAATATGCGGTATCAACTCGGGGAACGTGAGGAAGCCGGGCTGCGGAAGTACTACGAACTGGCGGCGCGACACGGCGTGGTCTCAGCGACCCGGGCGCCGATCTACTACGGAACGTGACGATCCAGAAGCTGGCCGATCGTGTGATGGAGGGTGCGCGCATCGATCGCGACGAGGCGCTCGAGCTGTACCTTCATGCCCCGACCGCGGTGCTGGGCGGTCTCGCGGACGCCATCCGCGCGCGCAAGCATCCGGACCGCCTCGTCACCTACATCATCGATCGCAACGTCAACTACACGAACGTCTGCGTCGCGCGGTGCAACTTCTGCGCGTTTTACCGGCCCGTCGGCGCGCCCGACGGGTACGTGCTCGGGTTCGAGGAGATCTTTCGCAAGATCGACGAAACCATCGAACTCGGGGGCGGGCAGCTGCTGCTTCAGGGCGGTCACAATCCGGACCTGCCGCTCGAGTGGTACGAGGACCTGTTCCGCGCCGTCAAACAGCGCTACCCGGCGTTCCGGCTGCATGCGCTCTCGCCGCCCGAGGTGATCCACCTCTCCCGGCTGTCGCGGCTGCCGGTCCCGCAGGTGATCGAGCGGCTGGTCGGCGTCGGGCTCGACAGCATCCCCGGCGGGGGCGCCGAGATCCTCGTGGACCGCGTCCGCAAGCTCCTCAACTGCTACAGCAAGGCCACGGCCGACGAGTGGCTCGACGTCATGCGCCACGCGCATCTCGCGGGGCTCCGGACGACCGCGACCATGATGTACGGCACCGTGGAAACGCTCGAGGAGCGCCTCGAGCACGTGTTCCGCCTCCGGGATCTGCAGGACGAGACGGCGGGCTTCACGGCGTTCATCACCTGGAGCTACCAGCCGGAGCACACGGAGCTCGGCGGCCACGAGGCGACGGGCGTTGACTACCTGCGGACGCTGGCGATTGCGCGGATCGTGCTCGACAACTTCGACAACCTGCAGGCGTCGTGGGTGACGCAGGGCGGCAAGGTCGGGCAGCTCAGCCTGGCCTACGGCGCCAATGACATGGGCAGCGTGATGATCGAGGAAAACGTCGTGCGGGCCGCGGGCGCGAGCTACTGCATGGACGAGATCGAGATCGTCCGCAACGTCGAGAACGCCGGCTTCATCCCGAAGCGCCGCAACATGCACTACGAAGTGCTCGGCGACCCGATCTTCCGGGAGCGGGCCGTCCCGCGGATGCTGGAGCTGGCCGTGGCGCGGACGGACGGTGACACCAGCCGTTCACCGGAGATCGATCGCTATGCGGCGCGGAGTGCCGCCGAGAAAGCAGCGCGGCGGTCGAGTGCCGAAGACAAAGCGGGGCGCACCGGGTGATGCCTGACTTGGATTATTCACGACACGGGCAGCCGAGCCGGGCGTGCGGGCCGGAAACGATGCGGAGCAAGGCGTCAGGCTCACGAAAAACGCTGCGGAGGACGGTAAGCCGGAGCAGCGTTTTTCCGGCTTGCGGAGCGGTTTCCGGCCCGCATGCCCGGCTCGGCTCGGTACCGATCGTGAATAATGCGGACTAAGGCGCCGCAGGCCGGACCCGTCCGCGGCCGCCCCCACGTGGTGCTCGGGCCGACACGCGAGTGTCACGCGCCCCGTTCGCGGCCACCCGCGAGCGGCGTCAGGCGTCACCGAGCGGCGTTCGACTAGCCCTTGACTGTCGCCTACCGCGCCCATTGGGTCCTTCCGATTGTGTCGCCTCGGGTGACGCGCGGATGGGTGCATCTCGACCGCGGCCGCATCCTCGCGGTGGGTGGTCCGGGCGAGGCCACGCCGGCCGGGATCGACGTCGTCGATCTGGGGCGCGTGGCCATCCTCCCCGGTCTCGTCAACGCCCATACGCACTTGGAGCTGTCGTGGATGGCGGACCGCGTGCCGCCGGCGAGCGCGATGCCAGCCTGGGCCGCCGCGCTGGTGTCGCTGCGGGCTACGGCGGGCCCCGATCCGGTCCCGCCGATCGAGGACGCGATTCGCGGCGCGCGGACGGCCGGCACGGCCCTCGCCGGCGACGTCACGAATACGCTCGCGAGCTACAAGCCGCTCGCCGACAGCCGGCTCGCCGCCGCGATCTTCCGCGAGCTGCTTGGGTTCAATTCACCGGACCCGCAGCGTCTGGTCGCTGACGCGCGGCGGCAGCTCGATGGGCTGGGGCCGCTCGACCGGCTGCGGCCGTTCATCGCGCCACACGCCCCTTTCTCCGTGTCCCCTGAGCTGTTTCGCGCCATTGCCAGGCAGGCAGGCACCGGCCCTCTGAGCGTTCACCTCGCCGAATCGGCCGAGGAGATCCAGTTTCTGCGTGACGGCACCGGGGCCTGGCGGGACCTGCTCGGGCGCCTTGGCGCCTGGAACGAGCGATGGGCCGCGCCGGGCTGCGGCCCGGTCGAGTACCTCGATCGCCTCGGCCTCGTCTCACGCGCGCTGATGGCCGTCCACTGCGTTCACGCCACCGATGGCGATCTGCAGCGACTGAGCGCCGCACGCGCGACCGTCGTCACCTGCCCGCGCAGTAACCGCTGGACTGGCGCCGGCACGCCGCCGATCGAGCGGTTCTACGCATCGGGGGTCCGCGTCGCCATCGGCACCGACAGCCTCGCGAGCGTGGAGGATCTGAACCTGTTCGCCGAGCTGGCCGAAGTCCGGCGCCTCGCGCCGTCGGTCCCGGCCGCGCGGCTGCTCGAGAGCGCGACGCGCCATGGAGCCGACGCGCTCGGATTCGGCGCGGAGTTCGGCACCATCGAACCGGGCAAGCGTGCCGATCTCATCGCCGTCTCCGTACCGTCCGCAGTAGAGGATGTGGAAGAATATCTCGTGCGCGGTATTGAACCCCCGTCGATCCAGTGGGTCGGCGAACCAGAGGAAGCTCGACCCTGACAAACGTGAAGATCTCGCGGACGCTGAAGAACCTGCGCAACCCGGCAAATCTGGAGGACCTCACGACGCTGAAGACCCCGGCGGAACGGCTCCGCACCTACGGGTCGTTCGTGCGCTTCTCCCATTCGGTATTCGCGCTGCCGTTCGCACTGACCGGCGCTCTGCTCGCGCTGCACCGGACCGGGGAGTGGTCCGCCGCGGTCGTGGGTTGGCGCGCGCTCTGGATTGTGCTCGCCATGGTGGCCGCGCGCAGCGCCGCGATGGGGTTCAACAGGCTCGTGGACGCGCCATACGACGCGCTGAATCCGCGCACCGCATCGCGTGAGATCCCGCGCGGCGCGCTATCGATCGTCGAGGCCCGCATCTTCGTCGGCGTGTCGTCGATCGTCTTCGTCTTCGCGGCGTGGATGCTCGGGCCGCTGACGTTCGTGCTGTCGCCCGTGGCGCTCGCGATCGTCTTCTGGTACTCGCTGGCCAAGCGGTTCACGAGCTACACGCAGCTGTTTCTCGGCCTGGCGATGGCGGTGGCGCCCGTGGGCGGGTGGCTCGCGGCGGGCGGGCGCGAAGGCTGGGAGCCCTGGCTGCTCGGCCTGGCCATTGGCACGTGGGTCGGCGGCTTCGACGTGCTCTATGCCTGCCAGGATCTCGAGTTCGACCGCGCCCACGGGCTCCGTTCGATCCCGGCGCGATTCGGCGTCCCGCGTGCGCTGGTCATCTCGCGGGGCATGCACCTGCTGACCGTGGTGTGCCTCGCCGCGCTTGGGCCGATCGCGAACCTGGGCCCCGTCTACCTCGGGGGGGTGGCCGGTGTCGCGGTATTGCTCGTCTACGAGCAGTCGCTCGTCTCGGCGCACGACCTCTCGCAGGTGAAGCGCGCGTTCGATCTGAATGGATATGTCGGGGTGTTGTACCTGCTGACGACGGCGGTTGCCATTTATGTCCACTGAGAAGCGATCGATTGCCATAGCCATTACCGGCGCCAGCGGCGCCCTCTACGCCACGCGGACGATGGCGGCGCTGATGGAGCAGGGGTGTCACCTGGAACTGGTGATCTCGGATTACGGCCGCCGGCTCCTGCGCGACGAGCTGGGGGAGCAGGCGGCGGTCGACAAGCTGCTCGGCTATCTGGAGGCCAAGTACGGCGCGGGCGTGCGCAACGGAAGCTACACGCTCTACAGCAACAAGGATCTCGGCGCGAAGATCGCGAGCGGCAGCCAGGACTGCGAGGCCATGGCGATCGTACCCTGCTCGATGAAGACGCTGGCCGGGATCGCGCACGGGCTGTCGCGCAACCTGGTCGAGCGTGCGGCCGACGTCATGCTCAAGGAGCGCCGTCGCCTCGTCATCGTCCCGCGCGAGACGCCGATGAGCCTGCCGCAGCTGAAGAACATGGTGCTCTGTGCCGAGGCGGGTGCGATGATGTTGCCGGCCATGCCGGCCTTCTACCAGATGCCAAAGACGCTCGACGACCTCGCGGATTTCATGGCCGGCAAGGTCCTGGCGGCCCTCGGGTTCCGCCACCAGCTGTATCCAGGCTGGGAGGGATAGACGCGCCTGCGGCCCGAGGGCGGCGCGGAGCCGCCGCCCGAGCGCGCGTGGGGGTGGGGCCCCGCGAGCAAGTAATAGATGCCAACACCAGACCGTGGGCCGACCACTCCGGATAAATCGCCGCAGCGCATCTCGAGCATGTTCGACTCGATTGCCCCGCGGTACGACCTGCTGAACCGCGTGCTGAGCGCGGGGCTGGATCGGCGGTGGCGGAACCAGGCGATCGATGCGCTCGGCCTGTCCAGCGGCGCCCGCGTGCTCGATCTTTGTACCGGCACGGCGGACCTGGCCCTGGCCGCGACGAAGCGCATCAGCGGGGCGCGGGTGCTGGGGGTCGATTTCTCGAGCGAGATGCTCCGCCGCGGTCTCGCGAAGGTGCGCGCCGGGGAGCACGCCCGGGCGATCCAGCTCGTCCGCGGCGACGCCAGCTGCATCCCGGCAGCCGACGGCTCGGTTGACGCGGTCACCATCGGCTTTGGCATCCGCAACGTCGCCGAACCCGGCAGGGCGCTGGAGGAGATCGCCCGGGTCCTGCGATCCGGGGGCCGCCTGGCGATCCTCGAGTTCGGCGAGCCGCGCATCCCGGGCGTCCGCACGCTCTATCGGTGGTATTTCCGCTACCTGCTGCCGCTCATCGGTCGCCTGGTCTCGAAACACCAGAGCGCCTACTCCTACCTGCCCGCCTCGGTCGGGGCGTTCCCGCCCCCGGCTGAGTTCGCTCGCCGGATCGCGGCCGCAGGCTTTTCACAGGTCCAGGCCGTCCCGCTGACCTTCGGCATCGTCTACCTGTATGTCGCGTCGCGGCGGTAGGAGGAGACGGAGGTCCCGAAGTTAAGGCCTACAGGAGGAACAGGGGAACGGAGGACGAACGGAGACGATTTGGGCGAGTTCACCAGCAGAACTGGTCGCGCCCGCGCTTTGCGCGGGCGAGGGCAGAGAGCGGGGTGGCGGTCACAAAC
>JACCRT010000015.1 GCA_013813355.1 Acidobacteriota bacterium | reverse complement strand
GGCGAGAACGACATGAACATCAACAAATACACGGAGAAGGCCCAGGAAGCGATCGTCGGCGCGCAGCAGATTGCCGACCGCGAGGGGCATCCCGAGCTGCAGCCGGAGCACCTGCTGCTGACGCTGCTCGAGCAGCGCGACGGCATCGTGCCGGCGATCGTGCGCAAGATGAACCAGGATCCGGAGCCGCTGGCGGCGGCGGTCCGTGCGGAGCTGGGGCGTGCGCCGCGGGCGCACGGCGGCTCGCAGCCGTCGCTCTCCCCTCGGTTCCGCCAGGTCACCACGGCGGCCGAAGCCGAGGCCGAGCGCCTGAAGGACGAGTACGTCAGCACCGAACATCTCTTCATCGCCATCGCCGCCGAAGGCGGCCGCTCGGCAGGGTCCAAGCTGCTCCAGCAGCGCGGGATTACGAAAGACACCATCATGGCCGCGATGACATCGGTGCGCGGGTCGCAGCGTGTCACGAGCCAAAACCCCGAAAGCACGTACGAGTCGCTCGAGCGATACGGACGCGATCTCACCGAACTCGCGCGGCGCGGCAAGCTCGACCCGGTCATTGGCAGGGACGACGAGATCCGGCGCGTGATCCAGGTGTTGTCGCGACGGACCAAGAACAATCCCGTACTCATCGGCGAGCCCGGTGTCGGCAAGACGGCCGTCGTCGAAGGGCTTGCGCAGCGCATCGTCCGGCAGGATGTCCCCGAGGGGTTGAAGAACAAGAAAATCGTCGCGCTCGACATGGGGGCACTGGTTGCCGGGGCCAAGTACCGCGGCGAGTTCGAGGAGCGTCTCAAGGCCGTGCTGAAGGAGGTCTCCGACTCCCAGGGGCAGATCATTCTCTTCATCGACGAGCTGCACACGGTCGTGGGCGCGGGCGCCGCCGAGGGCGCCATGGATGCCTCGAACATGCTGAAACCGATGCTCGCCCGCGGCGAGCTGCACACGGTCGGCGCCACCACCCTCGACGAGTACCGGAAGCACATCGAGAAGGATGCCGCGCTGGAACGCCGCTTTCAGCCGGTCCTGGTCGGCGAGCCGACCGTCGAAGACACGATCAGCATCCTGCGGGGGTTGCGCGAGCGCTACGAGATTCATCACGGCGTGACGTTCAAGGACTCGGCGCTGGTGGCGGCCGCCGTGCTCTCGCACCGGTACATCTCCGACCGCTTCCTGCCCGACAAGGCGATCGACCTGGTAGACGAAGCGGCGTCCCGGCTGCGCATGGAGATCGATTCGATGCCTGCCGAACTCGATGAGGTGCGCCGCCGCATCATGCAGCTCGAGATCGAGCGCGAGGCGCTGCGCAAGGAGACCGACAAGGCCTCACAGGAGCGGCTCCAGAAGCTCGAGAAGGAACTGGCGGACCTGAAGGAAGAGATGGACCGCCTCTCGGCGCACTGGCAGCAGGAAAAGGAGGCCATCCAGCGCGCGCGCCAGCTGAAGGAGGAACTCGAACAGGTCCGCCTCGAGATGCAGCGCGCACAGCAGACCGGTGACTACGCCGTGGCATCGGAGCTGCAGTACGGACGCATCCCGCAGATGGAACAGCAGATCCGGGACGAGGAAGCCAGGCTCGCCGAGCTGCAGCGGGACCAGCGGATGCTCAAGGAAGAGGTCGACGAGGAGGACATCGCCGACGTCGTCAGCCGCTGGACGCACATCCCCGTGAGCCGCCTGATGGAAGGCGAGATCCAGAAGCTGTTGAAGATGGAGGCGCGCCTGCACCAGCGCGTGATTGGGCAGGAGGAAGCCATCGCCGCCGTCGCCAACGCGATGCGTCGCGCGCGGGCCGGGCTCCAAGATCCGAATCGCCCGCTCGGCAGCTTCATCTTCCTGGGGCCGACCGGCGTCGGCAAGACGGAGCTCGCCCGGGCGCTCGCCGAGTTCCTGTTCGATGACGAGCAGGCGACGATCCGGATTGACATGTCGGAATACCAGGAGAAGCACACGGTGTCGCGTCTGATCGGCGCGCCGCCCGGGTACGTCGGCTACGAGGAGGCCGGCCAGCTCACGGAAGCCGTCCGCCGGCGCCCGTACAGCGTCGTGCTTTTCGACGAGATCGAAAAGGCGCACCCGGAAGTGCTCAACGTCATGCTGCAGCTGCTCGACGACGGGCGGCTGACCGACGGCAAGGGACGGACGGTGGACTTCAAGAACACCGTGGTGATCATGACGTCCAACGCCGGCAGCCACTTCATCGCCGAGGCGTCGGCGACCGGCCTGGATGAAGGCGTCAAGCGGCAGGTGATGGACACGCTGCGCGCGCAGTTTCGGCCGGAGTTCCTCAACCGGGTGGACGAGATCATCATATTCCACGCACTCAGCCGCGAGCAGTTGCGGGCGATCATCGACATCCAGCTGCGGGGCCTGGTGAAGCGCCTCGAGGAGCGGAAGATCCGGATCGAGCTGGCAGACCGGGCGAAGGATCTCCTGATCGCCGAAGGCTACGATCCAACCTACGGCGCACGGCCGCTGAAGCGGGCCATTCAGCGCCGCGTGCTGGACCCGCTCGCCATGCGCGTGCTTCAGGGGGAGTTCGGCGAGGGAGACCTCGTGCGCATCGACGCGCCCGGCGCCGAGCTCGAGTTCACGAAGGCTGAAGCCGGTGGCAGTGTAAGATCGGGAGCAGATGTCGGATCAGCCGCCCGTTAGAACTCCCAATCCACGGGGCCGTAAGCCAGGCGAGCGGCGCACGCCGGTGCCGGCCGGGCCGCCGCGCTCCGTGATGTGGTACGTCCTCGGCTTTCTCCTCCTCCTCGCAATCGCGCAAGCGGTCTTTTTCTCTGCCCAGACCGCTGGGACCGTTCCGTACAGCGAGTTCAAGACGCTGGTCCGTGAGAACCGCATCCAGGAACTGACGCTCAGCGACGACTACATCCGCGGCACGCTGCGCGGCGAGGGCACCGCCCAGGCGCGGACGTTTACGACCGTGCGGATCGAGGATGCGAATCTCGTGGCTGAGCTGGACCAGCGGGGCATCCGCTACGACGGCGAGGTCACCAGCCGCTGGATGGGGGAAGTGCTCGGCTGGCTCATCCCGCTCTTTTTCATCATCGCGATCTGGATGTTCCTGTTCCGGCGGATGAGCGGTGCGGAAGGCGGCGTCATGTCGTTTGCCCGCAGCAAAGCCAAGGTGTATGCCGACGACGATGTGAAAGTACGGTTCACCGACGTCGCCGGCGTCGATGAGGCCGCGGAAGAGCTGCGTGAGATCGTCGAGTTCCTGAAGACGCCGAAGAAGTACACCAGCATCGGCGGCCGGATCCCGAAGGGCGTGCTGCTCGTCGGGCCGCCGGGAACCGGCAAGACGCTGCTCGCCCGGGCGGTCGCAGGCGAAGCGAGCGTTCCCTTCTTCAGCCTGAGCGGCTCGGAATTCGTCGAGATGTTCGTCGGCGTCGGCGCCGCCCGCATCCGGGATCTCTTCGCACAGGCCGAGACCAAGGCCCCCTGCATCGTCTTCATCGACGAGCTGGACGCGCTTGGCAAGGTCCGTATCCAGTCGCCGATGGGCAGCCACGAGGAACGCGAGCAGACGCTCAACCAGCTTCTCGCCGAGATGGACGGCTTCGACGCGCGCAAGGGCGTCATCATCATGGGCGCGACCAACCGGCCCGAGGTGCTCGACCCGGCGCTGCTCCGCCCCGGCCGGTTCGACCGCCAGGTGCTGGTCGACAAGCCGGACATTCGGGGCCGCGAAGACATCCTCCGCATTCACATCAAGGCCGTCACGATGGCCGAGAACGTCGACCTGAAGCTGCTGGCGGCGCGCACCGCCGGATTCGCCGGGGCCGATCTCGCCAACCTGGTGAACGAGGCCGCGCTGCTGGCCGCGCGGAAAGACAAGACGGCCGTCGAGATGAAGGATTTCGACGATGCGATCGATCGGATCGTCGCGGGGCTCGAGAAGAAGCGGGTGATGAGCGACAAGGAGCGCAAGATCGTCGCCTACCACGAGTCAGGCCACGCGATCGTCGCCAGCGTCCTGCCCGGGCTGGATCCCGTCCACAAGATTTCGATCGTCGCCCGCGGCTTCGGGGCGCTTGGCTACACGATGCAGCTGCCGCTCGAGGACCGGTACCTGCTGACGCGCGAGGACCTGCTCAGCCAGCTCGCGGTGCTGCTGGCCGGCCGCAGCGCCGAAGAGATCAAGTTCGGGCATCTCTCGACCGGCGCCCAGAACGACCTGATGCGCGCGACCGACATCGCGCGGGCGATGGTGGCGGAATTCGGGATGAGCGAGGAACTCGGTGTGGTCAGCTACGACGGGCACAAGCGCGCGGCATTCATCGACAACCCGTTCGCCCAGGAGCGCGGGAACTACTCGGAGGATACGGCCCAGAAGATCGACCGGGAAGTGAAGGGCATTCTGCAGGAGGCGCACGGCACGGCGCTGCGCGTGCTGCGCGAGCGCGCCGCCGTCCTCGACACCCTGTCGGAGCGGCTGCTCGAGAAGGAAGTGATCGAGTCAGACGAGCTGCAGGCGATTATGGGCCCGCTTCCACCGAAGAGCCCCCAGGGGACGGTTCCGCCAGAGATACCGGATCTAGGTCTAGGTGTGCCCCGCGGCTGATCCTCCGCCGGGTGCGGAGGTAGCCCGCGAAGTAGACCAGCGCCATCTCCGCCTCCGCTCGGCGGACCTCCTCGCCGCGTATCGCCGCCGCCAGCCACGCCCCCGCGTCGCGCAGTGTGCTGCCCCACATGAACCGCGGCATCCCGAGGAACTTCGGCACCGTCCGCAGATCGAGGCCGAGTTCCGTGATCGGGTGCAGGTCCTGCATCTGCGCGCGCGCGACGCCCTTCCAGAACCACCAGCGGCGGTAGTACTCGCGGGTGAGGCGCGACGCCGGGACGTGGTGACTCAGCCACATCTCCGGGACGTAGAGACCCCGAGCGCCGGCGGCGCGTGTCCGGCAGAAGAATTCGGCCTGGCCCTGCCCCATCAGCGAATTGCCGCGGCGCTCGAGGCCGAGGTGGAAGCCGCCAACGCGGTCGATCAGCGACCGGCGGACCGCCATGTTGACGCCCATCGGGATCCGCAGGCGTTCCTCGAAAACAAAGGACTCAGGCCCGTAGTCCACGAGCGCGATAGGGCCCCGGAGCAGGCCCGGATCCCCGGCCATCCACGATGGCGGATCGACTTCCCAGAGCGGCCGCACGGGGCCGCCGGTGTACTCGATGTCCGACCTCGCCAGCAACGGCTCGATGCCGGCTGCCAACCACTCCGGTGGAATCAACACGTCATCATCGGTGAACACGATAAGGCGTCCCGTCGCCACGAGTATCCCGGTGTTCAGCGCGGGTGACTTCCCCTGCTTCCGCTCCATCACCAGGCGCAGGGAGCAGGGAAACGCCGCCATGCGGGCTCGAACGATGTCGGATGTCTCGTCGGACGAGTTGTTGTCTACGACGACGACTTCCCAGCGCCTTCCGTCGCCCACACGCGTTGTCGCGAGGCTGTCGAGCGTCCGGCCCAGGAGCCCGGCACGGTTGCACGTGGCGATGACAATGCTGGCGTCCATCGTCGCTTCCAGGGGACTAGCCGGCGCGCCGAACGGGCTCCTCGCCCGCGAGCACGGAAAGCGGCTTGCCGTCGAAGTGCTGCGGGATGTCGGCGCCGAGCAGCGCGAGGATCGTCGGGGGAATGTCGAGCGCGTGCGCTTCCGGGAGTTGCTCACCCGACGGGACGCCCGGGCCGGTGGCCATCAGAAAGCCGCGATGCACGTGGCTGCCCGAGCGCTTGAACGGCACCGGCCCGATGCGACCGGCGGCCGGGTGATCGACGACGTCAATCGGCACGTTGTCCCAGATCACGATCAGGTCCGCGTCCGACGGACGCTCGCCGTCCATGGCCGGGCCGTCGGGCCCCTTGCGGGTGCGCACCACGCGCCTGACCGCCGGCTTGCCGGTGCGTGCGTCGGTGAGCTTGTGCAGTTCCGCAGTCATCTCGTCGCAGACCGTCTCGTAGTCGGCCGGGTCGACGAGGCCGCTGGCCTCGCGGCCGCGGACGTTCAGGCGCACGTAGCCTTCCGAGAAACTGGGGAGCGCGAACGCCTTCATCCCGGACCATGCCGGGTGATACCACATCGGGGGCTGAGCGCCGAGCAGGCAGTCGTCCGGGCACAAGGGCACCGAATTCATGCCCAGCCGCTTCTCGATGCCGTAGTGGAATCGCTCGGTGGACATCGTGCGCCGCAGCCACCGCGTGATCGGGTTGGGATCGTGCTTCATTCCGTAAAGGGTGGAGCGCCAGGAGCGGTTGGCCAGTGGCTTCATCACCGGCGGTGGCGTGGTGCCCGGCGTCCCCTTCGCGATTCCGTATTTGCCGGGGTACCCCAGGCGGTACAGCAGCTCGGGCAGGAACACCGTGCTCGGCACGTCCGTGGTGTTCGACTCCATCCCGTGGTCCGAGAACACCACGACGCGGGTGCCGGGGGCCACGGCGTCGAGAATTCGGCCGACGGCGCGATCCACCGCTTGAACGAGTTCGAGCAGCGGATCACGTCCGGGCTTGCCGAAGTACTGATACAGCGGATGATCGGGGTGGCTGAGGTGCCAGAAGTAGTGCTGCCCCGAGTGAATCTCGCTGAAATACGTGAGGAACAGATCCCAGCGCTCGCGTGTGAGTAGATCCACGCAGGCAGCCGCGCGTCGCGCGACACCCGTCTCGAGCCCCTGCTTGAGCCGCTCGATTGCTGCTTCGTCCCCCATCGAATGGACGTCGTCTTTGCGCAGCGTGGGGTGTACGCCGTGCTTTGACACGATCTCGTCGAACAGCGGCGCCGGATCCGAGTGGCTCGGGCACCGCGGGGAGTGCGCGCCCCAGCCCAGGATCTGGATCCCGTTCACCGTGTCGGACAGCTTCGACTGCGGCATGTCGAACACCGCTACGCGGTAGTCCGCGCCAAGCCCGTAGAACGGCTGGTAGTCGGCGAACTCGTACGGCGTGGTCTCGCACGTGTAGTCGGCCTTGAAGCGGAACGGCGACCAGTAACCGTGCTTTGCGGGACTGCAGCCGGTGAGAAACGTCGTGTTCGATGCTTCGGCGCGGCAATAGTCGAACGTCGTCAGCCGCGCGTACGCGCCCCGCTCCCGAAGGCCGGCGAGCACGGGCAGATGCCCGCCGTCCATGTAGCGTTCGAGGAGCACCGGATCGGCGGCGTCGAGGCCAAGTGCGACGACGGGCGTCCTTGTCTGTCTCTCCATTACGGGTATCCTCCGGAAAATCAGGCAGCCGGCCGACGCCGCTGTGCGCGATGCGTGTTCAGGAACCGTCCGATCTCCGCCAGCGTCGAGTGCGGGCGGCCTGCGGTGTGCACGCGGTACCTGTCACGCGCGTAGCTGAAAAGGTAGCGGAACTGGTTCTCCCAGTAGAACGCCTTGACCCAATCGCATCGCAGCATCGCAGCGGCCCACCTCAGGCCGCTGCCGAGCAGCTGGCGAAAGATGAACGCGGGTGTACCGAACACCCGTCGCCCCTGTGTTTCAACGAGGCGCCCGTCGCGATCGATCGCGTCGAGCAGGCCCATGCGGGAGTGATAGATGCCGTAGGTGGTGTACCAGTAGCGAAAATACTTCCTGGTGAGACGCTCCGGCGGCACACGCACCTTGATGGCCAGCGAGGGCAGGTAGAGCCCTGCCCCCCCCGCCCGCCAGAGGCGCAGCTGGATTTCGCGATCCTGCGACTTGATGTACGCGGTGTCGAACAGGCCGACACGGTCGAAGACCTCCCGGCGGAACGCGAAGTTTGCGCCTACGAGGCAAGGGGCGGCATTCGCGGCGCTCACGCGGATCGGGGCATCACCGCGCTCCCCCAGCGCGAACGGGCCCAGCTGGCTGCGAGTGATCCACCGCGGGATCCGGTCGGGCCAGACAGGTCGAACCCGGCCGCCGACCATGTCGATATCCGGGTGTTCGTCGAAGGCGCGCTTGATCGTGCTCACCCACTCTGGGCCGACCTGCACGTCGTCATCCGTGAAGGCGACGATGGGTGCCCGCGCCGTGAGCACACCTGTATTGCGGGCATACGGCAGCCCCTGTCTCGGCTCGAAGACGTACGTCAGATTCGGCGACTTCCCGAGCCTGGACGCCACCACCCGCTTTGTGGCGTCTGTGGAGTTGTTGTCCACAACTATGACCTCGTATGCCACACCAGGGTCCTGCGCGAGCAGAGCATCGAGCGCCCCCCCCAGCTGATCG
Source organism: Acidobacteriota bacterium (assembly GCA_013813355.1). GTDB lineage: Bacteria > Acidobacteriota > Vicinamibacteria > Vicinamibacterales > 2-12-FULL-66-21 > JACCRT01. The sequence continues at coordinate 66,683 of JACCRT010000015.1, read as the reverse complement.
CACCGGTTATGGGTGCTGATCACGACGGAGAGGTCATAAAGTCGGAAGTCCACGGCACCTCGTCCGTCGCTTTTTGCAAAGGCTCAGCCAAAGAGGCAGGCCAAGCTCAGCCGCGGCCGCCTGGATTAGAATTCCTGGAGCCGGGGCCTGTAACCGAGCGATTGATTGCTTCACGTGCAGAGATGATCAAACCCCGCCTGCTCCCCTCGGTCACCGTCGCGTTCTCGCTCGTCCTGGTCGTCGTCTTGTTCAACGCCCTGGGCCTGAAGCCGGACGATCCTGGCGACGGCGGCACAGTGTATTCGATCAGCGGGCGCGCGATTGCCGCGCACGGGACGCTGCCGGCGAACCTGTGGGTCAGGATTTCGTGGGAGGAAGGTCGCGGCGTCCGCTCGGTGAGCGTGCCGGTCAGGCCGGACGGGACGTTCGTGGCCGAGAAACTCAGGCCTGGCGATTACCGCCTCGCGCCGGATGTCCGGGGCGACGCGGCCCCGCCGATCGAGGGGACGCCCGCGGCGGTGACCATCCGCGACAGGGACGTCACGGGGATTGAGATCCGGATGTAGGCGGCTGCGTGGGAGGCACCATCGGCCGCGGCGCGGGGCCCGGCTACCGCTGCATTGAGCCGAGGAAGTCCTGGTTCGTCCTGGACTTGCCCAACTTGTCGAGCAGCAGTTCCATCGCCTCCACCGCCGACAGCGGGTTGAGCACCTTGCGGAGCACCCACACGCGGTTGAGGTCCTCTTTCGGCAGGAGCAGCTCTTCCTTCCGCGTCCCGCTTTTCAGCATGTCGATGGACGGGAACACGCGCTTGTCGGTGAGCTTCCGGTCCAGATGGATTTCCATGTTCCCGGTACCCTTGAACTCCTCGAAGATCACGTCGTCCATGCGCGAGCCCGTGTCGATGAGCGCGGTCGCCATGATGGTGAGCGACCCGCCTTCTTCGATGTTGCGCGCCGCGCCAAAGAACCGCTTCGGCTTCTGCAGCGCGTTCGAATCGAGGCCGCCAGACAGGACCTTGCCCGACGAGGGACTGACAGAGTTGTAGGCCCGTGCCAGACGGGTGATCGAATCGAGGAGGATGAGCACGTCCTTCTTGTGCTCGACGAGACGCTTGGCTTTCTCGATGACCATTTCGGCCACCTGCACGTGCCGGGACGCCGGTTCGTCGAACGTGGACGCAATGACCTCCCCGTTGACGGATCGCTGCATGTCGGTGACCTCCTCGGGCCGCTCGTCGATGAGCAGCACGATGAGGAAGACGTCCCGGTGGTTCGTGGCCACTGACTGCGCGATGCTCTGGAGCAGCATCGTCTTGCCGGTCCGCGGCGGCGCGACGATGAGGCCCCGCTGCCCCTTGCCGACGGGTGCCATCAAGTCGAGGACCCGGCCCGCAAGGGAATCTGGCGTCGTCTCGAGCACGAACCGCTCCTGGGGGTAGAGCGGCGTGAGGTTTTCGAAGAACAGCTTCTCGCGCGCGCGGTCCGGCGACTCGAAGTTGACCGCCTCGACCTTGATGAGCGCGAAATAGCGTTCACCCTCCTTTGGCGACCGGATCTGCCCGGACACCGTGTCGCCGGTGTGCAGGTCGAATTTTCGGATCTGTGACGGCGAGACGTAGATGTCGTCCGGTCCCGGCAGGTAGTTGTAGCCGGGGGCGCGGAGGAAGCCAAAGCCGTCGGCCAGCACCTCGAGCACGCCTTCCGAGAAGATGAAGCCGCTCTGCTCGGTCTGGGCCCTGAGGATCCGGAAGATCAGATCCTGCTTGCGCATGCCGGTGGCCCCTTCGACGTTGAGATCCTTGGCGGCCTGCGTGAGCTTCTGGATCGACATATCTTTCATGTCGTTGATGTTCAGGCCTCTCTCCCGGCCGGTTGCACTCGCGCCCGGCGGACTCGCGATCTCACCGGCGGTCGGAGGATCCTCTGTCGCGACGGCTTGCGGGTCGGAGGTGTCGAGTGGACTGGCGGTCGCCTCGTCGGCGGACGCGCGCGCGGCGGTACGTCTGGGTGCCATGGCTGGTGAGGGTGCTGTCGTTGAGGCTGTTATACAGGGCTGAACGTGGTCGTGCGGGGGGAGTGCCGATGCCCAAGGCTCGCGTGCGGTCCGAGGAGATGCCAGCCTAACGTGTGCCATGAGTATAGGCAGAGCTCGTAAACCGTGTCAAATCACCTGAAAATCGTGTTTGTCTGAGTCCGTGCGACTCGGTGCCTTATGATCGAGCCATGGAGAAGACCGTGGCGGTGATCGGCGCATCGAGGAATCGCAGCAAGTTCGGGAACAAGGCGCTGCGCGCGTTCGAGAAGCAGGGGTACACGGTGATCCCCATCAACCCAAACGTTCCAGAGGTGGAAGGGCACCGCACTTACGCGTCGGTGACTGACGTGCCGGGCAACATCGACATAGCCACGGTGTACGTGCCGGCGCACGTCGGGCTGAAGGCGATGGAAGAGCTCGCGACAAAGGGAGTCGGCGAGGTCTGGCTCAACCCGGGCGCCGACGACGACGAGGTGGTCGCCCGGGCGCGTGAGCTGGGCCTCGAGACAATCCAGGCGTGCAGCATCATCGGGATTGGAGAGTCGCCCGCCCGGTATTGACGCCTGCCCGGGCAGAGGTCACGGAGGTGGCGGAGGAAGCGGAGATTTTCACCACAGAGGCACGCGGAGAAGCCACACGATCGACAGAGAGATATGCCGACGCTGTCCGATATCCTCCAAGCTCGCACCGTCCCGGCGGCGGCGGAGCTCGTCGAGGCGATCTCGAAGGACCGCCTCCGGTGCTATGCGTGCGGGCACGAGTGTCCCATTCCCGATGGCGCGGTGGGCGTCTGCAGGGTGCGGTTCAATCGCGGCGGCACGCTCCAGGTCCCCTGGGGCTACGTGGGCGGCGTGCAGTGCGATCCGGTCGAAAAGAAGCCGTTCTTTCACGCGCGTCCGGGCGCGCTCGCCTTCAGCTTCGGGATGCTGGGCTGCGACCTCCATTGTTCCTACTGCCAGAACTGGGTCACGTCGCAGGCGTTGCGCGACCCGCACGCGGTCTCTCCGCCGCTCGACGCCGATCCCGCGGCGCTCGTCGCTGAAGCCCTCCGCCTCGGCAGCCGCATCGTCGTGTCCACTTACAACGAGCCGCTCATAACCAGTGAATGGGGGGTGGCGATCTTCAAGGAGGCGCGCGCGGCAGGCTTGATGACGGCGTACGTGTCGAACGGCAACGGTACGGCGCGGGTGCTCGAGTACATCCAGCCGTGGGTTGACCTCTACAAGGTGGATCTCAAGAGCTTCGACGATCGGCATTACCGGTCGCTCGGCGGACGGCTGGAGCCGATCCTCTACACCATCCGCGCGCTGCACGAGATGGGCATCTGGCTGGAGCTCGTGACGCTGCTCATCCCGGGGTTCAACGATTCGGCCGATGAGATCGAGCGCATGACGGCCTTCGTCGCGGGCGTGTCACCCGACATCCCCTGGCACGTCACGGCCTTTCACAAGGACTACCGGATGAACGACCCGGAGAATACCACGCCCGACATGCTCGTCCGTGCAGCGGAGATCGGCCAGAGGAACGGGTTGCGCTATGTCTATGCCGGCAACCTCCCCGGGCAGGTTGGGGACCTGGAACACACGCACTGCCACCACTGCCGGGCCCGGCTCGTCGAGCGCTACGGCTACTTCGTCCAGGATTACCGGCTGACGCCTGGAGGCGCATGCCCGGACTGCGGGACGACTATCCCCGGCCGGTGGGCTGATCGCTTCGACGGCCAGATCGCCTCGTCGCCATTTCTGCCCGGCTCGCGGCGGGTGTCTTTACAGGAGATCAGGAGATCAGGAGATCAGGAGGACTTCTAATCGAGACTCAGAAAAAAGAAAGCTCCTAAACTCCTGATCTCTTGTAAGCCCCAGTGGCTGCCCTTCGACGAGCCCAGAGTCACCGCGCTTCGGCCAGGACCTCGTCGATCGCCTCCTTGAAGGCTTCGAACGGGTGGGCGCCGTACACGAACTTTGGAGGACTTCTAATCGAGACTCAGAAAAAAGAAAGCTCCTGAACTCCTGATCTCTTGTAAGCCCCAGTGGCTGCGCTTCGACGAGCCCAGAGTCACCGCGCTTCGGCCAGGACCTCGTCGATCGCCTCCTTGAAGGCTTCGAACGGGTGGGCGCCGTACACGAACTTTGCGACCTTCATAGGCTGCCCGGGCTCGGGCGTCAAGCCGATGAGCGTCATCGGCGTACCGCCGACACCGAGGCGCTGCACGGCGCCGACGCTCTCCTGGATGGCGGCTGTGTACTTGCCGCTATTCAGGCACGTCGTAAACGCTGATGTGTTCAGACCAATCGCTGACGCCTTGGCCACGAGCGCCTCGGTGGTGCTCGCGGGGGAGCCTCCGAACAGCTGCGTGTGCATTTCCCACGCTTTACCCTGCTCGCCGGCGCACAGGGCCGCCTCGTGGGGCTTGAAGCCGACCTGGGGCGCCTGCGTGATCGGGAAGTCCACGAAGCCGTACTGCGCCTGCCCCGTTTTCACGTACTGCTCGTAGATTCGTGGAAACGTCTGCTGCGTGTGGCGGCGGCAGAAACCGCAGTGGTAGTCGGAGATCTCGAGAATCATCACCCGCGCGGACGCGGCACCGAGCGGTGCGCGCTGGGATGGCGCGATCGATGCGCCGACAAGGCCCGGCATTTCGTTGCCCGGCGAAGGCGCCGGTTGCATGAGGGATTGCAGGAGCTGCTTGATGGCCTGGAGATCGCGGGCCATCCCTTCCTGCTGTGCTCTGAGCGCCGCGACCTCGCGCTTGAGCGCCTCGATCTCGGCATCTCGTGACTGCGGCGGCGAAAGCGAGAGAATGGCGAGAAGTGCAACGGCCGTCACCTTGAGCATCCCGCGATATTACCAGAATGCGTGGGCCTGACCGGACCCTCAGGGGCGTTCCGCCAGCACCATGAAGAGGCCGCCAGGCCAGTCGCGGATGACCTCGACGATCCGGAAGCCTGCCGTTTCGAGTTCCTGGACGACCGTCTGGGCGGTCACGCCGTGAGTGTCTCCGGAGGCGCGCTGTTCCGGCGGCACCCGGCCCGCAACGGGCTTTTTCGGGGGAAAGTCCATGACGGCGAACCGTCCGCCGGGTTTCAGCGTGCGCAGGATGCTGGCGTTCATCACCTCCGGGTTCCCGAAGTGGTGATACACGCGCCGGACGAAGATGGCGTCACAGCACGCCTCCGGGAGGTTCGTCGCCTCGAACGCCCCCGCCTGCACGATGACGTTGCCGAGCTTCTGCCGCACGACCAGATCGTGGAGCTCCGCCAGCGTCTTCTCGTTGACGTCCGTGCTGTAGATGCGGGCGTCAGGGTCGAGCTGGCGGGAGAGTTCGGCTGTCATCTCCCCTTCGCCGGCGCCGACATCCGCCACGGTGCTGTTCGGCCCCAGCTTCAGCCGCTCTATCAACCGGGTTGTCTCCGCCGGCACATGCTTCTGCTGGGCGGCCGGAGAGACGGTGAAGACGAGCAGGAAGACGTAGAAGCCGAAGAGGCGGCGGAACAGGTGCGGGTTCATGTGTGCTTAGACGGTGCGGCACGGGCGCAGGTTTGCCCGCGGGTGCTCGTGACGGCCCGGCTTGTTCTCCGTAACCCACGGGTCTTTCGCGGCCGCAGTGGCTGACCGCGTTCGCGTGCCCCCCGGCCAGAGCGCTTGACAGCCTGAGAGCGCCGGTCATACGGTACACGCGGAGGGCATCGTGAACCACACATCTCTTCCGCTCGGCATGGCTGTCGGGCTGTCGGCGCTGCTCGCCGCCTCCCCGTTCGCATGGCCCACCCGGGCGCCAGCGCCCCAGGCTGATGCGACTCGCGCCTTCGTGGGGGCTACGCTGTTTGATGGCGCCGCCGCGACGCCTCTCCCGGATGCTGTTCTCATCGTCAGGTCGGGCCGCGTCGTTTCGGCTGGCCCTGCCGCGACGACCACCATCCCCGCGGGCGCCGAGCGCGTGGACGTGAGCGGCCGATTCATCATGCCCGGGCTGATCAACGCGCACGGGCACGTCGGGTCAGCGGCCGGCCTCGAGAGCGGCGCCGCCGTGAACACCGAGGCCAACGTACGCCGGCAACTGGCGCTCAACGCTCGCTACGGCATCACCACGGTCGTCAGCCTGGGGGATGACCGCGAGCCGGGCTTCGCCATGCGCCGCGCGAACGAGGCCCCGGATCTCGATCGCGCGCGGGTGTTCGTCGCGGGGCCGGTCGTAACCGCGAAGTCACCCGACGAGGCCAGGCGCGCCGTGCGCGAGGTCGCGGCGCTGAAGCCGGACTGGATCAAGATCAGGGTGGACGACAACCTTGGGGCGACGACGAAGATGGCGCCTGAGGTGTACCGCGCGGTCATCGAGGAGGCGCACGGGCACAAGCTGCGGGTCGCGGCACACATGTTCTACCTCGCTGACGCCATGGAACTGCTCCGCGCGGGGGCGGACCTGCTGGCGCACAGCGTCCGCGATCGTCCGGTGGACCAGGAGTTGATCGACCTGATGAAGGCGCGCGACGTGTGCCTGTCACCGACCCTCATGCGCGAGGTCTCGACATTCGTGTACGAATCGCGTCCCTCGTTCTTCGACGACCCGTTCTTCACGCGAGAGGTCGATCCACAGGTCATCGCCGCGCTGGAGGATCCGACGCGGCAGGCGTCGACGGCGAAGAGCCGCGCGGCGCAGGCCTACAAGAAAGGGCTGGAGGTGGCGCGGCGCAACGTCAAGGCGCTGCACGACGCTGGCGTGCGGATCGCGTCCGGCACCGACTCGGGTCCGCCCGCGCGATTCCAGGGCTACTTCGAGCACCTGGAGCTGGAAGAACTCATGCGTGCAGGTCTGACGCCGGCACAGGCGCTTCTTGCCGGCACCGGCACGGCAGCGGCCTGTATGGGGCTCGCCGACCGGCTCGGCACCCTCGAAGCCGACCGCGCCGCTGACTTCGTCGTCCTCTCGCGTAATCCGCTGGAGGACATCCGGCATACGCGGACGATCGAGTCCGTGTGGATCGCGGGCAACCGCGTGCCAATGGACCGGTGATGGTTCCGCCAGGGCGGCAGTGCACATGGACGGTGTCGTTCGGCCGCCGCAGAGACATACGGCATGGTTTCTCACTCCGGCTGCTTGTCAGTGTTAACAGGAGATCAAGAGATCAGGAGACTGATGGGGTTTTTCCTGGATACCAATCTTCTGGATAACGACGATCTCCTGACCTCCTGATCTCCTGTTCTTCCCAGTCACTTGCTCTGACAGAGAAATCAGCTCTCCGGAAACATCTTCCCCGGATTCAGGATCCCCAACGGGTCGAAGGCCGCCTTGACACGTTTCATCAGCGCGATCTCCTCCGGCGACAGCGCCAGCGGCATGAACGGCATCTTCGAGAAGCCGATACCGTGCTCGCCGCTGATCGCCCCCTCCAGCGCGATCACCCCGCTGAACAGCACGTGCTCCGCTTTGTGCGCCCTCGCGATCTCGTCCGCATCATCCGGATCCACCATGATGTTCACGTGAATGTTGCCGTCGCCCGCGTGCCCGAAACAGGGGATGCGGAGGCGGAAGTCCTCGCGCACCTGCCGCACGAGGGCAAACAGCTCCGGAATGCGCCCTTTGGGGACGACCAGGTCGTGGTTGAACTTGAGCGGCGCCACCAGCTTTAGCGACAGCGACAATTCCCGTCGCACGCGCCAGAGTTCCTCGCGTTCGGACTCGTCGCGTGCGTGCAGGACCTCGGTCGCCCCCGCCGCCAGGCAGGCGGCCTCCACACGCGCCGCCTCCTCGGTCACGGCGGCGGGCACGCCGTCCACGTCGAGGAGGAGGAGCGCAACCGTCCCCTCCGGCGCCAGCGATCGGACCCCCAGATTCTGCGCCACGGCCTCGAGCGACTCGCCGTCGATGAGCTCCAGTGCCGCCGGCACGACGCGGTTGCGAACGATTGCGCTCACCGCCTCGACGGCCGCCTCGACGCTCGAAAACGTCGCGCGGAGCGTCGCCTGCACGGGCGGCTTCGGCACGAGCCGCAGGATGATCTTCGTGATGATCGCCAGCGTGCCCTCTGAGCCGACCAGCAGGTGCGTCAGGTCGTAGCCCACGACATTCTTCACGACCTTGCCGCCGGTTTCGATGATCTCGCCGGTGGGGAGCACGGCCTCGAGCCCCAGCACGTACTGCTTCGTCGTGCCGTACTTGAACGCGCGCGGCCCGCCGGCGTTCTCGGCGACGTTGCCGCCGATGACCGACTGCTTCAGCGACGCCGGGTCAGGGGGATAGAAGAGCCCAACCTTCTCCACCGCCTCCTGCAGGTCGCCCGTGACGACGTTGGGTTCGACGACGGCGACGAGGTTGGCTTCGTCGATCTCGAGGAGTCGGTTCAACCGCTCGAGCGAGAGGACGACGCCTCCCCTGATGGGCACCGCGCCTCCGGTGTAGCCGGTGCCGGCGCCGCGCGGCACGACCGGCACGCGGTACTGCGCGCACAGCTTTACCACGCCGGCCACTTCCGCCGTGTTCGCCGGCAGGACGACGACGTCCGCCGGCGTGCCGCGCTTCAGCGCATCGACGCCGTACGCAGTGCGCGTGGCCTCGTCGGTCCGGACGTAGGCCGGACCAAGCAGGTCCCGGAGGCCGATGACGAACTCTGGCGTGAGGGTGGTCATGTGGGCGAGGTTCATCGACACGGGCGAGGCCGGTGCACGGCCCGACAGCGACGATCGGGCCTATGCGGGCAGGGTTGCTGACAGGGTCCGGACGTACTCGATGATGCGCTCAGTGCCGCGTTCGAGCGTGCCCATCGACGTGGCGTACGAAATACGAATGAACCCTGGTGCGTCAAACGCCTCGCCGGGTGTGATGGCGACGCGCTGTTCATCGAGGAGCGCCTGCGCCAGGTCCGCGGTCGTGCGAATGCCGTCGGGTGAGAGAAAATCCGACACGTCCGGGAAGAGGTAGAACGCACCCGCGGGCTTCTGCAGGCGGATGCGCGGCTCCTCGGCGAGCCACTCGCAGACCTGGTCCCGTCGGCGGCGGTATTCGTCGAGCATCTCGGTGACGCAGGCCTGGGGCCCGTTGAGCGCGGCGACGACGGCCTTCTGGGTGATCGAGCAGACGTTCGACGTCGAGTGGCTCTGGAGGGCGTTGCACGCGCTGACGAGTGCCGGGGGACCCACCATCCAGCCGCAGCGCCACCCCGTCATCGCGTATGCCTTGGAGGCCGATCCGCAAAGGACGGTGCGGTCGCGCATCCGCCTGGCGAGGACGCCTGGCAGGTTGTGCGCGGTCGCATCGTAGATCAGCTTCTCGTAACAGAGGTCCAGCAGAATCCAGATGCCGCGCCGCGCGGCCTCGTCGGCCACGGCGGCCAGGGACTCTTCGTCGATGAGCGCACCGGTCGGGTTGCCCGGTGAGTTGATGATGATGCCGCGCGTCCGCGGGGTGATGGCCGAGAGGATCGGCTCGGCCCGGACGCAAAAACCGTCCTCGGCGTGCGTGCGGACGACCACGGGCGTCGCATCGGCCAGCTTGATCTGCTCGAGCAGCGTCGGCCACCCGGGCATGTGCGTGATCACCTCGTCGCCCTGGCCGAAGAGGCACATGGCCGCGTTGTAAAGCGCCTGCTTGCCGCCGGCCGTCGCGATGACCTCGCCCGTTGTGCATTCGAGACCGTAGTCGGCCCGGTAGCGATCGCACACGGCGCGCTTGAGTTCCTCGGTGCCGGAGTTGGTCGTGTATTTCGTGAAGTTCGCGTCGATGGCGGCATGCGCCGCCTGCGCGACGTGGGCCGGGGTCGGGAAGTCGGGCTCCCCCGCCCCGAAGTCGATGACATCTACGCCCTGGGCCTTCAGCCGCAGCGCCTCCGCCGCCACCTTCATGGTGGGGGAGACGCAGATTCGTTTCGTGCGATCCGCTAGCATGTCTTCCTGCTTCATGTGTGTTGGTGGTCAGCCACTCTCGTCATGCGCGAAGCGTTTCGCGCGCCAGTTTCTTCTGTCGCAGCCGTTCCTCGACCGAGTCGGGGACCAGGCCGTGGACCGACCCGCCGAGTGCGACGACTTCCTTCACCAGCCGCGAGCTGACATAGGTATACGGCTCTGCCGGCATCATGAAGACGGTTTCGACATCGCCGTTGAGGCGGCGGTTCATCAGCGCCATCTGCATCTCGAACTCGAAGTCGGAGATGGCCCGGAGGCCGCGCACGATCACGCTGGCCTTTTTGCGCCGTGCGTAGTCGACGAGCAGGCCGTCGAAGGTGTCGACCTCGACGTTGTCCCACCCGCGGAACGCCTCGCGCGCGATGTCGACGCGCTCCGGCACGGTAAAGAGCGGCGCTTTTTCGATGTTGATCAGGACGGCGATGATGATGCGGTCGAAGAGGCGGGAGCCGCGGCGGATGATGTCGACGTGCCCGTTGGTCAGGGGGTCGAAGGAGCCGGGGTAGATGGCTATGACGTCGGTCATCGGGGGCCTGCTCCTCTCACGGGTTAACGGACGGGGCGCCACCGCCTCCCCTACTCCACCAGCGAATAGAATGCCAGCGCACTGTCGCCGGATACCAGCTCTCGCGTGCGTGCGAGGCCCCCACACGCTCCCGGCGTGGCGTCCCGCCTCGCGTGCTCCAGCACCAGCAGCGTGCCGGAGCGGACCAGCGGCGCCGCTCGGTCGAGGGCCGTGGTGAGCTCCTCGGCCCCGTAGGGCGGGTCGAGAAAGATCACGTCGAACGCCGCGCCGGCCAGCCGTTCAGCCGCGGGTACAAACCCCGCGCGGATAATAGCATAGGGCCCGTCCGGCGTATGTGAGCCCGACGGCGGGCGCCGCACGCCACAGCGCTCCAGGTTCCCCTCGATCAGCCGGACGGCGCGCGGGTCGCGTTCGACGAACGTCACGTGCGCGGCGCCACGACTGATGGCTTCGATGCCAACCGCGCCGGTCCCCGCATATCCGTCGAGCACGCGTGCCCCATCCATCCGCGGCGCGAGCACGTTGAAGAGCGTCTCCCGCAGCTTGTCAGAGGTCGGCCGCAACCCCGCCCAATCCGGCGCCTCGAGCCGCCGTCCCTTCAGCCTGCCGGCAATAATCCGCATAATCGACACATCACCACACGAGCCCCCCTCAGCGATAGCGCGCTGCACCCTCGGCGTCAGTTTCCCCGGACCCTCGGCGTCCGCCCCCCGCTCCGAGAGCGCCGTTCATCCCACCCCGACGAGCCCGAACCGCTGTTCCCAGCTGGTTCGCACGAACGCCGCCAGCGTCTCCGCCTGTTTCTCGTCGTCCAGCGCGGCCACCGCTTCGCGGCGGGCGGCCTCCATGATGTCGTGATCGCGCAGCACGTCCCCCACCCGCAGCGTCGGCAGGCCCGACTGGCGTGTGCCGAAGAAGTCACCGGGACCGCGTAGCGCGAGGTCGCGTTCCGCAATCTCGAAGCCGTCGGTGGTGTCGGTCAGCGCCTTCAGCCGTTCCCGCGCATCGTCGGTCAGTGGGTATTGATAGAGGAGCATGCAGTAGGACTGGTGCTGGCCGCGCCCAACCCGTCCGCGGAGCTGGTGGAGCTGCGACAGGCCGAACCGCTCGGCGTGCTCGACGAGCATTACGGTGGCGTTCGGCACGTCCACACCGACTTCGACGACCGTCGTCGATACGAGGATGTCGAACTCGCCCCGCGCGAACGCACCCATGACGCGCTCCTTGGCATCCTGCTTCAGCCGGCCGTGCAGCAGGCCGACGCGGTACTGGGGAAAGATGTCCTGCGCGAGGTGATCCGCCATCTCGGTTGCCGCCTTCAGGTCCACCTTCTCGGACTCCTCCACCAGCGGGTAAATCACATATGTCTGCCGGCCCGCGTCGACCTGCATCCTCACGAAGTCGTAAATCTCCTGCCGCCGGTCTTCGGGCCGGACCGTGGTCTTGATGGGCTGGCGCCCCGGTGGCATCTCGCGCATCACCGACACGTCGAGGTCCCCGTAGGTCGTCAGCGCCAGGGTGCGTGGGATCGGCGTCGCCGTCATGACGAGCACGTCCGGATGCACGCCCTTGGACCGCAGGCTCGCCCGCTGCAGCACGCCGAAGCGATGCTGCTCGTCGATGATGACGAGCCCGAGTTCCCGGAAGCCGACCGGGTCCTCTACGAGCGCATGGGTGCCGACGACCAGGTGGATGGACCCGCCCGACAGCTCCGCCTGGACCTCGCGACGTTTCTTCGCGGCCGTTGAGCCCGTGACGAGCGCAATGCGGAACCGCGACGATTCCAGCAGCCGGCGAATGGTGATGAAGTGCTGCTCGGCCAGTATCTCGGTCGGTGCCATGAACGCGACCTGGAAGCCATTCTCCATCGCGACGACGGCAGCCATGAGCGCGACGATGGTCTTGCCGGAACCGACGTCGCCCTGGAGCAGCCGGTTCATGGGCTGTGGCCGCTCCATATCCTTGACGATTTCAAAGATGACCTTCTTCTGATCGCCAGTCAGCCTGAACGGCAGGATGCGGCGGACCGCTTCCCGGATCTCGTCGGTGATGACGACGGATCGGGGCTTCAGGTCGGCCTCGGCCCTGCGCTTTCGCAGCACCAGCCCGAGCTGGAAGAGGAAGAACTCCTCGAAGATCAGCCGCCGGTGCGCGGCCGTGCGGAAGGCGTTCAGTTGCTCGACGGCCGTGCCTTCCGACGGAAAGTGGACGTCGTGGATGGCCGTGCGCCTATCGATAAGCCCCTGTCGCGCACGGACGTCCGCGGGAAGCGGCTCCGGGATGTCCGGCGGTACTTCCGCGAGGGTCCGGTGCACGATCGCCCGCTGCATCTTCGGCGTCAGCGTGCCGGTCTTCTCGTACACGGGCACGATGCGTCCGGTGTGCAGCGTGTCTTCCTCCGGCTCGGCTGCCAGCGGCGCGGCGTCGGGCTGAACGTCTGCTTCGGCCTTCAGAATTTCGTACTGCGGGTTCTGCATCTGCAGCCCGTGCGACGTCAGCTCGAGCTTGCCGAACAGGATCACGCGTTGATGCGGCCGGAAGACGTCGGCCAGGAACGGCTGGTTGAAGAAAACGGCGCGTAGCGAGCCAGTGGCGTCGCGCACGAGCAACTCGAAGATCCTGAAGCGCGGGCGCCGCGTGGGGCGCACGCCGCAGCCGACGACCTCGGCGGCGATCGACGCCGACGCGCCGGGGCGGAGCGTCGAGATCGTCGCGAAGCTGCCGCGATCCTCGTAGCGGATGGGAAATCGGTAGAGCAGGTCCTCAACCGTCGCGAGGCCCACGCGTAGCAGGTCGGCCGCGCGGCGCGGCCCGACGCCCTTCAAGAACTGGAGCGGTGTCTCGAGGCCGATCATGGCAAAGAGGCGTCTGCCCTACTGCCTACTGCCTACTGCCCGCTGCCCGCTGCCTGCTGCTCATTGCACGATCGTGGCGCTGCCGCGCGCGACCTGGATCTCCTTGATCCGTGAGGGCAGCTCGAACGGATCGTCCATGTTGATCCCGGAGGGATTGTCCGGCGTCCGCGAGTAGTAGGTCAGAAGCTCCTGGAGCACGGTCTTCGGGAGTGGCACGCCCGACACCTCCGCGGATTCGAGTTCGAAGCGGCCGACCCCGTTCTTCGTGGTCAGGCGCCCCGACGCCGTGAGGGGCATCCGGCCCGTGAGGTATCCCATCGGGTCCATCCAGCCGCGCTCCTTCGACTTGCGGACCGCATCGAGGTCCACGATTGCGCTGCCTGAGACTCGGCCGTCACCCATCGCGTTGATCGTCGGGTCCACGACCCCAAGGGGGATCTGCTCGGTAGCGTGGATGCGCAGGTAGGCGTTCACTTCGGCGTCGCTCACCTTCGTGTGCCGGGTGACGGGCTTAGCCGCCTTGGGCGGCGGCACGTTGCCATACTCGACGATGTGCGTGAGCTTCGCCTGGAACGCGTCGGCGTCCTTTCGGTTGGCGGGCGTCTGTGCGATGAGGAGAGGCGTGAGGGCCAGCGCGAGGACCAGCCCCGGGAGACCACGGGATTTCATCGGTCGATTGTACACAAAACGTTGACTTTCGCTTTTCCTTTGTCTATAGTGCGCGCATGCTGCCACTGACCAAGCGCCAGCGCGAGATCCTCGACTACCTCAACGAGTTCATCCAGCAGCACGGCTATGCCCCGAGCCTGGAGGAAATTGGTCGCAAGTTCGGGTTGTCCTCACTCGCGACGGTGCACAAACACCTGACGAACCTGGAGGAAAAGGGGTTCATCCGGCGGTCCTGGAATCGCAGCCGATCCGTCGAGATGGTGCCGATGCGGACGGGCGGAAGAGCGGTCGAGCTGCCCATGCTCGGCTACGTTGCCGCTGGCTCCCCGATCGAGGCGGTCGTCGGCGGCGATACGATCGCCGTGCCCGAAGACATGGTCGGCAAGCGCGACACCTACGTGCTTCGCGTCAAGGGCGACTCGATGATCGACGAGCAGATCCGGGACGGCGACTACGTGATCGTCGAGGATCGGCACACTGCCGACAATGGCGAGATGGTCATTGCGCTGCTGAACGGCGCCGATGTCACGCTGAAGAAGCTGTACCGCGAGCACGGCCGCATCCGCCTCCAGCCGGCCAACCCGGCGATGCAGCCGATTCTCGTGGCCGCCGATCAGGTCCAGGTCCAAGGCGTCGTCGTCGGTGTCATGCGCCGGTACTGAGATCGAAAGTCCGACGCCTTGCGCTCGTTTTATCCGTGTAAATCCGTGTCCCTCCGTGTAATCCGCGTCGATTCGTGACACCTGACGTTACCTGACGTTCGGTGGTAGAGTCCGTGGCATGAGCAACGAGCGCAAACAGATCAACTTCACCATCGTCCCCGACGACCCTGACGACCTGCCGCGCACCTACGCGAATTTCTGCGCGATTTCCCACACGCCGTTTGATTTCACCCTCGCCTTCTGCGAAGTGCTGCCGTTGTCGGAGCAAGACATCAAGGCGGCTGAGTCCGACCACGTGGTCAAGGCGCCGGTACGGGCGAAAGTGGTGGTGCCGCTCCAGGTCATCCCGAATCTGATCGCCGCCCTGCAGGAACATATGCGGGTGTATTCGGAATCGACGGGCAACAGCTGGGATAAAGGACCGGTTCATTAACCCCACCAACACGTCCCCACCCGGGGGATGGATGCCAGTTTCCGGATGGACGTCGGCGAGACAGTGGTCGTCGGTACCTCGCGCATCCAGGGTGACAAGGCGCTCATCGCGCTGCTGACCGCGGTGCCCCCGAAGGGCAGCGGCACGCGTTGAGTGTTGACACGAGATCAAAAGATCAGTTTTTGAGGAGTTCTTGATCCCCTGAACTCCTCTTGCCCCCGTCTGTGGCTGCCGCTGGCCTACAATAGGGCCGTATGGTGAAGCGGCCGGTCGCGGGCAAGGTCCTCCCCTCTCCCGGCAAGACAGTGACCGAGACGCGTCGCATCCTCCGGAAGCTCGGCGCACAGCACCCCAACGCCGACACCGAGCTGAACTTCACGACTCCTTACGAGCTCCTCGTCGCGACCATCCTCTCGGCGCAGTGCACCGACGAGCGGGTGAACCAGGTCACGCCGGCGCTGTTCAGGCGCTACCCGGATGCGCGCGCGCTCGCCAGGGCGTCCACCGACGAACTCGAGCCGCAGATCCAGTCCACCGGTTTCTTCCGCGCCAAATCGCGTTCGCTCACCGGCATGGCTGCCGCCGTCGTCGAAGAGCACGGCGGCGAGGTGCCAAAGACGATGGAGGAACTGGTGACGCTGCCGGGGGTGGGGCGCAAGACGGCCAATGTCGTTCTCGGTCATGCACTCGGCATCCCGGGCCTGCCGGTCGATCGTCACGTGCTGCGCGTCGCCAACCGGATCGGCATCGCGCGCTCGGAGGATCCCGAAGTTGTCGAACAACAGCTGGGCGCGGCCATGCCGCCTGCCGAGTGGACGAAGACGTCCGACACGCTCATCCTCCACGGCCGCCGCATCTGCAAGCCGAAGCCGCTCTGCGATAGGTGCGCCGTCCGCGCGGAGTGCGATTATTACCGGGCGTTGGGGCCGAAGATTCAGAAAACCGCAAAGCCCCAGCTGCCGCGGAGGGCCCCGCAGAGTCGCGGTGACAGCGGATCGGTGGCCGATGAACGCCGAGCGCCGCAGGCGCGAAGGCACAGTCGCGAGGGTGGGGCCCCGCGAAAACGTAAATGACGCCATGACCCGCGAACGCTTCACCCGCCTCGTCGAGGAGGCCCTGCGAGATATCCCGCGCAGTTTTCGCAACGAGATGAAGAATGTCGCCGTCGTCGTCGAGGACGAACCTCCGCCCGACGTCGTGGAGGAAATGGAGATTGGTCCGGACGACTCTCTGTTTGGGCTCTACCAGGGCACGCCGCTGCCGGAGCGCGGCTGGTCATACGGCAACGCGCTGCCAGACCGGATCTCGATCTATCAGTTTCCGATCGAGGATGCGTGTGAAGACGATGAGGAGATCCGGACGTGCGTGGCCGAAACGGTGATCCACGAGTTCGGACACTACTTCGGGATGAGCGAGGAAGAGATCGAGGAGATCGAGGAAAAGTACTGGCGCGGCGAGTCGCTTGAAGAGCTCTAATCTGATGCGCGCGCGAAAGAAGTTCGGGCAGCACTTTCTCGAGGCGGCCTGGGCCGACAAGCTGATTGCCGCCATCAAACCGCAGTCAACCGACCGGTTTCTCGAGATAGGACCCGGGCCCGGCGCGCTGACGCTCCGGCTCGCGCCACTCGTCGAACACGTGCTGGCCATCGAGGTGGACGCGGCGATGCTGGCCGCGCTCGCACCGAGGATGCCGTCGACCGTAACGCTCGTCCAGGCCGACGTGCTCGAGTTCGATCTCGAACGGCTGCGCCCGTACCTCCCGCTTCGCGTGGCGGGCAACCTGCCCTACAACATCTCGTCCCCAATCCTGTTCCGGCTGCTGGAGGCGCACCGGACGCTGGGCGGGCTCATGGACGCCACGCTGATGGTCCAGCGAGAGGTGGCCGATCGACTCGTCGCCGCCCCCGGCACGAAGGACTACGGCGTGCTGTCGATCTTCCTGCAGCTGCACGCCGATGTCCGCCGCGTGCTGGCCCTCCCCCCGGGCGCCTTCCGGCCGGTTCCCAGGGTTCACTCCGCGGTGGTCTGCCTCCGGTTCCGCCCGCCGACGGTGGCCCTGGGGGATGAAGCCGCCTTCACCGCGATGGTCCGATCCATGTTCACGCAGCGCCGGAAGACTCTGGCCAACGCGCTGCGGCCGTTCGCGGAATCCCGCCACGGCCGGGCCACCGATGCCCTGAACGCCGCCGGCATCGACCCCACCCGCCGCCCAGAAACCCTGTCGCTGCCGGAACTGGCTCGACTGGCGGCCGCATTTGTGCCGGGGCGGGAAGGCTGACCGAAGGCGCCCTGTGCCCGCTGTCTGCTACCGCGTAAGTTCAAAGCTGTGCTATAGTTTGCGCGGTTTTACACGCTTGGCGGTATCGCTTCCGTCCAGGCAATCAGTCCTGGCAAACTGTCCCAGCGGCCCGCCAGGTGGGCATTCGGTTCCGCGGCGCCCTGCCGCCCTGCGTCCGGCTCCACCCGCCCGGGTGGCTCTCCGTCCGCACCGTGCCCTGCGACTGAGTGGACGCCATTTTCTGGGATACTGCTCGCGCAAATTGGAACAACGCTCGCGGACTGGTAACGGAGTGCAGGGAGCAACCTCTGTGGCTGAATCCCTCCGCTGCCTCCGTCCACTCGGCTCACTCGATACGGACAGCACACATCGACATGATTGAAGCCGGCGAACACAGGCCGGGCGGCGCTCCGCCCCTCGAAATCATCCCGCTCGGCGGGGTCGGCGAGTTCGGCATGAACATGATGATCGTGGCGTGCGGCGACACGGCCATCCTCATCGATGCCGGCGTAATGTTTCCGGAACCGGAGTTGCTCGGCGTTGACCTGGTCATCCCCGATTTGCGGGCGCTCGAGCAGTACACGATCTCGGCGCTCGTGCTGACGCACGGCCATGAGGATCACATCGGCGCGGTGCCGCACGTCCTCGGGCACTTCGAGGGGCCGATCTACGGAACCGCCCTGACACTGGCCTTCGTCACGTCGAAACTCGACGAGAAGGACAAGGCCTCGCGGGCGCGGTTGACGACAGTCAAACCGCGTGATCGGGTCAAGGTCGGCGCGTTCACGCTGGAGTTCCTTCGCGTCACACACAGCATGCCCGACTGCGTCGCGGTCGCGATCGAGACACCGCAGGGGCTGGTCATCCATACGGGCGATTTCAAGATCGACCAGACGCCGCTCGATGGCGAGCACGTGGATCTCCCGCGCCTCGCGGAACTCGGGTCCCAGGGTGTGCTGGCCCTGCTCTGCGACAGCACCAACATCGAACGGCGAGGCTTCGCCGGCTCCGAGCTGGACGTGACCGACGCCTTCGAGGAGATCTTCACGAGCGCCGAGGGCAAGATCGTGGTCGCGATGTTTTCCTCGAGCCTGCACCGCATGCAGATCCTGGTGGATCTCGCGGCGCAGTTCGACCGACGGGTCGCGTTTGTCGGCCGCGGCGTCATCGACAACACCGAGATCGCGCAGCGGCTCGGCTATCTCCGCGTGCCGGCGGGTGTGCAGATCCGAGACACCGAGATCCGCAACTTCCCCGCACAGGACGTGGTGTGCATCTGCACCGGGTCCCAGGGAGAACCCCAGGCCGCGCTGCCGCGGATCGCCATCAACGACCACCGCTACGTGAAACTGGAGCCCGACGACGTGGTGGTGTTCTCGGCGCGGGAGATCCCTGGAAACGAGAAGGCAATCGGGCGGGTCATGAACCACATCGCCCGGCGGCAGGCGGACGTCATCCACGAGGGCCTCAAACACGTGCACGTGTCAGGTCACGGCGGCGAGGAAGAGCTGAAGCTCGTCCTTGCCCTGGTCAGGCCGCGCTTCTTCGTGCCGATACATGGGGAGTACCGCCAGCTCTCGCGGCACGCGAAGCTGGCGGCGAAGGTGTCGAGGGCGACCAAAGTGCTGCTGGCGGAGACCGGCGACGTCCTGCGGTTCGACGAGGCCGGCGGGCGGCTCGCCGGGAAGGTGCCCGCAGGCCGCATCCTGATCGACGGCACCCGGACTGGCGAGGTGGGCGACGAAGTGCTGAGGGACCGCCGCCACCTGGCGGGCGATGGGGTCGTCGTGCCCGTGGTTTCGATTGGCAGCCAGTCGGGCACGCTGGAGGAAACTGACGTGATTACCCGCGGGTTCGTGGTCAACGCGCGCACCGAGGCGCTGCTCAAAGAGATCCCGGGCCTGCTGGCCTCGACACTCGAAGCCGCCAGCCCCGAGGAACGGACCGATCCCGGGCTCATCAAGGAGAAGATCCGCGTGGATCTACAGCGAGTGTTCCGCAAGCGTTCGGGGCTCCGGCCGCTGGTGTTGCCCGTGGTGATGGTGATCTGATGGCCGACTCTGCCCTGTCGCGGCGCCTGAGCGAGTTCATCGGCGTGACGCTGTTTGCGTGGTCACTGCTCTGGCTGGTGGCCCTGGCGAGCCATAGCGCTGCGGACCCGGTCTGGTTTTTTAACACCGGGTCTGGCGGCCCACCCGCCAATTTGGCCGGGCGCCTGGGTGCCTTCATGGCCGAGCTGTCGAGTCAGCTCGTCGGCTACGCCGCCTATCTGATCCCCGTCGTCATGGCGGTCATCGGCTGGCACTACTTCTGGTGCCGGGTGCTCGATGCGGCGTACACGAAGCTCATAGGTGCGGGGCTCCTCTTCTGCTGCACCTCGGCATTCCTGTCGCTCGTGGTCGTCAACGAACCCGAGGCCCGGGCGTTCCGCGCCGGCGGCTACCTGGGCGACTTCCTGGCTGGCAGCCTCGCAGACTACCTGAACAAGACCGGCTCCTTCATCCTGATCCTGACGCTGCTCTTCCTCGCGGTCATCCTCTCGACGCAGTTCTCGTTCGGACGATTGTTCCAGGCGATCGGCGAAATGATCCTGAATCGTTGGGCGGCATTCCGTGCAGGTGTCCGTGAACGCCGCGAGGAGCGCAGGCGCGAGAAGCAGCGGCAGGAAGTGTTGAAAAAGCATCTCGAGAAGGCCGGCAAGGAGGCCAAGCCGCAGGAAGCCCTGGCTGGCGTCTCACAGCTGGAAAGCCGCGAGAGTCCGGTGCCACGGCCGGCCGTGGCCAGGAACCCTCGGGAGGCGGAGCCCGACCCTGCGGGACCCCGGCCGTCGCGGACCGCGGCGATGGTCGGCGCTGCCGCGGCAGCCCTGAGGGCCGCCTCGTCGAAACCGACGCCGGCTCCGGCCATTCGTCGCCCTCCGCAGGTGGAGCCGTCGCTGCCGCTCGGCGCCGAAGTCGATCGCGCCCCCGCCGAACGCAAGAAGGGAGCGTACACGCTCCCGCCGCTGGCGCTGCTCGATGCGCCGAGGACGGAGCGCAAGATCGACGAGCGCGAGCTGATGGAAGGCGCGCGGCTGCTCGAAGAGAAGTGCCGCGAGTTCTCGGTCGAGGGCTCCGTGGTGCAGATTCACCCGGGGCCGGTCGTCACGACCTACGAGTTCAAGCCAGACGCCGGCGTGAAGTACAGCAAGATCACCGGGCTCGCCGACGATCTGTGCCTGGCCATGCAGGCCGAGTCGGTCCTCATCGACCGGATACCCGGCAAGTCCACGGTCGGCATTCAGATCCCGAACATCAATCGGGATCTGATCTCGATGCGGGAACTTCTCGAGGCCGACGCGTACAAGCGGTCCCAGTCAAAGCTCACCCTGGCCCTCGGCAAGACCATCCATGGCGAGCCGTTCGTCAGCGATCTCGCGACGATGCCGCACCTGCTGATCGCGGGGTCCACTGGGACCGGCAAGTCGGTGAGCGTCAACGCCATGCTCTCGAGCATCCTCTTTCGGGCGACACCCGACGACGTCCGGATGATCATGATCGATCCGAAGCGGCTCGAGCTGGGAATGTACGAAGAGATCCCCCACCTGCTGACGCCGGTCGTCGTCGATCCCAAGCTCGCCGCGAATGCGCTGCGCTGGGCCGTGCGCGAGATGGAGGAACGCTACAAGACGCTGGCGGCCGTCGGGGTCCGGAACATCGAGCAGTACAATCGGAATCTCCGCAACCAGCAGGTCGAGGCGAAGGGGCCGGTTCTCGACGACAAGGGCATCGAGATCAAGACCCTGCCCTTCATCGTCGTGCTGATCGACGAGCTGGCCGACCTGATGATGGTCGCGAGCAACGAGGTCGAGGAATCGATCTGCCGGCTGGCGCAGATGGCGCGCGCGGTCGGCATCCACCTGATCCTGGCGACGCAGCGTCCGTCGGTGGACGTCATCACCGGTCTCATCAAGGCGAACCTGCCGGCCCGCATCTCCTTCCGCGTGTCGTCGAAAATCGACTCGCGGACGATTCTCGACGGCAACGGCGCGGAACAGCTGCTCGGGAAGGGCGACATGCTGTATCTGCCGCCCGCCTCGTCGCGCTTCGTGCGCCTTCATGGCCCGTACATCTCGGAGCAGGAGAGCGCGAGGCTCGCGAGCTTTCTGCGGAAACAGGGCAAGCCCACCTACGACACGACGATCACCGACGATGAACGGAAGACCGGCGGGGATCTGGAGTTCGACAAGGACGACTTGTACGACGAAGCCTCCCGCATCGTGGTCTCGAGCGGGCAGGCCTCTATTTCATACCTGCAGCGACGGCTGCGGATCGGCTTCAGCCGCGCCGCCCGCCTGGTCGACATGATGGAAGCCGAAGGGCTCGTCTCGGCGGCGGCGGGTGGCAAGGCGCGCGAGGTCCTCGTCAAGGCAGACTACTTCGAGGAAGTCGACGCGCAATTGAGGTAATCATGAAACTCCGGTGCACTGCCCTTCTCGTCCTCATGTTGCTGGCGCTGCCGGCGGCGGAGGCGTGGGCGCAGGCGAATTCACCGCAGGCGCTGTACACCGCGGCGCTGGCCCGCGAACGCACGCTCAGGGACGCGGCAAGCAGGGTCACGCTGCAGCAGCTTCGCGCCGGCGTCGCGGCGTACGAGTCCATCGTGCGGAGGTTTCCGCGCAGCGGTTACAGCGACAACGCGCTCTGGCAAGGGGGGAACCTCGCGATCGTGGCGTACGAGCGCTTCGGCCAGGAGGCTGACAAGCGGACCGCTATTCGCCTGCTGAACGTCTTGAAATCGCAGTATCCGTCGAGTTCGCTCGTGCCACGCGTGGACGGCGCCCTGCGGCTCGCGGAGAATGCCCGGCCGCCGGCGCCGGCCAGGGCCCAGGCGAAACCCGCCGCACCCACGGCCCCCGCTCCTGCCTCGAAAGCACCGCCGGCGTCCCGCGAGGCCGCGTCGACCGCCCCCAACAGGCGGGTGAGCATCCGCGACGTCGCGCGCAGCCCGATTCCCGGAGGCGTGCGCGTGACGATCGAAATGGACGATGAGACGGCATTCCACGTCGAGCGCCTCGACGATCCGGCGCGAGTCTTCTTCGATTTACCCGGAACCGAGCCCGTCGCAGGCCTCCGCGACGCGAGCCTGCGCTTCGAGGACGACGTGGTGCGGGAGGTCCGGCTGGGGCGGCATCCGCAGAACACGACACGGGTCGTGATGGACATGGAAGGAGTCGAAGACTACAGCGTCTTCACCTTGTACGACCCGTTCCGGCTGGTCGTCGACTTCAAGGCCCTTCCCGCGCTCGCGCGCAGCGGGGCGCCTGCCCCCGGCGGGCCGACACCTGCCGTGACGCCCGCGGCGGCGAATGCCGCGAACGCCGTCCTCGATTGGGCCGTGGCTTCCCCGCCGCCAGCGGCCCCGCCGCCCGCCGCCAGTACCGTGAGGACGCCCGCGCCAACGGCGACCTCCGGCACGGCGGAGCTGAAGACGCTGCCGACACCGCCGCTCACCGCCCCCGAAGTGCCCACGGCAAACGCCAACGGCACGTATTCACTCGCGCGGCAGCTCGGCCTCGGCATCTCGCGGATCGTGATCGATGCCGGCCACGGCGGCCGCGACCCTGGTACCATGGCCAACGGGCTGCGCGAGTCGGAGCTCGTGCTGGACGTCGCCCGACGGCTGGCCGCGAGGCTGCGCAAGGACATGAACATCGACGTCGTGATGACCCGGGACACGGACGTGTTCATCGATCTCGAGGAGCGCACGGCGATTGCCAACCGGGCGGGGGCGGACCTGTTCCTGTCCATTCACGCGAACTCCGCGCGGAACCTGCAGGCCCGCGGCGTGGAAACCTACTTCCTGAACTTCGCGACGGACCCCGAAGCCGAGGCGGTGGCCGCACGCGAGAACGCGACATCGTCGCGCAGGATGCACCAGCTGCCGAACATCGTCCGGGCCATCGCACTGAACAACAAGATCAACGAGTCCCGCGATTTCGCCGATACCATCCAGCGCGCGATGGTTCAGGGGCTCGCGGCGCGGAACCAGCAGGTCATTGATCGCGGTGTGAAGCAGGCGCCCTTCGTGGTGCTCATCGGTGCCGAAATGCCCAGCGTGCTGGCTGAGATTTCCTTCCTCACGAACAAGCAGGATGCCGCGCTGCTGCAAACGCCGGCCTACCGCCAGCAGATTGCCGACTCGCTGTTCCTGGGGATCCAGCGCTACCAGCAATCGGTGAAGAAGATGAAGAGCCCGAGCACGACCTCGAGCGCGCGGTAGGCGTGCCGTGACGCCGGCACTTACGCGTAAGGCGAGATGTGCACGGCGTCGGATTCGGCGCCCGCGCGAGGGCCGTCGAGGCGGGTCGCGTCCCGCCGGCGCTTCCAGACGATGAACAGACCGCCGAGGAGGATGCCCAGCAGGAGACCTGCCACGGCCAGTACGCCGCTCAACCCGATTGCCGTCAGCAGCACATCACCCATCGTCGTCGGATCGACGACTTCCCGCTCCCTGATGTCGATGATGATTGGTGACTGGATCATGGATTGTTCCCCCCGGACGTCCTCAATCGCTTAGACCGCGCGGAAAGCTGGCAGGGTCCACGAACGCCAGCTCGGCCAGTGTCCTGACGGCGACCCCCGTCGGTCCCTTCGGCTGCCACGCCTTGGCTTCTTCCGCCCAGGCGGTGCCTGCGATATCGAGGTGCACCCACGGGGTCTCGGCCGCAAACTCTTGCAGGAACCTCGCCGCCGTGCACGCCCCGGCGGGCCGACCGCCGGAGTTCACCATGTCCGCAATCTCGCTCTTGAGCTGATCCCGGTATTCGTCGTAGAGCGGCATCGGCCAGCACCGATCGCCGGCGGCGAGGGCCGTCCGTCGGACGACCTCGACCCAGCCGTCTGGCCGTCCGAAGATGGCTGCGGCCGCCTTGCCGAGGGCTACCACCGAGGCGCCGGTCAGCGTGGCCACGTCCACGAGGTGAGTGGCGCCGAGCGACTGCGCATACCAGAGCGCGTCGCCGAGGATCAGCCGCCCTTCCGCGTCCGTGTTGATAATCTCGACCGTCTTGCCGTTGGCGGACGTCAGGACGTCGCCCGGCTTCATCGCGCGGCCGCCGGGCATGTTCTCGGTAGCCGGCACCACCCCGATGACCCGGATGGGCGCCTTCAGCAGCGCGATGGCGCGCATGGCACAGATGACCGCCGCTCCCCCTGCCATGTCATCCTTCATCCGTTCCATGCCGTCGGCAGGCTTGATCGAGATGCCGCCGGTATCGAACGTCACGCCCTTGCCTACCAGGCCGAGTACCGGCGACGCGGGGGCGCCCGGCGGATCGTGCCGTATGACGATGACGCGCGGAGGCTCCGCGCTGCCGCGGGCCACCCCAAGCAGCAGACCCATGTGGAGCGCGGCAATCCTCTGCTCGTCCAGGATGTCGATCGACAAGCCGGATCCGTCGCAGAGCGCAAAGGCGCGCTCCGCCAGCACGGTCGGTGTCAGGACGTTCGACGGCTCGTTACACAGCTGGCGCGCAAGGTTGCTGCACTCTCCCAGGATGCGCCCGCGTTCGAGAGCGGCCTCGAGTTCGGAGCCCCCGCTGCTGGTGACGGCAACCGTCAACTGCTCGGGTGGGGCGCAATCCCGTTCCCCGCTCTTGTAGGAATCGGCGCTGAACGTGGCGAGCAGGAGGCCTTCTGTCGTCGCCTGCACGGCGGCCGCTGCGGGCAAGCCCCCGCGGTTGATCCAGCCGATGCGGCGGATTCGCCGGCGCCGGGCGTCCAGCGCCGCGACGGTGGCGAGGCGGCGGAGCCGCTCGATGGTGAAGTCGGCCGCCGGCCCCGCGCCGACAAGGGCGACACGGCTCGACTTCCAGCCCGTCACGGGCGTGAGAAATGTCTCAAAGGGGCGGCCCCGGACCTCTCCTGCTTCGATAGCCCTCCCGACCGCTCCGGCCGCCGCGTCGTCTGTGCTGACAAGGTCCTCCGGGAGTCCTTCACCCTCGAATATCGGCGCAATGAGTAAGTCAGTATCGATCTCGGAAAGGGGTGACCTCGCCAGGGCGAGCACCGGGGCCAGTTCGATCATGGGCATTCGGCAATTATAAGGGGATTGCCGCCTTGTTCAGGTGGCTGCGAAGTCGGCACGCCGTCTGCTAATGGGTCTGCTAGAATGCGACCTTTCGGGCCGGTACAGGAGGTCAGATGCGAAACACCTACTCACACGTCTGGCGGACGGTGGGGGCGCTGGTGTGCGTGGCGGCCTTCACGTCCGTGGAGGCCGCCGCCGGCGGCGGTCCGGCGGCCGTCGAAGGCACCAACGACGACAAGGCAACGAAGCCGTCGGTGTCTGTGCGGACATCCCCTCAAACGGGGTTCTCACCTCTCCGTGTCGTAGCCACGGCGGAGCTTCGCGGAGGCTCGAGCGACTACGAAGACTTCTATTGCCCCGTGATCGAGTGGGAGTGGGGCGACGGGACGAGATCGGAGCAGCGTGTAGACTGCGACCCTTATGAGGCCGGCAAGAGCGAGGTTCGGCGGCGCTACACGGTGGAGCGCACCTTCCACACCTCCGGCGAGTTCCGGGTCATCTTCCGGATGAAGCAGAACAACAAGGTCGTCGGGTCCGGGCAGACACTGCTGCGTATTCGTCCCGGGCTCGGGGACCGGGACGGCTGGCACTGATTCTCAACCCGCGGCTCCTTACGGCGTGATCGAGAGGAGGACCGCGCGTGCGGACCCCTTCGCCAGGCGCCAGGCCCGCAGGTCAGGAACTCGCCAGCCACTCCCGTCGTTCAGCGCGACAATTACATACAACAGCTCGGGATCGTGCGCCTCGGCGACGTCCGTCGCAGACGGTTGAGCCGGTGACCGTGGATGGGAATGGTACGCTCCAGCAAGCGTCAGCCCCTCGCGCCGTGCCCGCCGGATGGCGCCGAAGTGGTCCTCCGGGTGCACCAGATACCGCGACGGGCTGGCGTGGGCATTCCGCGCCCGCACGCCGGCGACAATCTCGCCGGCGCGCTCCAGCAGCAGACCGCAGCACTCGTTGGGCGCTTCCTCTCTCGCGTGCGCAACGAGCTCGGCGGTGACGGCAGCCGTGATTCTCACATGGCTTCCACGACCATCGCCGTCCCCATCCCGCCGCCGACACATAACGCGGCGGCACCGCGTCCGCCGCCGCGCGCCTGCAAGGCGTGGACGAGCGTGGTGAGCACGCGCGCCCCGCTGGCACCGATGGGGTGGCCGAGAGCGATGGCGCCGCCGTGCACGTTCACCTTGTCGGGATCCAGCTTCAGCTCGCGGACGACGGCGAGCGACTGGGAGGCGAAGGCCTCATTCAGCTCGACGACGTCCAGCTCGTCGAGTGAGAGATTGGCACGGGCGACGGCCTTGCGCATCGCTTCAACAGGGCCCATCCCCATGATCATCGGGTCAACGCCGATCGTGCAGTACGACAGGATGCGGGCCAGCGGTTTCCGTCCGAGCGCCCGGGCCTTGGCCTCGGTCGCGATCACGAGGGCCGCCGCGCCGTCGTTGATGCCCGAGGCGTTGCCTGCGGTGACGGTGCCGCCCTCTTTCATGAACGCGGCCTTCAGCGAGGCCAGCTTTTCGACGGTGGTGCCGGCGCGCGGATACTCGTCTTTCGTCACCTTCACGGCGGCGCCCTTGCGCTGCGGGATCTCGACAGGGACGATTTCCTCGTCGAACACGCCGGCGTCGATGGCCGCTGCGGCGCGCCGCTGGCTCTCTGCGGCAAACGCATCCTGGTCGGCGCGCGAAATCCCGAAGCGTTTCACGATCTCTTCGGCCGTGTTGCCCATGTGGCAGCCGTTGATCGCGCAGGTGAGTCCCTCGTGGATCATCGAATCCACGGCCTCACCATTCCCCATCCGGTAGCCCCAGCGCGCCCCCTTCAGCAGGTACGGCGCGTTGCTCATCGACTCGGTGCCCCCCGCCAGCACCAGGTCGATGTAGCCGGCTTTCACGGCTTCGACCGCGTGCACGACCGCCTGGAGGCCGGAGCCGCAGACGCGGTTCACCGTCTCGGCCGGCACGTCAACCGGAACACCCGCCTTGATTGCCGCCTGCCTGGCCACGTTCATCCCGGCGCCCGCCTGCAGCACGCAGCCCATGATGACGTCGCCGATCTCCGCCGGGTCTATCCGCGCGCGGGCGATGGCGTCGCGGATGACCACGGCGCCCAGGTCGGCCGCGGAGAGGTCCTTCAACGCGCCGCCGAACGACCCGATGGGCGTGCGGCACGCACTCAGAATCACTGCCTGGTCCATGTCAACTCCCGTTGCTGATTCACCCGAGCCCTGCGCGACAGATCATCCGCTCAGTTCGGGCCTGTCCCTGAAGTGCTCGAGCGCGCTCGGGTTGGCCAGTGCCTCGCGGTTCTTCACGGGGCGGCCGTGCACGACGTCGCGCACGGCGAGTTCGACGATCTTGCCGCTCTTGGTCCGCGGGATCTCCGGAACCTGGACGATACGGGCCGGCACGTGCCGGGGCGTGGTGCTGGCGCGGATCTGCCGCCGGATCAAATCCTCGAGTTCTGGTGAGAGCGTCATGTCATCCCGGAGCCGGACGAACAGCACCACGCGCTCGTCGCGATCCCACTGCTGGCCGATGACCAGGCTCTCCAGGACCTCGTCGAGCTGCTCCACCTGGCGGTAGATCTCGGCCGTCCCGATCCGCACGCCTCCCGGGTTCAGCACGGCGTCGGAGCGGCCGTAGATGATCATCCCGCCGCGGGAGGTCAGTTCCACGTAATCGCCGTGGCGCCAGACGCCCGGCCAGGTGTCGAAGTATGCGGCGTGATACTTCCGGCCGTCCGGGTCGTTCCAGAAGCCGACCGGCATCGAGGGGAACGGCATAGTGCAGACGAGCTCTCCTTTTGCACCCGGCGGCAGCGGCCTCCCATCATCGTCGAAGACCTCGACCTTCATGCCGAGCGCACGGCCCTGGATCTCGCCACGCCATACCGGCCCGGCAGGGTTGCCTCCCACGAAGCAGCTCACGATGTCTGTGCCGCCGGAAATGGACGCGAGGTGCAGGTCCTTCTTCACGCGCCCGTAGACGTAGTCGAAGCTCTCGGCCGCCAGCGGCGAACCGGTCGAGGTCATCGTCCGCACCGTGTCGAGCCGGTGAGTGTCGATTGGCGCCACGTCGGCCTTGTTCAGAGCGTCGATGAACTTGGCGGACGTGCCGAAGAGGGTCATGCCATGCGCGTCGGCCAGGTCGAACAACACGTGGCCGTTCGGGTGGAAGGGCGACCCGTCGTACAGCAGGACGGTCGCCTCCGAGGCGAGGACGGTGACGAGCCAGTTCCACATCATCCACCCGAGCGTCGTGAAGTAGAAGACGCGGTCTCCCGGATGGATGTCGCAGTGGAGTTGATGCTCTTTCAGGTGCTGGATGAGCGTGCCGCCCGCGCCGTGCACGATGCACTTCGGGATGCCGGTCGTGCCGGACGAGTACAGAATGTACAGCGGGTGATCGAAGGTCAGCTGTTCGAACGTGAGCGGCGTACCATGGTGCCCGGCCGTGAAATCGTTCCAGAGCACGGCGCCCGGAACACCTTCGAGGTTGAGGGCGCTGTTCACGTATGGCACGACCACGACGCGCTCGACGGTCGGAAGCGACCGAACCACCTCACCCGCTTTCGCCAGCGAGTCATGACTCTTACCACCGTACAAGTATCCGTCGGCCGTGATCAGGATGCGCGGTTCGATCTGGCCGAACCGATCGAGCACGCCGGTGACGCCGAAATCCGGCGAGCAGGACGACCAGACGGCGCCAATCGCCGCCACCGCGAGCGCCGCGACGACTGCCTCCGGGATGTTTGGCAGGAACGCGGCGACCCGGTCGCCGGGCTGAAGGCCCTGAGCCCTGAGCGCGGCCGCAAACACTGCCACCTCGGCCCGCAGCCCGGCCCAGCTCAGCGTCTTCGGCGCCAGCCCCTCTCCTTGAAAAATGATGGCCGGCCCGTCGCCCGTGCCCCGGAGCAGGTTCTCGGCAAAATTGAGACGCGCATCGGGAAAGAATCGCGCGCCGGGCATGCGATCGAGATCCACGACGGCCTGCTCGCCCATGTCGCCGATGACGCCGCTGAATTCCCAGATGGAGCGCCAGAATTCCGCCGGCCGTTCGATCGAAAAGCGGTACAGGGCGTCATATGTGGACGCGTCGACGTCCCATTGCTGCTGTACGTGGCGTGAAAACGCTGTGAGTCGGGCCCGCTCCACGCGCGCCGGGGATGGGGTCCACAACGGCGCGTCCACTACGCGCCTCCTTCGCGGCTCGTGATGGCGGGATCATCGAAGGCCTGTTCCAGCGTGCGCTTCCAGTCAGCCGCCGACTCGAACGTGCGTCCGAGGTCGTCGGCCGCGCCCTCTCCGGCCTGCAACCGGCGCAGTACCTCGATCAGATCGTCCAGCGCGGCGCTGATGTTGTCGTGATTTGTGGCCACGATGTCCCGCCAGACGCCTGGTGGGCTCGTGGCGAGACGCGTCGAGTCACGCAGCCCGCGCCCCGCGAGGGCGAGGCCCTCTGCGCCCGTGTGCGTGCCGACCACGTGCATCAGGGCCGAGGCGACGAGCTGCGGCAGGTGGCTGAGATACGTGACGAGCGCGTCGTGCGCCTCGGGCGCCAGCGTCCGCACCTGCGCACCGATGGCTTCGAGCATCGTGCCCAGGAGGCCGGTCTCGTGGCGTGACGAGCTCGGGGTGAGGATCCAGGGGCGGCCATGGAACAGGTCCCCACGCGCGGCCTCGATGCCTCCGACGGCTGCGCCGGCGAGCGGGTGCCCGCCGATGAAGCGGAGCCGTTCGGGAAGCGCCTGTGCCGCCGCCACGGTTTCCCGCTTGGTGCTGCCCACGTCTGTGACCAGCGCAACGCCGGGGACATGGTCCGCGAGTTCGCGAAGGATGCGGTGGTTGGCCTGGACCGGTGCCGCCAGCACGATCAGCTCAGCTTCAGCCGCCAGCACCAGGTCGTCGCCGCCGACGTCCGCCGCGTGCATCCGCATGGCGGTCTCGATGACGTCTTTGCGGTCCACGGCGATGACCAGCGCCTGCGGCCACCGTTGCTTGATCGCGAGACCCAGCGAGGCGCCAATCAACCCGAAGCCGACGATCGCGACCCGTGCAAACGGCGGGGGCGCGCTCGATTCGCGCCGAGTGTCAGCCATCGGGAGCCGGGTGGGCATGGGTCAAAATCCCCCGTGAACCTTCATCCTTCAGCCCTTCAGCCTTTCCCTACGTTCCCCAGCCGCGGCGAGCCACGGGCTCGAGGCAGATACTGCGACCGATCGCCGGGGCGATGATCCGGAGCTCGGCCATCAGGCGATCGAACTGGGAGGGGAACAGCGACTGTGCACCGTCGCTGAGCGCGTGGTCAGGATCGCAGTGCACCTCGATGAGCAGGCCGTCGGCGCCGGCCGCGACGGCGGCGCGGGCCATCGGGGCGACCTTGTCGCGGCGCCCGGTGCCGTGGCTGGGATCGACAAGGACCGGGAGGTGGCTCAGTTTCTGGACGACGGGGATCGCCGAGATGTCGAGCGTGTTGCGCGTGTAGCTTTCGAACGTTCGGATGCCTCGCTCGCATAGCATGACGTCGGCGTTCCCGCCGGCCAGGATGTACTCGGCCGAGAGGAGCCACTCCTCGATAGTCGCCGAGATGCCGCGCTTGAGCAGCACCGGCTTCCGGGTGCGACCCAGTTCGCGCAGCAGCGTGAAGTTCTGCATGTTGCGGGCGCCGACCTGCAGGATATCGGCATAGCGCAGGATCGTCTCGAGCTGGCTGATATCCATCACCTCCGAGACCAGCTTCAGGTTGTGGCGATCGGCGGCGCCGCGCAGCAGCCGCAGGCCGTCCTCGCCGAGCCCCTGGAAGCTGTACGGCGAGCTTCGCGGCTTGTACGCCCCGCCGCGGAGGATCTTCGCGCCGGCGCGCCGCACGGCCGCCGCGCTGGCTTCGACCTGTTCCTCGCTCTCTGCCGAGCACGGGCCCGCCATGACGATCACTTCGTCCCCGCCGATCCGGACGTCGCCGATCGTGATTACGGTGTTCTCGGGCCGGAACGTGCGGCTGGCCAGCTTGTAAGGCTCCGTAATCCGCAACACTTCCTTCACCCCGTCGAGCATCTCCACGAGGCGAGGGTCGCCTGTTGTCGGCCCGACTGCACCGATCACGGTCCGCAGCGACCCCGTGGACCGGTGCACGTCGAATCCCATCCCCACGAGCTGCGCGATGACACTCTGGATCTGCTCGTCCGTCGCGCGCTCCTGCATGACCACAACCATAAAAATTATCGCTCTTGAAGCAGGCAGCTGACCGTTCGCAGCACGCCGCAGCGGCTGCCGTGTGATTCCGTCCCCTGTCGAATCCGTTCAAAATCCGCGTGTCGTCGTGTCTATTCTAGTCCCCTGGAAACGTGATGCGTCACATACGTCCCGGGCGGGGCATCCCGGCTCGCGGCGTTGCTCCTCCCCTACAGAGGCCCACTATGCGCGGTCGTCGCGCCTGGCGATCCGGGCGCCGCGCTCCGGGACGTAGGCAACGCATGACGCTTCCGAGGGGACTAGCGTGGAGGCTCCGGCTCTCCCTGCCCTGCCTCCGCGAGTCGCTCCAGGCGTCGAGCCTCATCGATGATCCGCTCGAAGAGCCGCTTCACGGCCCCGTCGTCGAGCGGCCCCTGGTTGATCCGCTGCACGTGGGCCAGGACGTCGCTTTCACGGGCGGGTTGATACACCGGCATGCCGCATTGCTTCTTGACCTGTCCGATCTCGAGCGCGCAGGTGGCCCTGGCGCTCAGCAGCTCGACCAGCTGCGCGTCGATCTCGTCCATGCTGCGGCGCAGATCGTCGAGCCGGCGGCTCATGCCGTCCCTTTCAGCCACCGGACGAACCCGGCTGCGCGCGCGTCGACATCGGCTGCCGAACCGTGCGCCGCGATAACGCTGACCAGGGCACTGCCGACGACCGCCGCGTCCGCCGTCGCGCATGCCTCCAGCACGTGTTCCGGTCGCGAGATGCCGAAGCCGAGAGCGATTGGCAACCCCGCAGCACCGGCGCGGACGCGGGTGACGAGGCCGGCGGCGCCGCTCGCCACCTGGTCGCTGACGCCGGTGATGCCGAGTCGCGAGATCACGTAGAGGAACCCGCGGCCCAGCTCGGCTGACCGTCGAATCCTCTCATCGCTGGTCGTCGGGCTGACCAGGAAGATCGGATCGACGCCGGCCTCGACCAGCAGGCTCCGCAGCGGCTCCGCCTCTTCGATCGGATGATCGAGGATGAGCACGCCGTCCACGCCCGCGTCTCGTGCCGAGCGGGCGAACACGGAGGCGTCCATCCGCACGACCGGGTTGGCGTAGGTAAAGAGGACGATCGGTGTGTCCACTTCGCGCCGGACGGCGCGAACCACGTCGAGCGCCCCCGCCAGCGTCATGCCCGACGCGAGCGCCCGCTCGCTGGCGCGCTGGATGACCGGACCATCGGCGAGCGGGTCCGAGAACGGTACCCCGACCTCGAGCACGTCGGCGCCCGCCCTCGCGATCGCCACGAGGATCCGCACGGACGTCGCCGCATCGGGGTCGCCAGCGGTGACGTAGGTCACGAGACCCGGCCCGCCCTGTGCCCGAATGCGTGCGAACGAGCCGTCAAGCCGCGACATCAGCGGCGCTCCTCCACGGCGTCCAGGACCTTCTGGACACTCAGGACATCCTTGTCGCCGCGTCCCGACAAGTTCACCAGCAGCACGCCGTCAGGCGGCAGCCCGGGGGCGAGGCGACATGCATGGGCAATCGCGTGCGACGACTCGAGCGCGGGCAGGATTCCTTCCTCTCTCGCGAGTCGTTGGAAGGCCTGCAGCGCGGCGGTGTCGTCGACCCAGGTGTATTCCGCGCGCCCTGTCTCGTGCAGCCAGGCATGCTCAGGCCCGACGGCGGCGTAGTCGAGGCCGGCCGAGATGGAGTGCGTCAGCTCGATGTTGCCCGCCTCGTCCTGCAGGACGTAGCTGCGGGTGCCCTGGAGCACGCCTGCGCTTCCGCCGGCGAACCGCGCCGCGTGCTGCCCGCGTTCGATCCCATGCCCACCCGCCTCGACGCCTACGAGGCGGACCGACTCGTCGCCCAGGAACGCATCGAAAATACCCATCGCGTTGCTGCCGCCTCCAATGCAGGCGACGACGGCGTCGGGAAGCCGGCCGACCTGGTCAAGGCACTGGGCACGGGCCTCCTGGCCGATCACCGACTGGAACTCACGGACCATGAGCGGATAGGGATGCGGCCCCAGGACGGACCCGAGCAGGTAGTAGGTGTCGACCACGTTCGTGACCCAGTCGCGCATCGCCTCGTTGATCGCATCCTTCAGCGTTCGGGCGCCGGCGTCCACGCGCCGCACGGTGGCTCCGAGCAACTGCATGCGGAACACGTTGAGCGATTGCCGCTCCATGTCTTCCGCACCCATGTAGATCTCGCACGACAGGCCGAGCAGCGCACAGGCCGTGGCCGTCGCCACGCCGTGCTGACCGGCGCCGGTCTCGGCGACGATGCGGCGCTTGCCCATGCGCTGTGCCAGCAAGGCCTGGCCCAGGGCGTTATTGATCTTGTGCGCTCCGGTATGCGCAAGGTCTTCTCGTTTCAGAAAGATGCGTGCTCCGCCGAGAGAGGCCGACAGGCGCCGGGCCTCGTAGAGGGGCGTCGCGCGGCCGACGAAGTCCCTCAGCAGACGCGCCAGTGCCGCCCGGAACGCCGGCTCGTCCCGGGCCGCCCGGTAGGCCCGTTCGAGTGCCTCGACAGGCGCCACGAGCGTCTCCGGAACGAATCGTCCACCATACGCGCCAAAGTATCCGCGCGCATCAGGGTCACGCCTGCCGAATGATGGTTCCATCTACACTTCCTGGAACAACGCGCGCAGGCGGGCGGGATCCTTGATGCCCGGCACCGACTCCACGCCCGAAGAGACGTCAATCATGTACGGCCGGACCTGTGCGATCGCCGCGCGAACATTCGCTGGATCCAGCCCTCCCGAGAGCACCGTGTCGCGCGTGGCCGCGACCCGAGCCGCGAGGCTCCAGTCGATCGTGCGGCCGGTCCCCCCCCGCTTCGCCGGGTCATGCGCGTCGAGCAGCACCATCACCGTCGGCGGGATTGTCGCTACCGATGCGGGAACGAACCCGGCCCCTACCGCGACAGCCTTGATGATCGGCAGGCCGAGTGCTTCGAACGGCCCTGAATCCTCGCGGCCGTGAAGCTGCACGGCGCCGAGGCCAACCGTCCGGACCACGCGGGCCACCTCCTCGACAGGCTGATCGACAAAAACACCGACCGCCCTGACGTGGGCCGGCAGGTCCGCGACGATCGCACGTGCGACATCCGGGTGTATGCAGCGCGGGCTGCGAGGCCAGAACACGAAGCCGACGGCGGCTGCGCCGAGCGCTGCGGCCAGTCGCGCATCCTCGGCTCGCGTGATGCCGCAGATTTTGACCCTCACGGGTGCTCCCCCAGCAGCTCCCGCAGGGCCGCGCCTGGATCGGGTGTCGTCATGAGCTGCTCGCCGACGAGAAAGGCGTGGTAACCCAACGCACCGAGTCGCACGAGGTCGGCGTGCGTACGGATGCCACTCTCCGCGACCGTCGTCACGCCGGCGGGCAGGTGGCCGGCGAGCTGTTCCTGGATGCCGTGATCCACCTCCAGCGTCCGCAGATTGCGGCTATTCACGCCGACGATGGTCGCCCCGGCCTCCAGGGCTCGCCGCAACTCGCCGAGATCGTGAACCTCCACCAGTGAGGCCAGGCCGAGCCACTCGGCCGCCCGCACCAGGTTCTTCAACGCGGCACCGTCGAGCGCTCCGACGATCAGCAGTACGGCGTCGGCGCCCAGCGCAGCGGCTTCGAGCAGCTGGTACTCCGAAACGATGAAGTCCTTCCGCAGCAGTGGCACGTGTACCGCGGCACGGGCTGCCGAGAGGTGCTCGGGCGCGCCGTCGAAGAACGTCGGTTCGGTGAGTATGGATATCGCGGCGGCGCCAGCGTCTGCGTAAGCCCGGGCGTGCTCTGCGGGGTCGTACGCCTCGCGCAGGGTGCCCTTCGAGGGCGACCGGCGCTTGCACTCCGCGATTACCTTGAGGCCGCCCGTGGCCCGCAGGGCAGCTGCGAACGCACGGCCCGCGGGCGCCCGGACCAGCGAGGCTTCGAGCTGCCGCGCCGGGCGCGCCTCCTGGCGAATTTCGACGATCCGCGTCGCGGCCGCGACAATCGTGTGCAGCAGGTCCGGTGCCGCAACGGTCATGACGTCACGGCCTCTTGCCCGGCACGAGAGATCTCGACCAGCCGATCGAGCGCGGCTGCTGCCCCTCCGTTGTCGACCGCCTCGGCGGCCTGCGCCATCCCCTCGGCCATCGTCGACGCACGACCGGCGATGAGGAGCGAGGCCGCGGCATTGATCAACACGATGTCGCGCGGCGCCCCGGCGGCGCCGTCGAGGACCGCGCGCGCGATTCCCGCGTTCTGCTCGGCATCACCACCCAGGAGCGCGGCTGGCGCAGACTTGGACACGCCGAAATCGGCGGGGTGGACGTAGAACGTGTTCACCGTACCGGCGCGGCACTCCGACACCTTCGTGTACCCCGTGGTTGAGATCTCGTCGAGCCCGTCGGCCCCGTGCACCACCCAGGCTCGTTCGGTCCCGAGCCACGCCAGCGCGCGCGCCACGAGCTCGGTCAGCTCGGGCCGCGGCACGCCGACGAGCTGCCGCGTGGCGCCAGCGGGATTCGTCAGGGGCCCGAGCAGGTTGAAGGCGGTGCGGACGCCGAGTTCCTTTCGCGTGGGTGCCGCGTGCCGCATCGAGGGATGGAACGTCGGAGCGAAGAAGAACGCAATCCCCGCCTCGTCCAGGCAGCGTTCGACCACGGGCGGCGCGGCGGACACGTGTACCCCGAGCGCCTCGAAGACGTCCGCGCTGCCGCAGCGGCTCGAGACGGAACGGTTGCCGTGTTTCGCCACCCGGACGCCACAGGCGGCCACGACCAGCGCTGCGATGGTGGACACGTTGAACGTGTGCGCGCGGTCACCGCCCGTTCCGCATGTATCGAACACCGGGTGGTAGTTCGACGACAGCTTCGAAGCCCGCGCGCGCATCGTCTGCGCGAAACCGACAATTTCGGCGGGGCGTTCACCCTTCATGGCGAGTGCGATGAGAAGGCCGGCGATCTGGGCCGGCTGCGCCTGGCCGTCCATGATGGCCTCCATGGCGGCGGCCGCCTCCTCCACCGTCAAGTCCTCACGCCGTTGCAGCTTCTCGAGCAATGGGGCAAACATCACAACTCCAGGAAGTTTCGGAGCAGCCGCCGCCCCTCGGCCGTCAGGATCGACTCGGGATGGAACTGCACCCCGTGAATCGGGTACTCGCGATGCCGCAGCCCCATGATCGTTCCGTCCTCCGTCCGGGCGGCTGACTCCAGGTCCGGCGGCAACGGTTCGGCGACCACGAGCGAGTGGTAGCGTCCCGCCGCAAATGCGGGTGACAGCCCCTTGAAGACCCCGCGCCCGTCGTGCAGCACGCTCGACGTCTTGCCGTGCATCAGTTCGTGCGCGCGGACGATCTGCCCGCCGAACGCGGCGCCGATGCCCTGGTGGCCCAGGCAGACGCCGAGTACGGGGCGCTCCGGGCCGAAGCGCCTGATGACGTCGATCGAGATCCCCGCGTCCTCGGGGCGACCCGGCCCGGGCGATATCACGATCCGGTCCGGCCGAAGCGCCGCGATCTCCTCGACCGAGATCTCGTCGTTGCGCCTGACGAGCGGCGGCGCGCCCAGCTCTCCGAAGTACTGGGCCAGGTTCCACGTGAACGAATCGTAGTTGTCTATCAGCAGCAGCACGTCTGTGTCACACGGGGTGAAGAGGTCTGGAGAATAGGCGCGCCACCGCATTCGGCAGAGAGCCAGCCCCCCAGCCTGTTCCGCGTCCTGATCTCCCGATCGCCTGACCTCCGGTCCGAAGAGACGACAGCGGAAGCCGCCCGGTACGGCGCACCCGCGCGTACACGCGGGTGGTTCACAGCCCCGCCTCGGCCATCTGGAGCGCGTGGAGCATCGCGCGCGCCTTGTCGCGGGTCTCCTCGAACTCGGCCGCCGGATTCGAGTCGGCGACGATGCCGGCGCCGGCCTGGACGTGCGCGCGGCCCTTGCGGATGGTGATGGTGCGGATGGCGATGCAGAAGTCCAGGTTGCCGGCGAAGTCGATGTAGCCGATGGCTCCCCCGTACAGGCCGCGGGCGGTGGGCTCGAGCTCCGCCAGCGTTTCCATCGCCCGGATTTTCGGCGCGCCCGACACGGTGCCGGCGGGAAAGCATGCGACCAGCGCGTCCAGGTGGTCGCGGTCATCGGCCAGCTTCCCTTCAACCCGCGAGACGAGGTGCATCACGTGCGAGTACCGCTCGAGCGTCATGTACTGGGGCACGCGGACGGAGCCGTATTCGCAGACGCGACCCAGGTCGTTGCGGCCGAGGTCCACGAGCATGACGTGTTCGGCGCGCTCCTTCTCGTTGCGCTTCAACTCCTCGGCAAGCCGCAGGTCGTCCTCGTCGCTGGTTCCCCGCGGGCGGGTGCCGGCAATCGGATGGGTTTCGACGTGCGGTCCTTCCACGCGCACGAGCATCTCGGGTGAGGAGCCCACGATGGCGAGCGCGCCCATCCGGATGAAGTACATGTACGGCGAGGGATTCACGTGCCTCAGGGCCCTGTAGATTGTGAACGGATCGGCCGTGACGTCCACCTCGAAGCGCTGCGACAGTACGGCCTGGTAGATCTCGCCGGCGCCGATGCGATCCTGGATGGTCCGCACGCCCGACTCGAACGCTTCCTGCGTGAAGTTGGACCGCATGGGCGGAAGGCCTTCGACGCGCCGCTCGCTCTGCGAGAGCCCTCGCTGCAATTCCCCCTCGAGGAACTGAATCTTGGCGCAGGCGAACTGGTAGAGCGCGCGGAGATCCTCGTCAGGCGTGATGCGGGCGTTGGCGACGACGAGGATGCGGTGCTTGACGTGATCGAAGGCCAGGACGGTATCGAACAGCATGAAGCCGGCGTCGTCCTCGATCTCGGCGCCTTCGATCCCGCGCCGGGCGGCGCGCACGAAGGCGTCGCGGAGTGCCGGTTCGAACAGCGGCGAGGCGTCGTACCCGACGAAGCCTACCGCCCCGCCGGTGAATCGCGGCAGGCCGGGAACGAACGGCGCGCGGAACTCCGCCATCAACCGGCGCAGCACGGCCACGAAGGGCTCGTCACTCTCCGTCGTGACGCCCGAGCGGTCCAGCACCGTGCGGCCGCCGTGCTGGCGCAGCACCAGGAAAGGGTCCTTGCCCAGGAAGGAGTAGCGCGCGACCCGCTCCCCGCCCTCGACGCTCTCAAGCAGGAACGCGTAGTCGGAATGCTCCGCGATCTTGAGGAAGGCCGAGACCGGCGTGAGCAGGTCTGCCATGATTTCCTTCACAATCGGCACGAACGTGCCGCGCCGGGACAGCTCCACGAACTCCTCGAAGGTCGTCTGCTTCACAGCGTATGTGCCTCGGCCTTTGGAGCGGTCGCTCGGAGCGCGCTGTCGGCGGCAGCCAGGAACAGGCCGCCGGGCGGGCGCTGCCCGGTCCAGATTTCGAACTGCCGCTCGGCTTGTGCGACGAGCATCTCGAGTCCGCCAATGGTGAGACAGCCTTCCGCGCGCGCGTGCTGCAGCAACGCGGTGTCGGCGGGTGCATAGACGAGGTCGAAGACGATCTCGCCGGTGAGGGGCTCCCCCGCCATGAGGTTGCCCGGTTGTGCGGCGCTCCCGCAGGAGGTGGTGTTGATCAGGACATCCCAGCTGCCCGCGGCCGGAGGAATCCTGGAGACACGTCCGTGGGCGAGTGCCGCAACTTTCGCGGCCGCCTCGGGTCGCCGGGCGCAGACCGTGACCTGTGCGCCTTCGCGCGCCAGAGCAGCGGCAACCGCCCGTGCGGCGCCACCGGCGCCGAGCAGACTGGCGCGTGTGCCCTTGAGCCGCAGGCGACCGGAGAGCGGCGCGAGAAAGCCTTCGACATCGGTATTGGCGCCCTCCCACTGCCCATCGCGCATCGTGATCGTGTTTACCGCACCGATCTGCCTGGCCACCGGATCGAGCACATGCACGTGCTGGAGCATGTCGACTTTGAACGGCGCGGTCACGCTGGCGCCGCGCAGATGCATGCTTCCGGCAAACGCCACGAAGTCCTCCAGGGTGGCCGCCTCGAGCGGCAGGTAAGCCGCATTCATTCCGAGCGCCGCGAAGCCGGCGTTGTGCATCGCGGGCGAGAGCGAGTGCATCACTGGATTGCCGACGACGCCGTACAGATCGGCATCCGCGGCGATGCGCCGGACGTGGAACTCGTCGACCATGCGCTGCAGCGGGACCTGGCCGGGCGCCACGCCGTCGCCGGCATAGCTCCACCGATTGTGCAGTCGTCTCGAGAGAATGCGCGAGGTGACACCGGGCGCCCCCATCGCGATGAGCACGTGCCCCGCCGCCTCGCCGGACTCGTTGCGCGACAGCGTATCCGCCAGCGTCATGAGCGGCAGCAGATCCACGAGCCGCCGGGCTTCGAAGGCCAGCTTGACGACCTCGGCGCCCTTGGCGTGCATTGCCGAGGCCAGCTCCGCGAGGTTTCCGGGGGGCGCCTCGCCGAAGAAGTGCCGCGACAGCACGAGACCACGATCGCCGCGGCGCATCCTGGCAATCTCGGGGACGAAGGGCGCCTGCGCCTCGACGTCCACGAACTCGGCCCCTCCCCTGAATGCGTCGCCGAGCAGCCGGTGGCGCTCCTCTTCGGCTCCATCGAACAATCCGCCTTCCCAGATGGGCCGGCACGTGACGATGACCGGGCGACGTCGGCCTTCGATGGCGCCGAAACCGTCGGGCCGTGTGACGCCGTCGAGCCGCACCTCGACCATGTCGGCGGCTGACGAATCCCGGGCGCGCCGAACCTCGTCCATCGTCCGCCCCGTCACCGTTTCACAAAGCAGCGGCTCAGCCAATCCGTGTCATCCGTTCTTGATCCGAGGCAAAAAAAAAGCCCCCTCAGCGAATGCTGAGGAGGCTCCTGTCTTCGTCCCTGCCGTGCAGGTTAGAAATCCGCCCCCTCAGCACACCCGTACCACCACCAGGCAAACTGGCCGGCGTGATAGCGCGGGGGTGACGGCCGAAGGAGGTGATGGAACGTCAAAATCCATGTGACGATAGCAGAGCCCGAGCGCTGCTGTCAAACGGCGTCCCTGTTTCTCCTTGACCAGCAAGCAGTTAGCTGCGTAATCTACCTGTATGACCTTCCGCACTGCATTGTCGGCGCTAGCTGTCTCTGCGCTCCTCTGGATTCCGGTGCCCGCCACCACGTTGCTGATGCCGATCGAGGAGGTGCGTCCGGGAATGGTCGGGGTCGGGCGGACGGTCTTCGAAGGCACGCAACTCGAGGAGTTCCAGGTCCATGTGCTCGGCGTCCTGCGCAACGTCCAGGGCCCAAAGCGCGATCTCATCCTGGCCCGGCTCGAAGGGGGGCCGCTCGCGGAAACGGGCGTCGCCCAGGGAATGAGCGGCAGCCCGGTCTACATCGACGGTCGACTTGTCGGGGCGGTGTCGTACTCGGTTGGCGCGTTTTCGAAGGAGCCGATCGCGGGGATCACGCCGATCGCCGAGATGAAGGACGCCACGGCGATGGCCCGTCGCCGTGGCGGGCAGCAGGCCCGCATCGATCTGCCGGTGACGCGCGAGGGGCTGGCCGCGGCGCTCAGCGCGGCCCATGCGCGCCTGGCGCCCTTCGCGGCACGTCCGGCTGACGTGCAGGCGATCGGCGTACCGTCGGCAGCCGGGGCCCGGCTCGGCGCGATGCTGCGGCCCATCTCGACGCCGCTCGTGATGACGGGCTTCGAGCCCGAAACGGTGGACCTGCTGTCGGCCGCCTTCCGGGACGCTGGCTTCACGCCCGTGATAGGCGGCGGCGCCGCCGGGCAGCTGTCGGAGGAACTGCGCAGGATGACCGGCCCGCTGCGCGAGGGGGATGCGGTCGGCGTCACGCTGGTGGGCGGCGATTTCGAGATGGGAGCCACGGGAACCATCACGCACATCGACGGAGACCGTGTTTACGCGTTCGGCCACCCCTTCTTCAACCTCGGGCCGACCGAGTTCCCGATGACGCGGGCGTATGTCTACACCATGCTGCCCAGCCTGATGTCGTCGTTCAAGATCTCCTCCATGGGCGAGGTCGTCGGCACCGTCCAGCAGGATCGCGCCACGGCTATCGCGGGAACGCTCGGCAAGGGGCCGACAATGATCCCGGTAAAGGTGACCCTGGAGTCCGACCGGGACGGGCAGACCTCCCGCCGTTCGTTCACCTACGAGGTCGTCAACGATCAGACGTTCACGTCGCTGCTCACCTACGTCGCCATGTTCAATACGATCACGGCGTACGAACGGCAGTTCGGATCGGCCACGTTCTCGGTCAGCAGCCGCACCCGGATCAAGGGGCACGATGACGTGGCGCTGCGAGACGTGTTCACAGGCGACACCGCCACCACCGGCGTCGCGACCGCGGTGGCCGGCCCGCTCACGATGCTGCTCGGCAACGAGCGAGAGCCCATTACAATCGAGGAGCTCGACATCACGATCAGCGCCAGCGAGGTGCCGCGAAGCGTCACGATCGAGCGGGTCTGGCTCGACGAGATTCGCCCCCGCGCCGGGCGCACGGTGCCGCTCAAGATCCTCACCCGCAGCTATCGCGGCGAAGAGAAGATTTCCACGATCCAGGTGGACATCCCCGCCAACGTGTCGGGCCCGCTCTCTATCCTGGTCACCGATGGACAGCAGCTGAACGCCCTCGAGCAGCGGGAGATGCGCCGCTCGATGCAGCCCGACAGCGTGGCGCAGCTCATTCGGGTCCTGAACAACACGCGCCGGAACAACCGGATCTACGTCCGGTTACTCGCGGGCACGCCGGGCGCCGTCGTCAACGGCGAAGCGCTGACGTCCCTGCCGCCGTCGGTGCTGTCGGTGTTTGAGGGGGATCGCAACGGCGGAAGCTACACGCCGATTCGCAACGCCGCCGTTGGCGAGTGGGAACTCACCATGGATTCAGCCGTCCGCGGCTCCCGGACCTTGACGATCGAGGTAGACGCCCGGGGCCCGGCCGGCCGGTAAGTGCCAATCTTGCTCCCTCGAGACCTGCTAACGTTTTCCTTGCATGACTACAGCACCTCGGCCTGAACCGGCCGCCCCCGGGGCGGTTCGGAGAAGATTCCCCCGCGCGGCTGCGGGAACCATGACCGCACTCGTCCTCGCGGCCGCCGCCTGGATCGGCGTCGCCGCGGCAGCGCCCACGTTCTGGACCGTCGCGACCCAGACGGACTTCCTGAAGGGGGACGTCGAGGATCTCTCGATCGACAGCGACGGACGGATCTTCCTCGGGCCGACAGCTTCACTCCTGGCTGAAACCGCCGCTCCATTCCTCTGGCGAATCGTGACCGCCGCCGACGGCACGATCTGGGCCGGCAGCGGGAACGAAGGGCAGGTCCTGAAAGTTGCGCCCGATGGCACGCTGACCACCTTCTTCGATTCGCCGGAACTGGCGGTGCACGCGCTGGCGCTCGCCCCGAACGGCGACGTGTACGTCGGCACCTCGCCTGACGGGCGCATCTACCACGTGGCTGCCGACGGCACCTCGCGGACCTTTTTCGAACCCGGTGCCAAGTACATCTGGGCCATGGTGGTGGACCAGAAGGGTAACGTCTTCGCGGCGACCGGGGACAAGGGCGTCATCTATCGCATCTCGCCTGACGGCAAGGGGGGGCCGTTCTACAGCACGAACACCAGCAATGCCGTGTCCCTGGCGATCGCTCCCAGCGGCGACCTGATTGCCGGAACCGAGTCGCCCGGCCGTCTCTTCCGGATCGATCAGGCCGGCAAGGGTTTTGTCCTGCTGGACTCGCCTTATCGCGAGATCCATGCCGTGCGCCTCGCGCCGGACGGGATCATCTACGCGGCCGCCGTCAACGACGCCTCGGGCGGCGCCGATCGTCCGGCCGAACGGATCACACCCGAACCACCGACCCAGCCCGTCCCGAGCATCTCCACCGAGATCACGGCCATCGCGGTCGTGGACAGCCCGGTGCAGGGCGCGGCGACGCCGACGACGCCACGCAGCCCTCGGCGGACCGGCCGCGGCGCGATCTACCGCATCCTGCCGGATGGCCTCTGGGATGTGATGTGGGATTCCGGCGACGACGCCCCCTTCGACATCGTCATTGAGCCGTCCGGGAGTCTGCTGGTCGGGACCGGCAGCGAAGGCAAGATTTTCCGTGTCAGCGGCGAGCCCGCTCGTGCGACGCTGCTGGCCCGCGCGGGCGCCCGGCAGGTGACCGCGCTGTGGCGCGAACCGTCCGGCCGGATCATCGGCGCGGCCAGCAACCCGGGCAAGCTCTTTGCGCTGTCGTCGGCCCCGGCGCAAACGGGCACGTACGATTCGGACGTGCGCGACGCCGGCACCGTGGCCAGCTGGGGTGTTATTCGCTGGCGTGCGGCGGTCAACGGCGGACGCGTGGAGGTCTTCACCCGGACCGGCAATACGTCCACGCCGGACGAGACGTGGAGCGCGTGGTCGAAGGCGTACACCAACGCGGACGGCGAGCAGATCGCGAGCCCGAACGCCCGCTACGTACAGTGGCGGGCGGTATTGAGCGGTTCGGCGGCACCAGGACCGGTTCTGACGTCGGTCACCACCGCGTACCTGCCGCGCAACCTGCGGCCCGAGGTCACGTCCATCACGGTTCACCCTCCCGGTACCGTCTTCCAGCGGCCCTTCTCGACGGGCGAGATGGAGATTGCGGGCTTCGAGGACAGCACGGACGGGCGGGCGCCGAACCAGGCCGCGCAGGCACAGGTCCAGCAGAGCCCGCCGCTCGGGCGCCGGATGTACCAGAAGGGGCTCCAGACGTTTGTCTGGCGCGCCGAAGATGCCAACGACGATCGCCTGCAGTTCGACGTGTTCTACCGTGCGGAGGGTGAGACATCCTGGCGCCCGCTTCGGCGCGCGCTCTCGGATTC
Source organism: Acidobacteriota bacterium (assembly GCA_013813355.1). GTDB lineage: Bacteria > Acidobacteriota > Vicinamibacteria > Vicinamibacterales > 2-12-FULL-66-21 > JACCRT01. Next base: position 22,250 of record JACCRT010000015.1, on the reverse strand, counting down.
GATTTTCGTCTGGGACACCACGTCGGTGCCTGACGGCACGTATTTCGTGAAGGTGGCGGCCAGCGACGCGCTGTCCAACTCCCCCGCCACGGCGCTGGCAGGCGAACTCGAGAGCACCAGTTTCGACGTCGACAACACGCCCCCGCGGATCGAGATTCAGCCGGCCCGCCGCACCGGCGGCCGCACGACGATCGAGTTCGTTGTCACGGACGCCCAGTCACCGGTGCTGCGGGTGGAGTACTCGCTCGATGCGAGTCGCTGGCGCGTGGTGTATCCGAAGGATGGGATCCCGGATTCGAGGCGGGAAGAGTTCGAGGTGACGCTCGATGAAAGCGAGTCGGCGCGCAACGTCATCATCCGCGCCACGGATGCGATGAACAACATCGCGACGGCGGTCGCCGAGGTCCGGACCGCGAAATAAGGACGGCTTACAGCCGCCCCTTGTGTCCCTTCACCGTCGTGTGCGCCACCAGCCACACGAGGTTCACGGCCACCGGCGATCCGCCGAACTGCGCCGGTTCGAGCCGCCCGCGCGACAGCGCCGCGATCAGCCGGTCGAGATCCTGTGGCGTCTGGTCGCTGGCGATCGGCTCGAGACCCGAGACCCAGCCGTCTCGGCGTACGATGGCGCTCAGCGGCACGACCATGTCATCGCTCTCAATCGTGCGGTTCTTGAGCGCGGCGAAGACCACGCCGTTCGAGGGGACCGTGGGGACGCGGTAGCGATTATCGAGCATCGCCGGGTTGAGGTCGGACCCCGATGGCGCGGCAAGCACGGCGAAGAATCCCGCCAGTGAGTCGGGCCGATAGCCCGGCGACGCGAAGTAGAACATGCTGAGGATGATGCCGCCGCAGAGCAGGCTGGCGGAGGTGGAGGCCAAGCCAATCCAGACCAGGTGCCAGTCGTCGAACGTGCGTTTGGCCCATTCGGTCCAGGAATCGTGTTCCTCGGCGCGCATCCGGCTGATCACGCCAGGCTGCAGCCCCGTCCAGTCGTCGGCCGGCCCGGGGGCCGCCGCGAGACGCAGGGCCGTCCCTACCTGCTGAAGCGCCCGCAGGTCGCGGAGGCAGGGTGGGCAGTCGTTCAGGTGCGACTCGATTGCAATCAGTTCACGGACCGGCAGTTCGCGGTCGTAGAAGGCCGGAAGACGCCGCCGCACGGCTGAGCAGGACAATAGCGTCATGCGTCCCTCAGGTGCCCGCGAAGTGTCTCGCGCGCGCGGGCGAGCCGCGACTTGACCGTGCCGACGGCAATCCCCAGCGAAAAGCCGATTTCCTCGTAGCTCAGGCCGTCGATCTCGCGCAGCACCAGCGCCGACTTCTGATCGAACGGCAGGCAGTCCAGCGCCAAGCGGATCCTCTCGGCCAGCTGCTTCTGATTCAGCACGCGATCAGGCGCCCCGCCATTCTCGCGCGCCGCGAGCTCCCCGTGGTCCCGGATATGGTCGTCGAGCGACACCTGGTACGACCGGTACCGCCTGCGCCACCAGCGCTGCCGGTTGCGCGCCTGGTTGACCACGATGCGATAGATCCAGGTACGGAGGGCTGATTGCCCACGGAAGCCCTGGATGGTGCGGAAGACGCGGAGAAACACCTCCTGAGACAGGTCAAGCGCCTCGTTGTGATCCCCCAGCAGGTTGAGTGAGAGCTGGTAGACCATACGCTGCTGCTCGCTGACGAGCTCGGAACAGGCGTCCTCGTCGCCGGCGGCGCACCGCTGGATGAGTGACGCTTCGCGTCCGTCTACATCGGCCCAGGTAATCGATGGGACTGGCTTCACGGTCAGTTCTGAGGCCATCTTACCACCCCGGTCCAGCTTGGCGCACCCGATGCTCCTGATAGTTAGAACCCGGGGGGGAGGGGAAGTTCCACAAGAAAGGCTGAAGGCTGAAGGTTGAAGGTTGAAGGTTGAAGGTTGAAGGTTGAAGGTTGAAGGTTGAAGTGGGCTGATACCATGAAGCCGTGAAGCGAGCGGCAGCGGCGGCAGTTCTCCTCGTCATCCTGGCGGCAGGGCTCTTCGTCTTTGCGGACCACCGGCGGGAGGAGGCGCACGAGCGGCTCGTCCAGGCCGGTGAAGAGGCGCTGGCCGCCGGGGAAACCTTCGCGGCGATCGAGGCATTCAGTGGCGCCATCTACCTCAAGCCGCAGGCGATGATCGGCTATCTCCGGCGAGGCGAGGCCTACCAGCAGCGCCACGAGCTCGAGGCGGCCCTTCGGGATCTTCTCCGGGCGGTGGAACTCGACCCGTACGCCCCGCGAACCTACGAACTGCTGGGGGACGTCAACTATGCGCTGTTGCGCTTCGGCCGCGCGGCCGAGCGCTACCAGAGCTGCGTCGCCCTCGACGATCAGTCGCCGCGCGTGCTCTACAAGCTCGCGCTCGCGCAGTTCGCGGCCGGGCAACCGCACTCGTCGGAGGCGACGCTGCGCGCGGCCATCGAATTCGACGATCGATTCGCCGAAGCCTATTACCTACTCGGCCTGAGCCTTCGCGACCTGCAGCGGCTCGAGGAGGCGGCGGTGGCGCTGGAGCGGTCGGTGTCGCTGACGCCTGCGCTGCTGCAGGCACGGGAGGAACTCGGCATCCTCTACGAACGCCTGGGCCGGCCTGACGATCGCATCGCGCAGCTCGAGGCGCTTCGGGGGCTCGATGCCGACCCCTCACGGGAGGTCTCGCTGGCGCTCGCCTATGCGCGCTCCGGCCGGACCGACTATGCCGTCGCCGCGCTGGGGCAAACCATCGAGCGGTATCCCGACTATCCGTACACGCGTATCGCGCTCGGGCGGGTCTGGCTCGACATCGCCGAGGCGCGCCAGGATCACGTGGCGCTCAGCAAGGCGCGCGGCGCCCTCGAGGCCGTTCCGTCGTCGGCAAGCAACAGCGAGGCCTTGACCCTGCTCGGGCGGGCGCTGCTGCTCACGGGCGAGGTCGAGCGTGCCGAGCGCGTGCTCCTGCAGGCGGCCCGCAAGCGCCCGGCGGACGCGGGGGCGTTCTTCCACCTGGCCGACGCCGCCGAGCGTCTGGGACATATCCCGACTGCGCTCGATGCGCTGCTCGACTACCACACGCTCGTCGGAGACCCGCCCGATGCGCGCCGCCGGGTGTCGTTCGCCGCACGCGTCGCGTCCCTGGCCACCCGGTCCGGCGATCCGGCCCTGGCCGCCACGTGGTACGAGCGGGCCATCGCGGCGGGGGCGGCCGACCTCGGGCTGCTCGTCCGGTACGCGGAAGCCAGAGCCGCGTCCGGCAATCTCACCGGGGCAACGACGACCGTGCAGGAGGTGCTGGAGAAGGATCCCCGGCACCCGGGGGCCCTCGCCCTCCAGCGCCGCTTACGCTGAGGCCGGCAGTTCCACATCGCCGGGTGGCGCCGGCAGGCTACTGCGCCATTTTCGGGTCCACGCGGTCCCGCAGGCCGTCGCCCAGGAAGTTGAACCCGAGCACCAGCAGGGCGATCGCGAGGCCCGGGAAGATCGTCAGGTGCGGCGCCGTGAAGAGATGCGATCGTCCCGCATCGAGCATGGTCCCCCAGCTTGGTGTCGGCGGCTGCACGCCGAGGCCCAGGAAGCCGAGGGAGGCCTCGGCGATGATGGCGCCGGCCATGCCGAGCGTCGCCTGCACGACCACCGAGGGAAACGCGGTCGGCAGCACGTGATGGAGGATGATCCGCGGCGCCCCGGCGCCCAATGCGCGCGCCGCCTGGACGAACTCGAACTCGCGCGTCCGCAGGGCCTGACCGCGCACCAGCCGCGCGTACCCCACCCAGCCAATCACCGACAAGGCGATGACCACGTTCGTCAGGCTCGGACCGAGCACGGCCACCAGCGCGATCGCCAGCAGAATGCCCGGGAAGGCCATCAGCACGTCAATCACGCGGCTGATCACATCGTCGATTCGCCCTCCGAAGTAGCCGGCGATGGACCCAAGCAGCATCCCGACCGTCGAGGAGACGGAGACGACGGCGAGGCCGACGAGAAGAGAGATCCGCGCGCCGGCGAGAATGCGGGCCAGGATGTCGCGGCCGAGCTCATCGAGCCCGAACGGGTGCGCCAGGCTCGGCGCCTCGAGCCGGCGCGCGAGTTCCTGCGAGGAGGCATCGTGCGCGGCGAGGTGCGGCCCGATGATGGCCGCGACGAGGGTGAGCCCCACGATGAAGAATCCGACGCGCAGCATCACTCGTATCGGATCCGCGGGTCGAGGTATCCGTAGGTCAGGTCGGTCAGCAGGTTCATCGCGACGTAGGTGACCGAGATGAAGAGGATGCAGCCCTGGATGAGCGGATAGTCGCGGAAGTTGATCGCCTGGATGAGGAGGCGCCCGATGCCAGGCCACGCGAAGATCGTTTCCGTGATGATCGTGCCGGTCAACACCGCGCCGAACTGTAAGCCGATGATCGTGACGATCGGGATGAGGCTGTTGCGAAAGGCGTGCCGCAGCACGGCGCGGCGCCCCGACAGGCCGCGCGCCCGCGCCGCGAGCACGTAGAGCTCGCGCAGTTCCTCGAGCACGCTCGCGCGCGTCATGCGGGCCAGGATCGCGGCCAGCGCCGCCCCGAGGGTGATCGCGGGCAGGACGAGGTGGGCCGGCGTTCCCGTTCCAGACACCGGCAGCCAGCCGAGCTGAACGGCAAACAGGATCGCGAGCAGCGGCCCGAGCCAGAAGTTCGGCATCGAGATGCCGATCAGCGCGAAGGTCATCGCGGCATGATCGATCGCGGTCCCGCGGAACACCGCCGCGAGGATGCCGAGCGGGATGGCCAGAACGATCGCCGCGAGCATCGCCGCCACGGCCAGCAACGCGGTATTGGGCAGCCGGGCGCTGATCTCGCCGGTGACTGGTGTGCCGTAGCGGAAGGAGGTCCCGAGGTCGCCGCGCAGGATTCCGCCGAGGAACGATCGATACTGCACGAGGAGCGGCTCATCAAGCCCGAGCTGCCCCCGCAGGCGTTGTACCTCTTCGACCGTCGCGCCTTCCCCGAGCATCGCCTGCGCCGGATCGCCGGGCACCAGGTGGATCAGCGCAAACACCAGCGTGGCCACACCGAGCAGTACAGGCACGGTCAACAGCAACCGGCGGACGAGGTAACGCAGCATACGCCGGACAAGGATAGCGCACGGGGGCGGTTGCGGCTGACGCCGACCGGTGCGCTGGCGGTCAGGTAGCCGGGGGGCCGTCGCGCCCCACCCACAGCACACCTCCTACCCACAGGCCGTAGATGCAAGTTCCCGCATGCGTGGTCGTGGTGTTTCCCGCACCCCTGAGCGATAGGCCCCGCCGCACTCGACCGTGTGGTCGCCACTCGCCTATTCGAGCCCCAGCCTCCGCAGCATCTTGGCCAGCCCTTGTCGTGACACCCCGAGCGCGGCGGCCGTTGCGGTGCGCTGGCCGTTCGCGGTAGCGAGCGCGGCGCGAACGAAGCGGCGTTCGAACTCCAGCCGGGCGGCCTCGAACGTGCCGCCGGAGCAGGCGCCCGCGTGCGCGACGTGGGCCGGCAGACCGGACGGGCCGACACGGCCGCGCGTGGGCGAGTGGACCGCCATCCAGGCGACGACGTTCTGGAGTTCGCGGACGTTACCGGGCCAGTCGTAGCGCGCCAGCGCGGCCAGCGCCTCAGGGGAGAGCGTGGCGCGCGAGCCGACCCGGGCGGTCGCGTCGGTCCAGAAGTGGGCTGCGAGCAGCGAGACGTCGCCTGGCCGTTCGCGAAGCGGCGGGACATCGAGGCGCACGACATCGAGCCGGAACCGGAGATCCGCGCGGAAGCGCCCGGCGGCGGTTTCCTGTTCCAGCCGGCGATTGGTGGCTGCGACGATCCGGACGTCGACCCGGCGCGCGTGGTTCTCTCCCACGCGGCGGACCTCGCCGTCCTGCAGCACGCGTAACAGCTTGGCCTGGGCGCGCGCTGACAGTTCGCCGATCTCGTCGAGGAAAAGCGTGCCGCCATCGGCCTCCTCGAAGAGGCCCGCGCGCTCCCCTACCGCGCCCGTGAACGCGCCGCGCGCGTGGCCGAACAGCTCCGCCTCGATCAGGTCGTCCGTGAGCGCCGCGCAGTTGAGCGGGCAGAAACGACGGTCCCGCCTGGGGCTCAGGCGATGAACCGCGCGCGCGACCAGTTCTTTGCCGCTGCCGCTCTCCCCTTCAATCAACACCGGAAACGGTGCGCGCGCGGCGCGTGCCACCGACTCGCGCAGCGTGCGGGCCGGGCCGCTCTCGCCGAGCAGATCGCCGGTGGCTGCCCCGCCGACGTCCCCGATCGCGCGGTCCAGCATCGCACGGACGTTGGCCGCCACCGCAAGCCCCGCGACCCTGAGGAGCGACGATGCGCGCGCCGGCTCGAGCGCGACGCCCGGCGCCCAGCGGCAGGCCAGCGCGGCAATCACTTCCCCGCCATAGCGCAGCGGTTCGGCGGCCACGCACGGCTCGACCGCGGGATCAGGCGAGAGGCTCAAGCCGGTTGCCAGCGCGCGGTTCGGTGCGTGGTGTTCACCCGGCCACGCGCGGCCCCATACCGCGAGGAGACGTGCGTCTGGTGTTCCCGCGACGATGATCACGGTGACCGCGCGCAGGCGCCCGCCCAGTTCGGCGCACAGGTGCTCCACCGCGCTCTTGTCGTCCGGCGCAACCCGGCAGCGCTCGAGGAACTGCTCGAGGATCATCACGGCGTTGTGGGCCGGTCGCCCGAAGAGCGGCCCGCGGATGCCCTGTGCTTCGAGCAGGCCGCGTGTCCCGGCGTCGATGTCATCGCCCGCGGCGAGGGCGCAGGCCGCCTGGATCTCCATCTGCACCAGCCGCGGCACAGCGCCTCCGGCGGCGGCCCGCAGGTGCCTGGCGAGCCGACTCCGCGACGGCGTGTCACTCAACGTGAGCCGCACGCACCGCAGCCGGAGGGCCTCGACGGGCAGGTGCGCCGCTCGGGCCAGCGCGACGCCATCATCGAGGTGCAGACCTGCCTGCTGCTGATCGCCTGCGGCCGCGAGGGCCAGCCCCAGCATCCGGTGGGCGCGTGTGACGACCCGCGGATCGCGCAGGGCCGCGGCGCGGTCCATGGCCGCCCGGGCGGACCCGACGGCGACAGGCAGATCCCCCCGGGCCAGAGCGATCAGGACTCGGCCCAGTGCCAGGTGCACGGACTCCTGACGATCGCCGCCCGGCTGGCGGAACGGCGGCAGGGCGGCGGCCTCATCGGCCCGATCCTGCAGGCACAGGCACTCGGCCAGACCCGCCGCGGCCTCCTCGCCGATGTAAGGCTCCCGCATGCCGGTGGCTGCGAGGTGTGCCGTTCTGAACGCCGCCTCGGCTTCCGTGAGGCGGGCGGCGTACAGCCAGGTGCGCCCCAGTTCGACCGTGGCGCGCACACTGACCAGTCCGTCCGGCGCAAGATCGCGTGCGCGCTCGAACGCACTGACGGCGGCGTCGGCGCGGCCGCGCTCGCGGGCAAGCCTGCCGAGTGCCAGCGCGCATTCCGCAGCCTGCGAATGGAGGCCGCGTACCTCGAGGACCCGCAGCGCGCGACGCAGCGTGCGCTCCGCCTGGACGTGCCGGCCCCGTTCCGCCAGTCGATCGGCACGCCGCGCTGCCGCGAGCAGGACCGCGGCGGTTCGGCGGGGCCGGGTCATCGGGCTCCGCTCCACCCGGCCGTCAGCTGCGAAAGCCGGAGCGGTCTCGCGGACGCTCTCGGCCCGGGGCCGCGTGACAACCGCCCGGACGTTGTCGAGCCGCTCCAGCATGGCACCCGGACGGCCCTCGGCGGCGCGCGCGGCCTGCATGACCTGCATCGGCGAAGGTGGATGCTCAGGGTCGATGAAAATCATCGCAGTAAGGGCTCGTACGCTCAAGGGATCCAGGGCGACGGCCGGCTCGCCGCCGGGTGCCTGCCGGACGAGCGACAACACCACGTGGCGGCGCCCCACGCCCGCGGCGAGCCGCGACAGGAACGGGGCCAGGCTCTGGCGGGGCCCTTCCTCCCACTCGATCACGCAGACGTGCCGGTCCGCAAGCAACTTCGCCAGGCCGGGCCACCGGTCGAGGGCCGACGCCGCCACCGGGACGTAGCCGCCGAGCCGCGCCGCACGAGCGGCCAGCACGGCGATCGTCCGGAGCCCTGACTGGCGGGCGCCCGCGAGCGTCACCCGACAAGCCCCGGCGGGGCTGGTGGCTGCGAGCGCATCCTGCACGGCGTCCAGAGCCGCGCGGCGCTGCAACACGATGCCGATCGGAATGCCGGCCGACGGCCCCGCACCGATCGCACGGACCGCCAGGTCGGCCAGCGGCTGCTCGAGACCCACGCCGTGTGCTCGGCAGAACCTGATGGCGTGCATCAGCCAGGCCTCGCCGGAGCGTCCGCCGGCCGGGACGGCGCCGCGGTTCTCGTAGGCTTCGAAGCATTGCTCGGCGCCGAGCGCGCCGAAATCCACAAGGGGATTGAGCAACGGGTGCCGCAGGTTCGCATGAACGGCGCACCGGGCTGCCCACGCGATCTGGGCGCCGCGCGAGCCGGCGGCGGAGACATGAAGGCGGACGCTCGCACCCGACGCGAGATCGAACCAGGCGCCCTGCACGTGGATGAAACGGTCGGCGACAATCTGCATGGTTGTGCTCCTCGGGCGCCCCGCCAGTGCAAGAGCACAGCCTCACGAAGATTGGCGGGTTTTCGGCCGAAACCGACGCAGCACTCCTCCGAGTGCTGCAGAAATTTCGTATACAATCTCGGATTAAATGGTGCGTTTTCTCACTGCGGGGGAGTCACACGGCCGCGCCCTCGTCGTGATCCTCGAGGGCATGCCGGCCGGCCTGCGCATCGACCAGGACCTGATCACTCGCGATCTCCGCCGGCGCCAGGGCGGCTATGGCCGGGGCCGCCGCATGGCCATCGAAACCGACCGCGCCGAGATCCTGTCCGGCGTCCGCCGCGGGGAAACCCTCGGCGGTCCGATCGCCATGACGATCGAGAACCGCGACTGGGCGAACTGGCAGCACACCATGAGCGCGACGGCCGATCCGCCCGCGAATGCGGGCGGCGCCCATCGTGGACCCGTCACGCGGCCGCGGCCGGGGCACGCCGACCTGGCGGGCGTTGCCAAGTACGAGCGGACTGACGTGCGCGACGTGCTCGAACGCGCCAGCGCGCGTGAAACCGCCGCACGGGTTGCCGCCGGCGCGATCGCCCGCCAACTCCTGCAGCACGCGGGCATCCGGATCGTCAGCCACGTCTTCAGCATCGGCGCCGCGGCTCTGCCCGCCGACCGCCTCGTCAGCTTCGACGAGGCTGCCGCGCTGCCCGACGACGAGCCGGTGCGCTGCGTGGACGACGCCATCGGACAGCAGATGATCGCGGAGATCGACCGGGCGCGCCAGGCCGGCGACACCAAAGGCGGCGCCTTCGAGGTCATCGCCTCGGGCGTCCCGGTCGGGCTCGGCAGCTACGTGCAATGGGATCGCAAGCTGGACGGGCGCCTGGCGCAGGCGCTCATGTCGATCCCCGCGATCAAGGCCGTCGGAATCGGAATCGGCCCCGCGGTGGCCTGGCGCCCTGGCTCCGAGGTCCATGATGAGATCGTGCCCGACGAGGGCGGCCGCCGCGCGGTCGGGCTGGCGCGTCCGACGAATCGGGCCGGGGGGCTCGAAGGCGGGGTGACCAACGGCGAGGACGTCCGGGTATCGGCCTGGATGAAGCCGATCGCGACACTGATGAAGCCCTTGCGGTCCGTCGATCTGGACACCATGGAACCGGCCGTCGCGGCGATCGAGCGAAGTGACGTCTGCGCCGTCCCGGCCGCGGCCGTCGTCGGCGAGGCGATGCTCGCCCTCGTGCTCGCCGGGGCTCTGCTCGAGCGGTTCGGCGGCGACTCGATCGGCAGGCTGGACCAGGCGATGGCCGACACCGGCCTGCGGATCGGTGCCCGCTTCCAGCCCCGCGCATGATCCGGCCGATCCTGCGCTATGGAGAACGCGACCTCCATCGTGCCTCCTCGGAGGTCGCCGTCTTCGACGAGCAGCTGCAGGGGCTCGTCGACGACATGGTGGAAACGATGTACGCGGCACCCGGGATTGGTCTGGCGGCGACGCAGGTGGGTGTGCCGCTGCGAGTGTTCGTGATCGACCTGTCGGTCGGTCGTGATCCCGAGGGTCTCATTACGATGGTGAACCCCGTCTGGATCGAACGCGAGGGGGTGCAGCTCGAGGAGGAAGGGTGCCTCAGTGCTCCCGGCTTCAGCGCGACCGTGGTGCGACCGTCCCGAGCGGTGGTGCGCGGGCTCGACCGGGCCGGGCGCGAACGAACCATCGAAGGCACCAACCTGCTGGCGCGGGCGTTCCAGCACGAGATGGATCACCTCGAGGGGACGGTGTTCATCGATCGCCTGCGGGGGATCAAGCGCGACCTGATCGTCCGGCGCATCCAGAAACTGAAGCGTGGCGGCAGATGGTAGCGGACGGCGCCCTGCGGGTCGTGTACTTCGGCACGCCGGAGTTCGCGGTGCCGACACTCGAGGCGTTGATCGAGTCGCGGCACGCCGTCGTCGCGCTCGTCTCGCAGCCGGATCGGCCGCGCGGCCGTGGTCAGCAGGTTGCGCACACGCCGACACGGCGGGTCGCCGACGCGCACGGCATCCCGGTGCTGCAACCCACCCGTTTGAAGGACGAGGTGTTTCTCGAGGCGCTGCGGCCGTACGCACCCGACATCGGTGTGGTGGCGGCGTACGGCCGCATTCTTCCGGATGCGCTGCTCGAGCTGCCGCGCCTGGGAATGGTCAACGTGCACGCTTCCATCCTCCCGGCGTATCGCGGAGCGGCGCCGATCCACCGGGCCGTGATGGCCGGCGACGAGGAAACCGGCGTTACGATCATGCGCGTGGTGAGCGAACTCGACGCGGGCGCCATGCTGGACGTCGCTCGCGTGCCGATCGGGGCCGACGAGACGAGCCCGGACGTCGAGCGCAGGCTCGCCGCGCTCGGAGCGGAGCGGCTCCTCGCCGTGCTGGATCAGCTCGCGGAGGGGCGCGCCGTGGAAACAGCGCAAGACCACCAGGCGGCGACGTACGCGCCGAAGATTGCGCGGGAGGAGGGCCGTGTCGACTGGTCGCGGCCGGCGCGCGAGCTTCACAACCGGGTCCGCGGCCTGCAGCCCTGGCCGCTGGTGTCAACGCTCATTGCGGGGCATCGCTGCCTGCTGCACGCCACCCGTCCGGAGCCGTCGGCGGCGGTCCCGGGCAACGCCACTCCCGGAACGGTCCTCTCGGCGGACGGCACCGGCATGCTCGTCGCCACCGGCGACGGGGCGCTCAGGATTCTCGCGCTGCAGCCGGAAGGCAAGCGTGTCATGAGCGCGCGCGAGTTCCTGGCCGGCCGCCGGGTGGAGCCCGGCGCTTTGGCCACTCCGGCATGATTGCCCCGGCACGGCAGGCCGCCTACGACGCGCTGCGCGCCGTCACGTCGAGGCGCGCAGACCTGCCGTCGGCCCTCGCGCGTGTGCGCACGTCACTGCCCGACGAGCGCGACCGCGCGCTGGCCGGCGAGATCGTCACCGGGACGCTGCGTTGGATGGGCGCGTTCGACCACGTGATCGAAGCGTTCGCCCGGCGGCCGGTCGGCAAGCTGGACCCGGAGGTCGTCGACGTGCTGCGGCTGACCGCGTTCCAGCTTCTGCACCTCGATCGCGTTCCCGCCTCGGCCGCGGTCAACGACGCCGTGAACCTGGTGAGGAAGGCGGGCAAGAAGAGCGCGTCGGGGCTGGTCAACGCCGTGCTGCGCCGTATCTCACGCGAACGGCGGACGCTGCCCCTTCCCGCGAGGCCCGAAGAAGGCGGCACCCGCGACGCCGCCATTGCCTACCTTGCGACGGCCCTCTCGCATCCCGCGTGGCTGGCCGCGCGATGGCTCGACCGCTACGGCTTCGCCGCGGCCGAGGCCTGGGCGCAGTTCGACAACGCCCCGGCCGCGCTGACGCTGCGGACGAATACCCTTGCAGCGAACCGTGACACGCTGGCGGCCGCCCTCGCGGCCGAAGGCGTCACCACCGAGCCCACCCGGTTCGCTCCGGACGGCCTCGTCGTTCGTTCGGGGAACCCGCTGCTGACACCGCTTGCCGGCAGCGGCCGGTTCGTCGTGCAGGACGAGTCGTCGCAGCTCGTGGCCCTGCTCGTCGGCGCGCGGCCCGGGGAGACGGTGCTCGATGCGTGCGCTTCGCCTGGGGGCAAGACCACCGCGATGGCGGCGATGATGGAAGACGCGGGACGACTCGTGGCGTTGGACGTCAGAAGCCGCCGCGTCGCGCTCCTGGCCCGCACGGTGCGGGAGTCGGCCGCCTCATGCGTTCGTCTCGTCCAGGCCGACGTCTCGCGGGCTCTTCCGTTCCGCCCGGCCTTCGACGCGGTGCTCCTGGATGCCCCGTGTTCCGGCCTCGGCACGCTGCGGCGGGACCCGGAGATCCGCTGGCGTCGAAGGCTGGACGAGTTGCCCAGGCTTGCGGGCGTGCAGCGGGCCATGCTCCGGGAAGCCGCGCGCGTCGTGAAGCCCGGCGGGCGCCTCATCTACGCGACCTGTTCCAGCGAGCCCGAGGAGAATGAAGAGGTCGTTGAGGCGGTTCTGAAGGAGGACGCGAGTCTTCAGCCTGCACCTGCTGCGGCGCATCCAGCGGCACTCCAGCGGTTCGTCTCGGACGCCGGGTACTTCCAGACGACGCCATTCCGCGATGGCCTTGAAGGCTTCTTTGCCGCCATGCTGGTGAAAACTAAGGACTTGCGCTAAACTTTCGAAGTTCATGGCCCTCAAGTCCCGTGTCTGGGGCGCAGGCAAGATCCTGTTGCTCTGTGGCGCGCTCCTCTGCACTTACCTGCTGTTTGCGGCCGCGGCGATGCGCGTGGCGCTCAAGACCCGCGAGGTCGTGGTGCCGGTGCTCGCGGGTAAGACGGTGAACGAGGCGACCGCGGTGCTGACCGAGGCGGGCCTGAACCTGCGCATCGAGGAGGGGCGTCGTACCGATTCAACGGTTCCGGCCGGGCAAATCGTGGCGCAGGAACCCCATGCCGGCTTGCGGACCAGGCACGAGCGCAGTATCCGGGTCTGGTTGAGCGCCGGGCCGCGATCGACGATCGTGCCCGCGGTGGCCGGGGAGTCGGAGCGCGCGGCACAGCTGAGGATTTCGCAGGAGGGGCTCGAACTCGGGCCGGTGGCGGCTATCCGCTCGGGCGACTACCCTGCCGGCGCGGTGATTGCGCAGAACCCGCCGCCACGGACGACCGCGATGCAGGTGTCGCTGCTCGTCAACCACGGCGAGCGCGGGGCAACGTTCGTGATGCCGGACCTGATCGGGATCAACGGCGAGCGGGCGGCCGACCTGCTCCGCGCCCGCGGGTTCCGCGTGGCCGTGGTGGGGGACCATCCGTATCCGGGTGTCCCGGCAGGGATCGTGATCCGGCAGAACCCGCAGGCGGGATTCCAGATTGCCCCCGGCGAGCCGATCTCGCTCGAGGTGAGCCGGTGAGCGGCCGATTTCGCGTGCAGATCGCGCCCTCGATCCTGTCGGCTGATTTCGCCGCGCTTGGCGCGGCCATCGCGGCGGTCGAACGAGGCGGCGCGGATCTCATCCACGTCGACGTGATGGACGGCCATTTCGTGCCGAACATCACGATCGGCGTGCCGGTCGTTCGTGCCATCCACAAGGTCGCCCGGGTGCCGCTCGACGTCCACCTGATGATCGAGGAGCCGGATCGGTTCGTCGAGGAGTTCGTCACGGCCGGCGCCGCGATGGTCTCGGTGCACGCCGAGGTCCTGCCGCACCTGCACCGGACCCTGCACCTCATCAAGGCCCTGGGGGCCCGGGCCGGCGTGGCAATCAACCCGTCCACACCGGTTTCGGCGCTCGAGGACGTGGCCGGCGATGTGGACCACGTGCTGGTCATGTCGGTGAATCCCGGGTTCGGGGGGCAGACCTTCATCGCGCGCAGCGAGTCTAAGATCCGGGCCGTGCGCGAATTGCTTGAGAAGAACGGGAACCCTGCCCCCATCGAAGTCGATGGCGGCGTGGATGCCACCACGGTTGCGCGCGTGGTCGCGGCCGGGGCGACGATCCTTGTCGCCGGGCAGGCGATCTTCGGCAGTCCGGATGCGGAGGCGGCGACGCGAGGGCTGCGGGCGGCGGCCGAGGCGGCCCTGGCGGCCCGGTGACGGGGCCGTGCGAGTCGATCTCCACCGTGCGCGTGCGGTACGCCGAGACCGACACGATGGGCGTGGTCTACTACGCGAATTACCTCGTGTGGTTTGAGGTGGGGCGCACGGACCTGCTGCGGTCCCTCGGCTGGAGTTACCGCGAGATGGAGGCGGCGGGCGTGTCGTTGCCCGTCATCGAGGCACATTGCGAGTATCGGCGTCCGGCAAAGTACGATGACGAGCTGGACGTGAGGACACAGGGCCGAATGCTGTCACCCGCGCGGATGGAGTTCAGGTATGAAGTCGTGCGGCGTGCCGACGGCGTGGTCGCGGCTGCCGGGCGGACCGTGCATGCGGCCGTCGACCCGGCGGGACGCCCCTGCCGCCTGCCACCGCGGATCCGGGAGGTGTTAGTATGAAGGCGCTCGTGACCGGCGCGGCCGGCTTCATCGGCTCGCATCTGACAGGCGCGCTGCTCGACCGCGGTGCCGACGTCATCGGAATCGACTGCTTCACCGACTACTACCCGCGGTCGCTGAAGGAGTCGAACCTGGACGCGAATCGCGGGCGGGAAGGGTTCCACTTCGTCGAGGCGAGACTCCAGGACACGGACCTCCGGAGGCTCCTCGACGGGGTCACGCACGTGTTCCACCTCGCGGCGCAAGCCGGCGTCCGCAAGAGTTGGGGGGCCGACTTCCGCATCTATACCGACAACAACGTGGACGCCTCCCAGCAGCTTCTCGAGGCGTGCGCGGGGCGCCCGCTGCACCGGTTCGTGTACGCCTCGAGCTCATCGCTCTACGGCGACAACGTGTCGATTCCGATGCGCGAGGACGCCCTGCCCCAGCCGGTGTCGCCCTATGGCGTGACGAAGCTCGCCGCCGAGCAGCTCTGCTACCTGTATCACGTGAACCACGGCGTGCCGACGACGTCGGTCCGCTACTTCACCGTGTATGGTCCGCGACAGCGTCCCGACATGGCCTTCAACCGATTCATCAGGGCGGCACTCACCGGCGCGCCCATAACACTCTATGGCGACGGCGAGCAGACGCGCGACTTCACCTTCGTGAAGGATGCCGTCGCCGCGACGATGGCGGCCGGCGACCAGGGGGTTCCCGGTCGGGCCTATAACATCGGCGGCGGTTCCCGCGTGTCGGTGAACCACGTGCTCGAGATCATCGGGCGGCTGGCGGGGCGGCCGCTCGAGATCCGGCGGGAGCCGGCCCAGCTGGGCGACATGCGGGATACGTACGCCGACACGACGCTGGCCCGCGCAGACCTTGGGTTCGCCCCTACCGTAACGCTCGAAGAAGGGATTGAAGCGGAATACCGATGGCTCTCGACCACACCCGTGCGCGCGTGACCTGCGCGATTGATTCGCCTTCGTGGCAGTTCGCCGCGCCCCGTCTGCGCGGCGCCCTGGCCCTGGCCCTGCTCTGCGCGCTCGCGGCCTGTACCACTGCCTCCACCCGGCCGCCGGTCGGCACGCTGGAACCCGACAAGTTTCTCTGGGAGCGTGGCACCGAGACGCTCAACGCCCGGCGTTGGTTCACGGCGCGCGAATACTTCCGGCAGCTCGTCGACAGCTACCCGCAGAGCCCCTTCCGTGCCGACGCGAAGCTCGGGATCGGCGACAGTTACCTCGGGGAGAACACGCTCGAATCGCAGCTCCTCGCGATCAACGAGTACCGGGAGTTCCTGTCGTTCTACCCGACGCACGCGCGGGCGGACTACGCGCAGTACCAGCTGGGGATGGCGCACTTCGGCCAGATGCGCAACCCGTACCGTGACCAGACCGAGACGAAGGAGGCGATCACCGAATTCACGCTGTTCGTGCAGCGCTACCCCAACAGCCCGCTGCTGCCAGAGGCGCGCCAGCGGCTCAGGGAATCCAAGGACCGCCTTGGCCAGGCGGAATTCAATGTCGGTCTGCAGTACTACCGTATGAGGTGGTACCCGGGCGCCATCGAACGCTTCACCGGGCTGCTCAAGAACGATCCGGAGTACACCTATCGCGACGCGGCGTACTTCTACATGGCGCAGGCACTCCTGCGCATTGACCGCCCGTTCGAAGCCCTGCCCTTCCTCGAACGGCTGATTGAGGAATTCGAGCAGAGCGAGCATCTTGACGCCGCCCGCCAGCAGTCCGCCGAAGTCCGGGCACTGCTCGCCAAGAAGCAGGGAGAGACTGGAGATGTCCGCTAACAGCTTTTTGCCGGCGCTTGCGGTCGCGGCCGTCGCGGCGTTCGCCGCGCCACCGCCTGCCTCGGCGGCACAGTGGAGCGCGGCACGGCCGGTCGAGCGCGACACCGCCCGTGAGATGGCCTGTGGCCCGCAGGCCGCGGCCCGGCACCCGATCGGCCGGGTGCGTATCATCACGGGGGAGGCGGCCGGCCGCTCGCTCTTTGGCCCCGACGACGTCGTGATCCTGAACGCGGGCAGCAGCGATGGCCTGGCGGCTGGCCAGGAGTTTTTCGTGCGGCGTGCGCTGAGGGATCCGTTCCTGGAACCTGCACGGGGCCGGGCGGCGCACGTGAGTATCCAGACCGCCGGATGGGTCCGGCTCGAGCAGGTCGGCCCCGCGGTCTCGAGCGCGCGCATCCTCCATGCATGCGACGGGATCACCTCAGGTGATTACCTGGAGCCGTTCGTGTTGCCGGTCATCCCCACACCGATCGCCCGTGGACACCCCGATTTTTCAGATCCAGGCCGGGTCCTCATGGGAAACGAACGGCGGCACGTCGGGGCGGCAGGCGCGCTGATGGTACTGAACCGCGGGAGCAACCATGACGTGCGTCCGGGCCAGCGCCTCACCGTCTTCCGCCCGGTCGTCGAGGGTGGGCCCGTGGAGCTGGTTGCCGAGGCAACGGTCATCACGGTCAGCCCGGCGACCGCCCTGGTCTACATCGATAGCTCCCGCGACGCGGTCTACGTCGGCGACAGCGTCGCGGTGCACAGATGAAAGGCTGAAGGCTGGAGGTGTCCTACCCGGGGGAACCGGCCAGCACGTGGTTGAATCGACGGTAGTAGTCCACGGCCGACACGACGGCGGCGACGACGGCCACCCAGAGCGCGATTTCCCCAAGGACGAAGAACTGTTGCAGGTGGTGATCGCCCAGGATCAGCAGCAGGATGGCCACGACCTGGGAAATCATCTTGAACTTACCCAGCGGTGAGGCGGCGATGACGACGCCACGGGAATGCGCGATGCTGCGCAGCACCGTCACGGCGAACTCGCGTCCCAGTATGACGGCCACCATCCAGGCCGGGGCGAGATCCATCTGGACCAGCGACACGAAGGCTGCGGTGATGAGCAGCTTGTCGGCCAGCGGGTCCAGCAACTGGCCGAGCGTCGTCACCTGCTTGTTCCGGCGGGCGAGATAGCCGTCGAGCCAGTCCGTCAGCGCGGCGATGCCGAAAATGGCGGCGCCGACCAGTTCCTTCCGTACGCCGAGGATGAGACGCCCCTCGAAGCGCGTCAACAGCACGACGACCAGCAGCGGCACGAGGAAGATCCGGCCCAGGGTGATCAGGTTCGGAAGATTCATCATTCCGTCGCATGCATTGTATGATCGTTAGTCGCTATGAAGGCCATACTCCTCGCCGGCGGTAAGGGTACGCGGCTCCGCCCGCTGACCGTCCACACGCCGAAGCCCATCGTCCCGATTCTGGGGCGGCCGTTTCTCTATTACCAGATCGATCTGCTCCGGCAGGTTCCGGAGATTGACGAGGTCATCCTCAGCCTGAATTACCAGCCCCGGCGCATCGAGGAGATCTTCGGTGAGGGGGAAGGTCTCGGGCTTCGCCTGCGCTACGTCGTGGAGCCGGTCCCGCTGGGCACGGGGGGGGCCGTGCGGTACGCCGGCGATTCGCTGACCGACTCGGTGGTGGTGTTCAACGGGGACGTGCTGACCCAGGTGGACCTCGGCGCGGTCCTGCGGCTGCACCGGGAGCGGAAGGCGAAGGCCACCATCGTGCTGACACCGGTCGAGAATCCGAGAGCCTACGGCCTGGTCGAAACCGACGCGGATGGGAATGTCAGCCGATTCCTCGAGAAGCCGGGCGACAGCGAGATTACCTGCAACACGATCAACGCCGGCATTTACGTGCTCGAGCCGGAGACCTTCGAGCGGATCCCGAAAGACACCGCGTGGTCCATCGAGCGCAGTTTTTTCCCGTCGCTCATCGAACGCGGCGAGACCTTCGTGGCGTTCGTGCACGACGGATACTGGATCGACATCGGCACGCCGGCGAAGTACCTGCAGGTCCATCGCGACATCATGGACGGCCGGTTCATCGCGCCCCCGTTTGATACGATCGGCGCCGGGGCGGCTTTCGTGTCGCCGGAGGCGAAGATCGACCCGGGGGTCGACCTTCAAAGGCCCTGTTTCATCGACGAAGGGGTGGTCATCAAAGCAGGCGCCCGGGTGCTGCCCTATTCTGTGATCGGCCGACAGACGCACGTGGAGGAATCCGCCGTCATTGACGGTTCGATCATCTGGCCGAACGGCCGGATCGGCACTGAAGCGGTGGTCCGCGGCGCGCTCCTCGGCCGTAATTGCCACATCGGCCGCAACGCCGCCATCGAAACACCGGTCGTGCTCGGCGACAAGACCGTCATCACCGACTACAGCAGACTATGAGCATCAATCCGACGATTTTCAAGGCGTACGACGTCCGCGGCCTCTACCCTTCCGAGATCAACGAGGACGCGGCGCGCCTGATTGGCCGCGGCTTGGTGGCGTATCTCGGCGCGACGCGCATCGCGGTGTCGCGCGACATGCGGGTGTCGTCCCCCTCGGTTGCGGCTGCGTTCATCGAAGGCGCGCGCGAGCAGGGTGCCGACGTGGTCGACTACGGCATGATGGGCACCGACATGATGTACTTCGCCGTGGCGCGCGACGGGCTCGACGGCGGCGCGCAGATCACGGCGTCACACAACCCGGGTGAGTACAACGGCATCAAGCTGGTGCGGCGGGAGGCGTTTCCGCTCAGCGGTGATGCTGGCATCGGCGACATCCGCGACATGATTGCATCAGGCACGCTGCCCCCGCCCGCCGCGGCTCCCGGCGCGCTGTCCCGGAAGGATGTGCTCGACGATTACGTCGAGCACGTCATGTCCTTCATCGATCCATCCATCATCGAGCCGTTCCACGTGGTGCTGGACGCCGGCAACGGCATGGCAGGCTTGATCGCCCCGAGGCTCTTCGAGCGGCTGCCCTGCAAAGTGACGACGCTCTGCTTCGACGTGGACGGGACGTTTCCGAACCACGAGGCGAACCCCCTGATCGAGGAGAACCGCCGCGACATCGTCGAACGGGTCGTGCGGGACAAGGCCGACATCGGGATCGCGTGGGACGGCGACGCGGACCGCTGCTTCTTCATCGACGGCACCGGCGAGTTCATCGCGGGTGACTTCGTGACGGCGCTGCTTGCGGAGGCCTTTCTCCTCCGGCATCCGGGCGCGAAGGTGGTCTACGACGTGAGGGCCAGCTACGCGGTGAAAGACATCGTCGCGAAATACAACGGCACGGCGCTGATGAACCGCGTTGGCCACGCGTTCTTCAAGCGGCGCATGCGGGAAGAAAACGCCATCTTTGGTGGCGAGGTCACCGGGCACTATTATTTCAGGGACTACTTCTTTGCAGACAACGGGTTCATTCCGGCGCTGCTCATCCTGGAGCTGATGTCGCGTAAGCGGCAGACGCTCCACGCGCTGCTGGCGCCGCTGCGTGAGAAGTACTTCCTCTCGGGCGAGATCAATACCAAGGTGGGTGACATGGAAACCGTGCAGGCCAAGATCGATGGACTGGCCGCGCGGTACACCGACGGCAGGAGCTACACGATGGACGGCGTGTCGGTCGAGTACCCGGACTGGCACTTCAATGTGCGGGCGTCGAATACGGAACCGCTCCTGCGCCTGAACCTGGAAGCGACCACGCCGGAATTGATGGAGCGGAAGCGCGACGAAGTCCTCGCCTTCATCCGCGCGTGAGCGGCGCGGCGGCGCTCACCCCACCGCTCCCCACTCGTGGTACAATCGCCGGCTGATGCGGGCTTAGCATAGTGGTAATGCTCTGGCTTCCCAAGCCAGCTAGACGGGTTCGATTCCCGTAGCCCGCTCCAGCCTTCGCTCCTCACTGCCAACACACCGAGTGCACTGCGGCTGGCACGCCAGCCGTCGCTCATCAGTGCTGGCGCTGTTCTGGCAATCCCCGGTCTCACCGCGTGACGCGGATTGCCGTCAACACCCGCTGCTGCGCCTCCGCGGGACCCATCAGGACCTCGATTGCATAGTCCCCGGCACC
The DNA here is from genome assembly GCA_013813355.1 of Acidobacteriota bacterium. Taxonomy (GTDB): domain Bacteria; phylum Acidobacteriota; class Vicinamibacteria; order Vicinamibacterales; family 2-12-FULL-66-21; genus JACCRT01. The sequence continues at coordinate 1,799 of JACCRT010000015.1, read as the reverse complement.
GAGCGCCGCCAGCGTCACGTCGGCCGTGAGCCAGCGCTGCCCGGTCTCGTCGTCCGTGCGATGGCCGACAGTCACAGGGACGGTGAGCGTCTGTCCATTCCGATCGAGCACACGCCCTGCCGCGGACATGTCACCACCTGCGAGCGGGATCTCGAGGCGGGCGCGCTCCGTCCGGCTGAACTGGACGTCACCCGCCGGTTGCATCCGGTTACCGGTGGATGGCCCGCGCCGGAACAGCAGTGCCGCCGCGGGGCCGACCGCTAGCCTGACGACGCTTGTCTGCGCCATGCCGGCCCCCTGGAGCCGTACGCGCACGTCGAGGTGCCCCGATGACACGGGCTGGTCCAGCGTGACGGGGGCCAGGAACGCCCGCTGCCCCGCCGCGAGCGGCACGCGCGCGGTGCCGGCGGCGCCACCGGTGACCTGTATTTCAGCCGTTGCCTGGCTGCTCGACGTTGCGCCGGCGGGTCCGCCGGGCCGTAACTCCCCTGCCACCCAGATCGTCGACACACTGCCCGCCTCGCCTGCGGAGGGCGCGGCGTGCACCCTGAAGCTGGTGTCTGACCGCAGCCGCGCGAGGCCGGCAATGGCCGCCTGGACGGCCGCAATCGGCTCCGGCACCGCGGGGGCGGCCACGGCCCGTGCGGTCCTGACTTCCTCCTCGGTCGCCGCGCGGTATCCCCGGCGCGCACGGACCTGGACCCCGGGCCGCGTGACCTTCACATCAATCGCGCGGAATCGCCCGTCGTACTTCGTATTCGTCGAGTAGTAGCCCAGCAGGTAATACGAGGTCAGGTCGTCGCTGATTCGCTTCAGGCCGGCGTCCAGGTCGTTGTTGTTCATCACCGACAGACCGTCGGTGTTCTCGGCCAGCATCCGCATGGTCTCGTGGCGGTTCCGGAGGTTCGCCGCGTCGATGTGCGGCGGCGGCGGGGCTGCCGGCCCGATGGGCGCGTCGAACACCGGCAGCCCGCGGGGATCGATCGTGTAGAACGACGTATTCCACCTGTTGGCGTCGTCGATGATCCGGCGAAGGTGGTCAAAGTTATTGAGGGCCGACAGTGCGAGGCGGTCGCGATCGCACTCCTGCCGCGAGCGTTGCGTCGGTCCCCTGGTGGGATCCGCGCCCATGCGCATCCGCCCGTCCGGCCCGACGCCGATCTCGGGTTTGCCGGGCACGGGCTCGTACGTCTCGGTGCGCGGATCGATGATCCGCAGCCGCGTGAGGTCGCTGTTCGGGCGATACAGCAGCCAGCCCTCGGTGACGGTGACGATGGCCTTCCGCTCCTCCCGGATGCCCGACAGGTAGTGAACCAGTTCCTGCATCGCGTCGAGCGTGGTGCGTTCGCGACGCCGGGCGACCATCTCCTCAACGACCCCGCGGGTCTGCTCCCAGGGATAACAGGCCTCGTACTCCTGCTCCCTGGCGGTTCTCTGGAGGGTGTGGCGTTCGCCCCACGGCCAGCGGTCCCGCAGCCCGGCGGCGAGGACGTCCGTCTTCCTGGCCAGGACCACGTCGGCGGCCGACATCGCCGGCGTCATGATGCCGACCAGGTCGTCGTCGCCGAGCGTGTTGTCGATAAGGCGGATTAGAGGTTCGCGCGAATGCCACGCCCCGTCGACCGTGACGTGCGGGACGTCGAGAAACAGCACGAAGACGCGGTTGCGGGGATTGGCGGCCAGTTGTCGGGCTGCCTCGATCGTGTTGGGCTCTCTTCTCGTTGCCTGGGGGCCCGCGGGTGCCACGATGACCTGTTCGAACGTCGCGATGCTCTGCGGAACGCCGTCCTCGAGCACCT
>JACCRT010000056.1 GCA_013813355.1 Acidobacteriota bacterium | reverse complement strand
TGGCCGGACGCTACACTGAGGCCGGGGTCGTGGCCTGCTCCGGGCGCGCCTGGCGCGGCCGTCCACGCCGATTCCGTTCATCACCTTCGAGTTCGGCGCTCTCCTCGGCCCTGGCCGACTCGCGGATCCCGCGACCGCCGAGGACGGCATCGGCGATGCGCGACGCGAAGAGGCGAATCGCGCGCAGCGCGTCGTCGTTACCGGGAATCACGTAGTCGACCTCGTCGGGGTCGCAGTTGGTATCGACGATCCCGATGACCGGGATCTTGAGCTTCCGCGCCTCGTCGACCGCGATCTTTTCCTTGCGGGTATCGACGACGAAGAGGGCGTCGGGCAGCCGCGACATGTGGCGAATGCCGTCGAGGTTCTTTTGAAGCTTCCGCTTCTCCTTCTCGATCTGGGAGATCTCTTTCTTCGAGAGCGTCTCGTAGCGGCCGTCGGTTTCCATCGCTTCGAGGTCGCGGAGTCGTCCGAGGCTGCGCTGGATGGTCGTGAAGTTGGTGAGCAGCCCCCCGAGCCAGCGCTGGTTCACGTGGAACATGCCGCAGCGCTGGGCCTCTTCGGCGATCGCGTCCTGCGCCTGGCGTTTGGTGCCCACGAAGAGGATCGTGCGACCATCGGCAGCGAGGTTGGCCGCAAACTGCTCCGCCTCGCGGAACAGGCGCGCGGTCCTGGCCAGGTCGATGATGTAGATCCCGTTGCGCTCGCCGAAGATGTACTGCTTCATCTTCGGATTCCAGCGCTTCGTCTGGTGCCCGAAGTGGACACCCGCCTCGAGCAAGTCCTTCAACGCGATGCCGGTCAAGCTGCCTCCCATTACCGTTTACTGAACTGGAAGCGCTTGCGCGCGCCCTTCTGTCCGTACTTCTTGCGCTCCTTGATGCGCGCGTCGCGCGTCAGGAAGCCTTCTTTCTTGAGCCGGGGCCGCAGTTCGAGGTTGTACTCGACCAGCGCCCGCGCGATGCCCAGCCGCAACGCCCCGGCTTGCCCCGCGATGCCGCCGCCCGCGATGGTCGCGAGGATATCGAACTTGTCGGCCGTTTCGGTCACGGCCATCGGCTGCTTGATCTGGGTGCGAAGTGCTTCGGTGGGGAAGGCCTGCTCGATCGGCTTGTGGTTCACGACGATGCCGCCGTTGCCGGGCCGGAGGAACACACGGGCGGTCGACGTCTTCCGGCGGCCCGTGCCGTAATATTGAATTGCTGCTGCCACGTTATGCGACCTCGCGCTTGGTTGTCCTGGGTGCCTGCGGCTTCTGCGCCGCGTGCGGGTGATCCGCGCCGGCATAGACCTTCAACTTGCGCCACATCGCGTCGCCCATCTTGGTCTTGGGCAGCATGCCGCGCACGGCCTCTTCCACCATCCGGACCGGGTTCTTCTGGCGGACGTCCTTGGCGCGCTCTTCGCGCAGGCCACCTTCGTACCCGCTGTGATACCGGTACAGCTTCTGTTCTTCCTTGCGGCCGGTGAGCTTGACCTTCGCCGCGTTCACGATGACGACGTGATCGCCGGTGTCGATGTGCGGCGTGTAGACCGGCTTGTGCTTGCCCTGGAGCAGGCGCGCGGTCTCGGTCGCAATCCGGCCGAGAACCATCCCGTCGGCATCAATCACGTACCACTGGCGCACGATACTCCCGGCACTGGGAACGAACGAACCCATGAGAACCCTTTCGGCCTTCAGACTTACAGTTACGAGCGGCGCGGCGGGCGCGTCAGCGGCGCCAGGCGGCTCCATTCAAAGGACGGCAATCCAAGAGGATACTGATGATTAAGGGGATTGTCAACCGCTGACCCAGGGGCAGCAGCGACCCCGAGGGGAACCAGGTTCCGCCTCGCTGGGGCACGCTGGACCCGCGGGCACGCCACTGGTATTTTGGCTCTTCGTTACGATTTCGTGATCCTCTGACGAAATCGTCGCAGTGGTCCGAAACTTCCCGGCGATCTCATCTACTGAAACCGCGCCGTTCCTCCGAAAACAGTGCCGGACGCGCGTGGCACCCTCCTTGCCGCAAGTACCTCCAGAACAGTCAGCAATAACGTCTCGTGAAGGGCCATCTACGGCCAGTTCAACGAAGGACACCCTGGTGTTTCGCAGAGCGAAGTCCCTGGTCGGCCTGGATATCGGTTCGAGCGCGGTCAAAGCGGTCGAGCTCAAGCCGGCAGGCAAAGGCTACAAAGTCACGGCGTTCGGGACCGAGCCCGTGCCGCCCGACAGCATTGTCGACGGGGCCATCATCGATGGCGCCGCCGTGGCGGATGCGATTCGCCGGCTGTTCGACGGCGGCGGGATCAAGACGAAGGACGTGGTCGCGTCGCTGTCGGGCAATGCCGTCATCGTCAAGAAAATTACCCTTCCGGTCATGACGGAGGCCGAACTGGCCGAGTCCATCTACTGGGAGGCCGAGCAGTACATCCCGTTTGACATCCAGGACGTCAACCTCGACTACCAGATCGTCGATCCCGGTGACGCCGCCCGCGGCACGATGGACGTCCTCCTCGTGGCAGCGAAGAAGGAAAAAATTGCGGACTACACGGGGGTCATTGCGCAGGCCGGGCGCACGGCCGTGGTCGTCGACGTCGACGCCTTCGCGCTCCAGAACGCCTACGAGGTCAATTACGGGATCGAGCCAGGCGCGGTGGTCGTGCTCCTCAACGCCGGCGCCAGTGCCACCAATATCAATATCCTGAACGGCGGCCAGTCGGTGTTCACCCGCGACATCTCGATTGGCGGCAATGCCTACACCGAGGCGCTCCAGCGCGAGTTGAGCCTGCCATACGAGCAGGCGGACCAGTTGAAGCGCGGCGTCGCGGTCGAGGGGGTCACGTTCGAGGATGCGCGGCCGGTTCTGCGCGCCGTCAGCGACAACGTCCTTCTGGAGATTCAGAAGACGTTCGACTTTTTCAAGGCCACCGCCTCTTCGGACCGGATCGACCGAATCGTGGTCAGCGGCGGCGCCTCACGGGCCGACGGCTTCATCGAGATGCTGACGGAGCGATTCGGGGCGCCCGTTGAGACATTCGATCCCTTCAAGCGGGTGACCGTCGACCCGAAGAAGCTCCAGGGGATGACCGCCGAGGACGCCGGCCCGACGGCCGCCGTCGCCGTCGGCCTGGCCCTGCGTCAGGCAGGCGACCGATGATTCGCATCAACCTGCTGGCGGTCGAGCGGGAGCGCAGCACGCGCCGCCTCGCCATTCCTGTCGCCCACCGCGTGACGCTTGGCGCATCGCTCATCATCCTCGTGACGCTTCTCGGCATGGGCTGGTGGTACTGGGCGCTGCACCAGGAGTCCGCCAGGCTCGACGCCGACATCACCGCGGCCGAACGCGAGACGCAGGCGCTTCGCAGCGTGCTCGCCCAGGTGCAGACCTTTGAGACCCGCAGGGCACAGCTGCAGCAGCGCGTGTCGCTGATCGAACAGTTGCGGCGGGGCCAGAGCGGTCCCGTCCACGCCATCGACGAGGTCAGCAAGGCCATCCCCGATCGGCTCTGGCTCACCGAGATAGTGCAGAAGGGCGACGAGTTCTCGATCGCGGGCCTGACGACGTCGCTGTCGGGCCTGTCGGATTTCGTGGCGAACCTCGAAGCCAGCCCGTGGTTCCGGCGGCCGATCGACATCATCGATAGTCAGGTCGAGGCAAACCAGAAGGCGGGCGAGATCTTCAAGTTCTCAATCCGGGCGGGCTTCGAGACCCCAGAAGCGCCGGCTTCGGCGCCTGCGGCAGGGACGCCGACCGTGGCGCGCGTCGAGGACGCAGGGACGTAACTGGCAGCAGCGAGGCCGCGCGGCGGCCCGCGGGTCGGGCCGAACGGCATCAGCAGGAAACAGGGCACTCATGGAACTGTCACTCAGCAAGCTCCCGTGGTACGGCCAGCTCGGCGCGTTCGCCCTCGTGGCGGGAGCCGCCCTGTTCGGCTTCTGGCACCTGCACGCGGTCGACATGCAGGCCGACATCGAGACGCGTCAGGCGCGGCTGACCGCGCTGCAGGCGGACGTCGCCCGCGGCGTGGCGACCGCGAGGCGCCTGCCCGAGTTCGAAGGGCAGGTGGTGGAGCTCGAACACCGGCTCGACAGCCTGCGCGCCGTGCTGCCTGAAGAGAAGGACGTCGCCGACATTCTCCGGCGGGTGCAGGGGCTGGCAACACAGTCGAATCTGAGTATCCAGGGTTTCACGCCGCAGGCACCGAAGCAGCAGGCGCTGTACGCCGAGTTGCCGTTCAAGTTGCGCGTGGAGGGCACGTATCACAACATGGGCGTGTTCTTCGAGCGCATCAGTAAGTTTCCGCGCATCATCAACGTCGGCGATATCCATGTGCGGACGCGGCCGACGCAGGATGCCCAGGCCACAATCGTCGCGGAGATGGTCGCGACGACGTTCGTCCTGCAGGAAGGGACGGCGGGCGCCGCCGGTGCGCGCAACGTCGTGCCGAAGCAGCCCTCCCTGAAGTAGTGAATCCGGATTTAATCATGACCCGCGCCCTGAGATTCATCGCCGTGACCTGCCTCTTCGTGACTGCGCCCGCCGTCTTCGCGCAGCAGCCGCCTGCCCAGGCGCCTGCGCAGGCGCCGCCGCAGCCGGTCGAAGCAACGCCTGCCCCGGCCTTTACCTACGACTCCGGAGGCCGACGCGACCCTTTCATCAGCCTGCTGGGGCGAGGCGTCGATGGGCGCTCAGCGACGTCGCGGCCACTCGGCCTGCCGGGCGTGCTGATCGATGAAGTGATGGTGAAAGGCATCGTGCGCGACGCGCGCGGCCTGTATGCCCTCGTCCAGGGCCCCGACCGCAAGATCCACACGCTCCGGGCGGGGGATCGGCTGATGGACGGGACAGTCAAGACGGTAACCCCTGGCGAGGTCGTGTTCTCGCAGGATGTGAACGACCCCCTGCTGCTTCAGAAGCAGCGTGAGATTCGGAAGAGCCTGAGACCGGGCGAGGAGAGCCACGGATGAGAATGGTGCCGCATACGAAGCCGGCCACGCCGGCTGCGCGGCTGTGGCTGATGGCCATACTGGCGTCGGTCGGGGGCATTGTGCTCTCGGCCGGTTCGACGCCGGTCAGGCTGCTCGGCGTGTCATCGCAGGGAAGTGCCGTCCTGATTGAAGCATCCGAGCCGGTGGCCTACAGCGTCCACCGACCGGACCCGCTGACCGTCGTCGTCGAGATGCGCAACGTTTCGGCCACGATGGTCGCCAACTCGGTAGAGCGCCGCGATCCCATCGCCGCCGTGACGGTGGAAGACGGAACCGCAATCGACGGGAAAGCCGTGGCCAGGGTCCGCATCGCACTGGCCCGTCTGTCAGAGCACAAGGTGCGCAGTGCACGCGGCACCATCCGGCTCGAGTTGACCCCCCTGGTTGACCCGCCGGCGACGGCCGCGGCCGACCTGCCAATGCCGGTGGCCGCGACCGGCAATCGCGCGCCCACGGCGGCCGCTCCCACGGTCGCGACGGCCCTCAATAGCGTCCGCACGTCTCTGGCGGGCGGGCGCACCGTGATCACACTCCAGGGCAACGGTCGGCTGACGCCCTCCAACGTGAGCGAGACAGCAGATGGCCCACGACGCGTGGTGCTGGACTTCGCCGACGTCACGCCGCGGGCAGCCGCGCGCACGCTGGTCGATTCATCGCTCGTCACCGCGGTGCGTGTGACGCTCAACAGCCGCACTCCGCTGCTCACCCGCGTCGTCATGGACGTCACGGAGGGCGCGACGTACTTCGTCGAGCGAGCCGGGCAGGACGGCAGCGATCTCTCGGTCGTTTTCGAGGCGCCCGCCGCGGCCGCGACGCTCAAGCTCGTAGAACCCGATGGCATCGTCATTCCGGCCGGACCCGTTACACCGGTCACTGCCGCGAATCGGCTCGAGGCGGCGCCGATGGCGCTGGCCGAGACGCCCGACTCGACGACGGCACTGGCCACCGCCGCCGGGAGGGGCCCGCAGACGCCGCAGGCTCGTGCCCAGGGCCCCGCGCCCGGCTCGACCATGATGTCGCCGCAGCAGGAGCCAGGCGGGCGGCGGTACACCGGCCCGCCGATCTCACTCGACTTTTCGGGCATCGACCTCCGCGCCGTGCTGCGCGTGTTTGCCGAGCACAGCGGGCTCAACATCATCATTGACCCGGCCGTACCGTCCACACCGGTCGACCTCCTGCTGCGCGACCTGCCGTGGGACCAGGCCATGGAGATCGTGCTCCGGAGCTACCAGCTCGGGTACGAGGCCGAGGGCACGGTCATCCGGATCGCCCCGCTCAAGGTGCTCGAGGACGAACAGCGACAGCGCACGACGCTGGCAGAGGCAAAGGCGCTAGCCGGTGACCGGGAGGTGCGGACCTTCGCGCTCTCCTATGCGCTGGCCGCGGATCTCGCCGGGCTCATCACGAAGTCCTCACTGTCGAAACGTGGTGACATCCAGGTGGACACCCGCACCAACACGTTGATCATCACGGACCTGCCCGACAACCTGGAGACGGCGATCAATCTCATCGGGACGCTGGACCGGCCCGAGCCGCAAGTCGAAGTCGAGGCGCGGGTCGTGCAGACCACGCGGGACTTCGCGCGGACGATCGGCGTGCAGTGGGGGCTCAACGGGCGCCTGGCGCCTGAACTGGGCAACACCACGAACCTGGCCTTCCCCAACAGCGTAGCGGTCGGTGGCGGCGTAAACCTGGGCGCCGATGCGGCCAGTTCCGCGCTGCAGCTCGCCATGGGATCGATTAACGGCGCCTTCAACCTCGACGTCGCGCTTGCCGCGCTCGAACGCACCGGCAAGGGCCGCGTGCTCTCGACCCCGCGCCTGACGA